>CAYTRL010000173.1:0-8739 GCA_964439795.1 uncultured Thermodesulfobacteriota bacterium
AGAACAACTGGATCCCTCCGATCAGGACCACGATGAAGATCACGCTCAGAATGCTGCCCGCCTTCATGAAGTCCATGCTCCGGTAGTGGCCCGGCCCCATGTACAGGGCGTTGACCTGATGGGTGGGAAGCAGGAAGGAGTTGGACGTGGCCATGCCCACGATCAGAGCGGCCATTCGCGGATCGGTACCCGCGGCAAGGGCCATGTTCACCACCAGCGGCACCAGGAGCACGGTGGCACCCACGTTGGAGATCACGAGGGTGAACGCCGTGGAGAGAACGGCGATCACCGTGAGAAGGACGATCGGAGACACCGACCCGCCCAGAGCTCCCAGCACCTGGTGGGCGATCCAGGCGGCGGTTCCGGTCTTTTCCGTGGCGATGCCCAGCGGGATCAGTCCGGCCAGAAGAAAGATCGTACGCCAGTCCACCGACTGGTAGGCCTCGTCGATGGTGAGCACCCGGGTGAGGATCATGCCCAGGGCCCCGGTCATGAGGCACACTGAAAGCTGGATCTTGAACACGATGATCATGGTGAGGGCCACGGCGAGCCACAGCCCGGCGAACAGTGCCTTCTCGGGCTTCATCTCCTCCACGTCCACGGGAGTTGTGAAGATCAGCGACTTATCGTTCTGCAGAGCCTTGAGTCGCTTCCACGACCCTTGAAAGAGGATGGCGTCTCCCACGCCCAGGGTCACGTCCGCCACATCGCTGACCAGGGTCCGGCCGTGCCGATACACGGCCAGCGGCGTGACGCGGAACAGGTCCATCACGTTCATCTGGTTGAGCGTCTTTCCCGCCAGGGCAGACCGGGGAGCCACCACCGCCTCTACGGTGCCGGAATTCTCGGTGGAGAACATGTCCCGGAACGCCTCCAGGGAGTCCTTGACCTCCATCTCCTCTTCCTCGACCATCCGCCTCACGTTCTTCTCGGTACCGTAAAGGGCGATGTCGGTGTTGTCCCTCAACTCCTTTTGCGGAAGGGGGTTTACCGTGATCAGGTTGGGCGGTTCGGCGATGGCCACCACGTTGACCAGGTACCGCTTGTGCAAATCCTGGATCGTGACCGATTCCCGGTAATGCGTGAAGTCCTCCGGGGTACGCATTTCCCAGGGTTCCCCGATGCCGTGATAACTTTCATGGGACTCCCCGCCCGGGGTTTCCTCCGGTTCCTCCGCCTCCTGTTTCGGGCGGGGGAGGACAAACCGGCCGAACACCACGAAATAGGCGATGCCGCTCACTACCAGCATGGCGCCCAGGGGCGTAACATCGAACAGGCCGAACGGTTCCAGGTTGAACGGGGCCAGCAGGTCGTTCAGCAGGATCAGGGGACTGGAACCGACCAGGGTCATGGTCCCCCCCAGGATGGCGCAGAACCCCACCGGCATGAGCAGTTGCGAAATGGGGATCTTGAGTTTCTTGCTCACCCTCTGGATGGCGGGCAGAAAGAGGGCGGCGGCGCCGATGTTCTGCATGAAACTGGAGATTCCCGCCACGGTCAGGGAGATGGCGATCACGATCCGGGATGAGGACTCTCCGGCTACCTTCAGGACCGGTGTCACCAGGCGGTTGATGACCCCGGTCTTGTCCAGCCCCGCTCCGATGATGATCACCGCAATGATGGATATGACCGCGTTGGAGCTGAACCCCACAAAGGCTTCCTTGGGGGTGACCAGGTGAAGAAGCGGCAGGCATACCATGATCAGGATCGCCACCACGTCCACGCGTATCCACTCCACGATGAACAGGAAGATCGCCAGGCAGATCATCGTCATGACCAGGATCATTTCCAGCGTCAGCGTTTCCATCTTTCCTCCCCCCGGGTTGCTTCATCTGCTTCCGCCATAGAACCGGTTCGTGAAACCGTCGATTCAGGAAAACGCATCATATTCACCGGCAAGGAACCGTTCCGCGTACTCGTGGGCGATGCCCACGCTGCCGATGAGCATATCCAGCTGCCTCGAGCAGGCCAGAAGCCGTCCAAGCATCTCCAGGGCCTCCTCGCACCGGGCCCGCGGATACCGGCGGAACCAGGCCGTAATCAGGTCCCCGCGCCGGTCCACCGCGAAACGGGACCGCAACAGGGTCTCGGAGAGGAAGCGGGCGCGCATTTCACGTCGTTCCACACCGGCGCCCCCTCCTCGGAACCGGAAGTTGACAACGTTGTTCTCCGGGCTTTCTCCCACCAGGGCATCCACCATGGTGTAATGATAGGCCAGCCGGAGGTTGATATTCATGTAATCCCGCGCCGCGAGCAGGTAGTTCCGGTCTCCCAGCTTCCGGCTTCCCGCCCCGCTGGCCGACAGGGAAGAGACGAGTACCGAGGAAAACCCCTTCATACTCACCTGCTTCCGTCCTGCCCAGCTGACACGCGGGTCCGAGATCCCCCTCCAGACGGCCTGAAACGGGATGGAGGCGATCTGCTCAGGCGCCAGTGTTCGCAGCCTTTCCGCATCCACGGGAAAGGCCCGCCCCAGGTCCAGGGCCATGATGTTCAGAGGGATCTCCGACTTCAACCACTTCGCCTGTTGCGCCTTTCTGCCCGACTGTCGGTCACCCAGGAGGAAAAGGCTCTCCACGGCCTTTTCGTGAACGAAGCGGATGACGTCGTGCAGGGAAGAACATCCCTCTGCACGGAACCGGGGAGATGCAGGATCCGTAAGGCGGAGCGGAAAGATGTGTCGGTACAGCGGATCCTTCTCCCAGGGAGAGGCCGTGGCCGTGTCCCGGCGCACTTTTTTCTCCGCGGGTTCCGGCCAGGGCCTCCCCCGGTAGATCTTATGGTGGGTGGCATCCAGCCCGATGACATCCCCTTCCTCCAGCAGGCTCAGCGCACCTTCCAGACCGAACAGGCTCGGCACCTTCCACTCCCGAAGCAGGGACGCTGCGTGTCCCGCCGGGTTGCCTGTCTCGGCGATACACCCCGCCATGGAGGGCAGGAGCGTGGCGATCTCCGGCGTGGCCACGGACAGAACCAGGATCGAACCGTCGCGGACCTTTCGGGGCAGGCTGGATCCGGGGACCCGCACCAGGGGTCCTGACGCCCTGCCGGCCTGGATGGGCACACCGCCCTCCAGGATCGGTTTTTCCCCTGTGACCTCGGAAGACGGCCGGTCATCCTGCGGTTCATCCATGACCAGCTTCCGGGCCTGAACCACCCACACCTTCCCTCCCGCATCGATCACCCACTCAATGTCCATGGGCATTCTGAAATGCCGTTCCAGGACGCGGCCGATCCGCCCGAGACGTTTTATGTCGTCCCGGTGCAGGCTCGCCCGCATCGCGTCCTCCCGGCTCAGGGGATCCAGACGCACCCCTCCCTCAGGGCCGCCAACGAGTTTCCTGGGTTTCGGGTGGACCTGTTCCTCCAGGACCTTTTCCTCATCGAGACGTGACACTCGAAAACGGTCCGCGTCCATCCTGCCGCTGACCAGGTCCTGCCCCAGGCCCCAGACCGACTGGATGAGCATGTCTTCCGCCCGCCGGTTTGCCGGATCCCGGGTATACAGGACCCCCGCGCTCCTGGCATTCAACTGTTGTAGAAACAGGACGGCCATGGGCGTATCGATCTCCCGCATGCCCAGGGATCGCCGGTACTGGACCGCCCGCGGGGTGAACCGGCTCTCGATCACGCCCAGGTATGCCCCGACCGCTTCGCTTGCACTCACGTTCAGGAAGCTCTCGAACTGCCCGGCAAAAGAAAACCTTCCATCCTCACCTTCCGCACTGGATCGTACCGCCCAGGCAATCCCGGATCCCGCATGATCGATCTGGTGCAGAATGTGTTCCCGGATCTCTCCGGGAAAACGTGCCGCCCGGATCCGGTCCCGGATCGCCGCGAGCCTGTTGTGCATGAGATCGGGGTCCTGGATCGCCTCCATCTCACGCAGGAGCGGCAAGACGCCCGGGAACAATCCGCTTTCGTGAAAAAACCTCCAGTAGGCCTCGGTGGTGATTACGAACCCGTCCGGAACGTGTTCCGGAAGAACCTCACGGACCTTTCCCAGGTTGGCTGCCTTGTTCCCCACCAGGCCTCGTGGAGCGCGGGCCGCCTCCTCCAGGTCGACCGACAGTGGAATGCCGTACCGTTCCGTGGACCGCTCAAGAAGCGCTCCGGCCAGATCTGATCGGACGCGCAGGGACGTCCGGTACAGACCGGTAAACCGTCCGCGGGAAAGCACGTTCAGGTCTTCGGCAAGCAGCAGGGTTTCATCGGCCATCCGGGTGATCTTCCACTGAAGGTAAGGGCTGGAAGGATGATAAAATCCCAGATCGGCTTCGATCTCCGACATCTGCTCCAGAAGGAGGGTGTTCCGGTTAAAAAGGTTGCGAAGGCATTCGTAGGCGTGCCGGGCCGAGTGCCCGGGCGGTTTCCTCCTGTGACGTCTCAGAAATCCGGGAGACATCCTTTCCGCTCCTATCCCTGTTTTTTCTCGGCGCGGATGGCCTCGGCGGCCTTTTCGATGATGGCACGAAGATCGTTCGGCTTGAACGGCTTTGCGATGAAGTCGAACGCACCTTTTGACAGGGCCTCCCGGGCCACCTCCACGGTGGCATACCCGGTGATGATGATCACCTTGGTTTCCGCGGAACGAGCCAGGACCTCCTGGAGCACCTGGATTCCATCCACATCCTCCATGCGTACGTCGGTGACCACGATGTCGAAGTTTTTCTCCCGGATGCGGTTCAACACGCCGGACCCGTCGTCAAATACCTCCACCCGGTACCCGTCCTTCTCCAGGGCGGGCTTCAGCCGTTTCCTCACGATCGGTTCATCATCGACTACGACGATCTCCAGGGGGTTTTCCATACACCTCCTCCTTTGTTTATCATCCGGCCCCTTCTGAAAACAGGGACGCTTGTATGTTTGCTTCAGACAGCCATGCGCGGAGACCCTGCCGCATACACGCCAGGATCTCCTTCTGCGTTCCTGCCCCCCGGGATGCATTCCAGCAATCGGAAAACAGATGCCCCAGCATGCGGAGCCGTTCCTCTCCCTGCGCCCAGGTGAAACCCGATGCCCAGTTGATCCAGGCGCCCGAACGGGTGTTGCTGAAGTAGCTGGGAAACGGTTCCATCGCCGACTCCAGCCGGCAGGAGACCGGAGCTGACATCGAAGAGGAGGTCGATCCGAACAGGTAGAAAAGGTTATGGGCTTCTTGCACGGAAAGGGAACAGAGAAAGAGACGAAGCGGGAGCCAGGGGGGGAGCTGCAGGAGCAGGAACCCCTCGCCCACGTGGAGATGCAGGCACTCCGCAACATCCGCTGGCGCGTCCTGCCCGGGGGACGCCCCCGCCGGCGCGGCAGCGGCGGGATCTTTCCGAAGCGGCGCCAGCCCTTCCAGGAAATAGCAGAGCGGCAGCAGGTCCACGGCGACCTCTTGTTCGGACGGCCCCCGCTCCAGGCACATCGCAACCTCCTCCTGTCTCCGACGCATCCCCCCAAGGGGAAAAAGGTTGAAACAAAAGCCGGTTCTCCATGCTGTTCCCTGCGGCGTCACAGGATCGGTTGCCAGAGACGGCAGCCGGTCCGCCAGCTTCTGCGCCGCTTCGGCATGCGCCCAGCCCAGCCACTCCGCGAGACTCCAGGAAACCGTCTCTTCCGGCATGGACAGGGCTGCGCCTTGTTTCCCGCCGATCCCTGTCAGCTGATCGTAAATCTCTCGAAGTGCCCGGATCTCCCAGTCGTGATCCTCTCCCGCTTCCGGTTCGTCCTGCCCGCTTCCTGTGTTCCGCTGCTGACGCATGATTTCCTCTGAGTGGGCGCGGACCCGGTCCAGCGCTTCGTATCCCGCCTCTCCATCCGAATGGGAAATCACGTGCATGTCGTAAAGGATCCGCCGGCCTCCTTCGTAGGCGCGATCCAGCTGTGCTTCGATGTACTGCCGGTCCAGGATGTACTCCCCGGACTGTTTATCCTTCAAGTCTGAAAAAAGGTCCAGGAGTTCCCGATGCTGCTCCACCAGTCGATGAAAGCGTGTAATCCTTCGATCCGCTTCCAGCGATTGCGGCGCACCGCTCTTTCTTCCGAGGCTCCGCTTCAGCAAACCCATTTCGCCCGTCTCTCCCGTTCGGAGACCATGATCATGCCTGTTTCCTTTTCAGGGACGGAACCACCAGCGCCCCGTTCAGCTCTTCCCGTATGCGCGCCAGCCAGTGTCCGCGGACCGGCACGCGCCCGCCGCGTAGAAAAACCTCGTTCCCCCCCCAGACCACGGTCTGGTAAGACCTGGACTCGGCAAGAAATTTAAGCAGTTCCGAGGGGGGATCCCCCTGGCGAAGCGCGCTCTCCGCCTCCAGCCCATAACCGCGTGCTTTCTCCAGGCATTCCTTCAACGCATCCTTTCCGGCAATACCAACCGGGTGTTTTTCCACCTGCCCCCCTGTGGGGGCCCTCTCCGAAGAACGGTTCTCTCTGCGCAGGAGCATGAGAAAGAAGATCCCCGCACCGGTCCTTCGGGCCAGTTCCACAGAGTAACGGACCACCTCCCTCCGGATCTCGGGGTTGTCCAGCAACACCAGGACCTTTCTTTGCGGGTTCTTGATCATGTCTCAACCCTGTGAATTTCGAGACGGTTCAACAAAGCTGCGCGGTGTCGGCATGGGGTGACGAACAGGAACAGGTTGTACTCAGCATGCAGCAGCAAGACCCGGGCCATTGGGGTCGGTGAAGAGAAAAGGCGTGAAAACCGTTACAAAAAAGGAACATCACCCATGGAGAGTGTTCCTTTAAGACCTTCTTATTTTTGTTGCATTTTGCATCATCTGCAGATTTGTAAATTAATATTTCTCTTTAATAACAGGGGAGTAAATTCTTGTTGTCGTCGTGAACCGATGTGTTACAATATGCAACAGAACTGAGATCGATCCCCTCGTTCCGATGAAGAAGGAGATGAGCGATGGAGATCCCGGGGGAAAGCAACCTCCTGCAGACCGGCGTAGGCGCCGCCCGTTGCTCCGGCAGGCTGCTCGTGGTGGATGACGACGCAGTGAATTTGAAGAACCTGAGCCGCTTTCTGAAGCGAAAAGGGTATGGTGTCGTCCCCGCCTCCGGAGGAAAGGAAGCCCTCAATAAGTTCCGCGGGGACCGCTTCGATCTGGTCGTGACGGACCTGGTCATGGACGAGGTGGACGGTCTTCAGATCCTTTCTCACGTGAAAGAGCAGGTTCCGGATTCCGAGGTCATCATCATGACCGGATACGCCTCGGTCTCCACCGCCATCGAAGCCATGAAGAAGGGAGCCTTCCATTACCTGCAGAAACCCGTTCAACTGGACGAGCTCCGGTGCGTGGTCTCCAACGCCATGGAAAAGATCAATCTTCGGAGGGAAGTCCGCCGGCTGACTTCACACCGTGCCCGGGGAATCGAGAAGATCATCGGGCAGAGCCGGCCCATTCTGGAACTCAAGAGCTTCCTTCCCCAGATCGCGGCCACGCACTCGAACATCCTGATCACCGGAGAGTCCGGCACCGGCAAGGAACTCGTGGCCCGGGCGGTTCACCAGTTGAGCCCTCGTGCGGACAAACGGTTCCTGGCCCTCAACTGCGGCTCCTTCTCTGAAGACCTGCTTGCCAACGAGCTGTTCGGACACGAGCGGGAGGCCTACACCGGCGCCACATCCGCACGGCCGGGCCTGCTGGAGAGTGCGGACGGGGGTACGATCTTTTTCGATGAACTGGGAGACATGCCCCTTTCCATGCAGGCCAAACTCCTTCGGGTGATCCAGGAACGCGAACTTCTCCGGGTGGGCGGCGTATCGCCGGTCTCCATCGACGTGAGGATCATCGGGGCCACCAACAAGGATCTCAAGCGATCCGTAAAGGCCGGCCAGTTCCGCCAGGACCTCTACTACCGTCTGAACGTGGTTCCCCTGCATATCCCTTCGCTTTCCGAACGCAAGGAGGACATCCCTTTGCTGGCCGTTCATTTTCTCGGAAAGGTATCGGAACGGTCCGGAAAAAAGCTGCTCGGGTTCGCTTCGGAAGCCATGGAACTTCTGGGACGCTACGACTACCCCGGAAACGTTCGTGAACTGGAGAACATCGTTGAGCGGAGCGCGGCCTTTTCCACGGAAGAGTTGATTCTTCCCCGGGACCTCCCCGCCGATATCACGGAAATGGACGTTTTCTCGTTTCACAAGGAGTCCCACCCGTTCCGGTCCCTGGAGGAGTTGGAACGCGAGTACATCCACTGGGTGATGGAGCGGTCGGAGCACAACAAGTCCAGGGTGGCACGGATTCTGGGGATTGACCGGGTGTCACTGTACCGGAAACTCAAGAAGTACCAGATCACGGAAGAGTAACACCGAACGGAAGAAACGCCTCCGTAGCCCTCCAGGAGGGTGTCGGAAAACAGGCGCAAAGGCTTATCCGTCATTCCGAACTTGATCCGGAATCCAGGGGAGAGGAGAGGGAGGCCCCGTGGCATCCCCCTTCCGGCCACCCCTGGATCCCGGCGTTCGCCGGGATGACGACCTGACAGGAATCCGGGCCGGAGCCTGCCCCGGACTCCGATCCGGTGCCGGTATAACAACAACATGATGGTTCCCGACAAACTCCTCGGTCGTTGAAAAACATGGATGGGATGTATTTCTGGCCTTCCGGCGAAAACCGGAAAGGAGTTTTTCATGGCAGAGAAAAACGGTTTGCAGCAGCCCACCTCCCCCCCCCCGGGGGGGCCGGGGGGACCGGGCGCGGCCGCGGGGCGGGCGGGGGCCGGCGGGCGCGGGGGTCGGGGGGG
>CAYTRL010000173.1:8749-11836 GCA_964439795.1 uncultured Thermodesulfobacteriota bacterium
CCGGAAGCCAGCGGACAACGTCTTCAGGAAGCCGCTTCCGCCATCCCCCCCCCCTCCGCTGCGGGGCACCGGGACCCTGTGGAAAAGGCGTTGCTGGCCCGGCCGGGCATCAGCGTCCGGGCCCGGCTCACCCTGGGCTTTCTCCTCTTTTTTCTTGTCAGCACCGGGGTTACGCTCTCGGCCTGGTTTACCCTGAACCGTCTCGAACAGAAGATGGCGTTTCTCGAGATCGCGGACCGTTACACCACCGAGATCCAGCAGGCCCGCCGGTTCGAGAAAAACTACTTCCTGTACGGGACCAACCTGCAGGATGTGATCGAGCACGTGCAGATCGCCTCGCGGCTTCTAAGCTCGGGCAAGGGGGAACTGGAGAGTGTCATCGGCGAAAGGAAGTTCCGCCTTGTGGAGGGCCACCTGGTCAAGTACATCCAGCTGCTGGAGAGACTCCAGGCCCTGGACAGCCACAGTGATACGCCTCCCCTTCCCAAGCACCCGGCCATCGAGGCGGCCCTCCGGGAGCACGGCGCGGCCATGGTCTCCCAATCGCTGGAACTGGCCGAGGAGGAGCGGAAGGCCGTGCAGCTCATGCTCAAGCTCTTCAAGCGGCTTCCCCTGGTCTTTCTGGCGATCCTGCTCCCCCTGATCTTCTACACGGCCAACTTTCTCGCCCGCCAGATCCTCACACCTCTGAGCCGCCTGCTGGGGATCACCGAACGGATCGCGCATGGGGACTTCACCCCGATCCCTCCAGCCCGCCGGTTCCGTGACGAGTTCACCAACCTTTCCATCGCCCTGAACCACATGATGACGGAGCTGGGCCACCGCCACGACATGCTGGTGAAGTCTCACAAGCTCCGGGCCGTGGGTACCCTTACGGCCGGGATCGCGCACGAGCTCAACAACCCGATCAACAACGTCATGCTCACCGCGGCCATCCTGGAAGAAGACTACAACGAGCTGAGCGACGAGGAGCGCCTGGAAATGATTTACGACCTGACCACCCAGGCGGATCGCGCAACCCGCATCGTCCGGAACCTCCTGGATTTCGCAAGGGAGAGCGAGCTGGAGTCCGAACTCGTGGATGTGGGCCGCCTGCTGGAGGAAACGCTGCAGTTGACCAGCAACGAGCTGAAGCTGAAGAAGGTGAAAGTGGAGTTCCTTCCCCCCCCTAACCTGCCGCCGATCTACGGGGACAAGCCAAGCCTGAGCCAGATCTTCGTCAACCTGGTGCTCAACGCACTGGACGCCATGCCCGGCGGGGGCCTCCTGGAGATCCGCGTGGGGGAAGCCGCGGAGCCCGGTTTTCTCTCCGTGGAGGTCCGGGACAGCGGCACGGGCATACCGGAACACATCCTGCCGAACATCTTCGACCCGTTCTTCAGCACCAAGCGCCGCAGCAAGGGCACGGGGCTCGGCCTGTCGGTATCCCTGGGAATCGTGAAGAAGCACGGGGGGAACATCCGGGTGCAGAGTCAGCCCGGCAAAGGAACGACCTTCACCGTGCTGTTGCCTATCACCGCGGTACCTGCGGCGATCCGGAAAGAAGGTTCGGCCCCGAAGGCCTCCGGGGCCTGACAGACCGTTGATATATTCTAAATTGTCGTCATCCCGGCGAACGAGGGTGTCGCTTTTCGCCCCAGTGCGGAACAATTCATGGTTTTGGACAATCAGTCCAACGCAGGAGATTGCGAGCGGAGCGAAGTCGAAGATCGCGAACGAAGTGACGTCGCAACGAAGTGGAGATTGCGAGCGAAGCGTGGCAACCCCCCGGCCCCGTGAGGCTTTTATTCCCGGGGGATTGCCGCGTCGCCTGCGGCTCCTCGCAACATTCGCCATGAGAAGGCTGGCTGAGAAATTAATGACAAAAAATTGGGGACAGGCACCGATTTCCACTTCCCGAGACGTATCAAACGAATCAAACCCATTGACAGCAAATGAAACCGGATTGTACACTGCAACCACGAACGTGACGATCCGCCGGCACAACCTGTGCCGTTCGCAGGTTTTTCCGATCTCCACCCGCTTCGGGGGCGCTCCCCGTTCCGTATTGGATCGTGAGGGAATATCCCCCGGATACCCGGAACCGAAGGGAGCCGTTTCCCATGAGTAAAAAACCCCGTGGAAAACCGAAGGAGGACGGCATCCGGGAAGCAGGCGAGGTCTCCACTCAGAGACGGCACCCCCGCAAAAAACTGCTCGAGGGCAGCGGCTACTCGGAATCCATCATCGACAGTCTGCCGGGCGTTTTCTATGTGATCGATCAAGAGGGGGTTTTTCTTCGCTGGAACAAGAACCTGGAAGATGTCTCCGGATACTCGGCCCGGGAGGTCTCGCGCATGAGCCCCTTCGATTTCTTTCAGGGCCCTGATTCTGAGAAGGCCCGTGACGCCATTGAAGAGGTCTTCCGGGAAGGAAAGAGCTCCATGGAGAACCAGATCGTGTCCCGGGATGGCACGAAAACCCCCTACTACTTCACAGGTGTGAGAAAAACCTTCGGCAGACGAACCTGCCTTGTGGGCATGGCGGTGGACATCTCGGACCGGAAGCGTATGGAAGAAGAACTGGTTCGCGTGGAAAACCTGAAATCGCTGGGGACGCTGGCAGGGGGCATCGCCCATGATTTCAACAACATCCTCACCGGTATCGTTGCGAACATCTCCATGGCGAGGATCTGCGGGGATCTTCCGCAGGATATTTCCGAAATGTTGACAAACGCCGAGTCCGCGGCACAGCGCGCCAGGGAACTCACCCAGCAGCTGCTGACCTTTGCACGGGGAGGCGCTCCGGTCACGGTCCCCCTGAACGTTGCAGGCCTGTTGCAGGACACGGCGGAGTTCGCCCTGAGCGGATCCAATGTGAAGGGTGAGTACGACCTTCCAGAAGACCTCTGGTCCGTGGATGCGGACAAGGGGCAGATTTCCCAGGTAATCCAGAACATCGTGATCAATGCTGACCAGGCCATGCCGGAAGGGGGAACGATCCGGATCCGGGCGGAGAACCTCCGCCCCGGGGGCCGGGGCCCCCTGCCCCGGAGACGTTGCGTGAAGATCTCCATCCTTGACCAGGGCTGCGGGATGCCTGCCAGTC
>CAYTRL010000174.1:0-11755 GCA_964439795.1 uncultured Thermodesulfobacteriota bacterium
AGGCCAGGGCCATGTGCCGGATGGTCACGAGCAGGGCCTCCCGCTTGCCCAGCCCTTTTCCCAGCTCCTCGTAGTAGCGGTGCAGCAGGTGGATGGAGTCGGCGATCCCGTAGACCAGCAGCAGGCTGGGGATCACGTTGTTGATCAGGTTGATCTTCTGGTGGCACAGGGACATGAGCCCCAGCAGGAGCACCACGCTGGTGATCACCGTGGCCTGGGGCAGGTAAAGCCCGGCCATGTTCCGGAAGGTCACGTAGAGAAAAAAGCAGACGATGGCCGCGCTCAGGGCGAAGAATTTTCGCATGTCGCTCAAGCCCTGGTCCGTGTACTCTTTCTGGATGGTGGGGATCCCGGAGAAGAACAGGGAAAAGTGGTCGCCCATCATCTGCCGGGAGAGGTCCTGGATGGTTGCGATCACCGGCCGTTTCTGCTTCTCCGTCTGGATGTCCGGGGCCAGCCGGGCGAGCAGGGCCAGGGTGTTCCCGTCTTCGGAAGAGAACATCCTGTGGAACAGGCGGTTGTCCAGGGCTTTTTCGCGGATGGCCTCCGCCTCTGCTTCGGTGTCCGGGACCTCTTCGGCCAGGGGTTCGATGATCACGCCATCTTCCGTGCCCTGGATCGAGGGGGCGTTGAACACATTCACCACCTTCTCGATGCCGTCCAACTCCTCTATCTTTTCGGTCAGCGCCAGAACCCGGCCCATTCCCTCCCTTCGGAACAGGCCGTCTCCCTGGATCATTACCACGATGTCCCGGCTGGACTCCTCGAAGCGTTCCTTGAACTCATCGAAGAACCGGGCCTCCTTGTCCTCGGAGAGGAAGATGGTTTCAAAGGAAAAATCAGCGCGGAGCTGGAAGATCCCGTAGACCGAGGTGGCGAACAGGAGGATCAGGGTAATCAGGATCGGGAACCGGTACCGGAGGACCCCCTCCGTTGCTTTTGGCCAGACGGACCGGGCGATCAGCCGGGGAAGCGGGGCGGATTTTCGTCCCTTCGCGTTCATGGGTCTCCTGGTCACTTTGTGTGGCTGTGAGCGGGGTGAACGGCCTGGGTAAGGCAGCGGTCGGGAAAACCATGACAGTGTAAGAACAGGTCCGTCGCCTGTCAATGAGTCCGCCTTCGCGGAACCCGGAGAAATCGGGTCGGGAGGCCGCCTTTCAATCCTGCATTTCTTGACAGTCCCTCGGGTCCTCCCGTAGCTTGGAAGCCGGTCGGTTTGCATGCAAAGGAGAGAGGTATGGCTGCACGAAAGAACAAGGGGGGTAAATCCAGGAAAAAGACCCAGGCTCCGGCGAGGAAATCGCGCCTCTGGCTGCGTGACATGCTGAACATCCTGGGGGGACTTCTGGTAGGGTCCATGGGGGTCTGGCTCTTTCAGGAATTCCAGGAAAACAGGGCGGCCCGGGCGGTGGCCCGGAAGTACGTGAAGGCGGTCAGGGAGACCATGCCCCACCTGAAGCCCATGGCGGAGCAGTACCTGGCCCTCTCACAGGGAAGGGAGGGGGAGTCCCTGCCGGAGGTGGAACTGGATGCCGCCCGGCCCGTCTGTTCCCTGGATCCGTTCCGGGGACTGCTGTATGAGGTTTGTGACCTTCCCCCGGATGCCGTCCCCCCCCTCCTCGAATTTGTGAGGAACCTGCAGAAGGCCGAGATCCTTCGCAAACTGCTGGAGCAGCAGCAGCAGAACCCCGCAGAGCTTTCCCGGATCCTTTCCAGCCAGATCCTCGTCACGGTGTATGACGAATCCAGGGACGCCCCCAACCTGTTCTGGAAATTGAAGGAGAGCGCGGGAAGAGGCGCCGCAAAAGAAGCCGAAAAAGAACTCGATAAAGAAGCCGAAAAAGACGAGGCGCCCGAACCGGAACCGTCTTGAACCCCGCGACGCTTTGAGAAGGTGCCGTACATGACCCCCGTTCAGCGGGAGATCGAACTCAAGTACAGGCTGGACGGCAGAGACGCCTATGAGAAACTCTGTCGGTCGCTTGGAAACCTCTCGTCCGAGTCGATGCAGGTCAACCACTACTTCCGGTCGCCCGACGGCACGGTCCCCGGGGACCGGGGTGTGATTCGGATCCGGGTGGCGGAGGGCAGGGCGGTCCTCACCATAAAGCTCGGGGGGCCGCTGCGCCGGGGACTGGTTTCCTCCCTGGAATTCGAGGAGCCCTGGAACGGGTCGATCGAGGAGATCCCCTCCGCTGCGGAAGCCCTCTGGGAAGGCGGGTTCCAGGGGATGAAGGCCCTGGAAACGGCCTTTGAAGGGCGATGCCCCCTGGTGTGGGCCGGAAGCATGGAGAATCGCCGGCGGGTGTACCGGATGATGAGAGGTCTGTGCCTGGAAGTGGACGCCAGCAGGTATTCCGGCGGAGCCGAGGATTTCGAGGTGGAGGTGGAAACCGGCGAACCGGACCGGGACCGGCCTGTTCTGGAGACCCTCCTGGCAGACCTGGGTATCCGTTGCGAACCGCAGCCGGAGACCAAGTATCAGCGGTTCCTGCGACACGCAAACTTCTAGCTGTCAGTCCACCACCACAGGATCGTCCGGAAAGTCGGTGAGCTTCTCCGGGGTTCCCTCGGTCACGAGGAACGTGTTCTCCACCCCGATGCCCGCCCGGCCCGGCAGGAAGATCTTGGGTTCCACGGCAAGTGTCATCCCGGCCTGAAGGGGCTTGCGGAAGCCCGGTGCCAGCACGGGCCACTCGTCCAGTTCCAGACCGACACCGTGCCCCAGAAACCGCACCCGGTTTTCGCCGCATCCCATGAAGTGCTCCCAGTAAGGGGAGGCCCCTTCAAAGGCCTGCATCACCTCCCGGTACACCGTATCGCAACGGTTCCCCGGACGAAGGCGGGAGACGACCGCCTCCTGGATGCGCAGACACAGGTCATAGGCCTCCCTGTACTCGTCGGCGGGTGGGCCGAGGAAGAATGTCCGACTCTTGTCCACGAAGTATCCGCTGTAGCCGAAAACGAGATCGATCAGGACCGGCTCCCCACGACGCAGCTTGCGCCGGCCCCCGCCCTGGGGCATGGCCGGGTACAGCCCCCGCGCCCCCACGGGCCCGTCGAAACCGCTGGGGTGGCATGCGCTGGGGCCGCTGACCACCGGGCCGTAGAAGAGGTCCAGGTTCCATCGCCGGACCCGGACCAGGCCCTGGTGCCCCTGCAGTCGAAGAGCCTTTTCGATCGTTGCCGAGAGTTCGTACTCGGTGATCTCTTCACGGATCCACTGCGGGATTTCCCGGAACACCCGGGCGTGCAGCTCGCCCGCCCGCCGCATGGTTTCCGCTTCCCAGCGGGATTTGATCTGCCGCACACTCTGGATCAGAGGGGTCGCGTCCTTGAAGGTCCTCTCCGGAAGGAGTGCCTGAATGCGGGCAAACTCTTTCATCGGCAGGACATCCATCTCCAGGCCCACAACGGATTCCGGTCCCGGCGGCACGCAATCTTCAAGCGCAGTCAGATCCCTCCGGGGACGGATCTCGGCCAGGGGGGATTCCGCTCGCGCCCGTTCCATGTTCTTAACGACGTAGAGCACGGCATCCCCCTCCGCCGGGATCCAGAGACAGGCGTTCTGCAGGGTGCCGGAGAAATAATAAAGATCCACCGGGTGCAGAGCGAGAAGTCCGATCATCCCGGACGTACGGAGGCGTTCCTGCACGGCCGAAATCCGTCTCGCAGCCTCCGGGCCGGGGGTCCGGTGTTCCCGGTAGCTGTTTTCCTCCTGGTCCATGATCGTCTCCTTCCGGTTGCGGAGGCTCGTTTGGTCGGTCGTATGGGAACGAAAAAAGGGCTGCAACAGCATACCGGGCTCGGGTACAGGGGCTCAACCCTCAACCTGTAACCCCACTCACCCCCTCCCATACACGGAGGTTCCCTGCCGCCGTAACCCTTCAGTGAAGGGTGGGAGTTGAACACCCGCTGGACCCGCGCGAGGTCCGAGTAAGGGCTAGGAGCCTGTCGGAATACCCTCTTGACACATCACCACGGATGGGTAGATTTCTTCCGAAAACTCTAGCGTTTTTGCCCGAAATGAACCATTCCGTGAGGGCTGATTGGGGTATTCCGACACACTGCCGTCCTGGATTCATCTTGAGGAATCCACTCGGGAAAGAGTATACTTTCCTTTCCGTCCGGCCATGAAACGAACAGGAAAGGCAAACGGTATATGCCGGAACCCGAAAACGTTCCCAAACGGGAAAAGATCGTGACCCATGACGACTTCGACGGCGTGGTGTCCGCAGCCCTGTGCAGCCTGGCCGAGGGGATCGACAGCTTCCGGTTTTCCACGCCGGGATCCATCCTGGACTCGCATCTGGGGATCGGGCCGGACACCATCGTGTGCGATCTCCCGCACCATCCGGAAGCAGGTCTCTGGTTCGACCACCACGCGGGGAACCTGGAGGATTATCAGCTGAAGGGGGGGGACCCCCAGGCGCTCCCGGGGGCCTTCGCCCCGGAGAAAAGCTGTGCCCGCGTGATCTTCAACTATTACGACGGCAAGGTCCGGTTTCCGGATTTTCTGCAGGACACGGTCCGGGAAGCGGACATCATCGACAGCTTCGATTATCAAGACCTGGACGACTGGCAGAACGAAACCCCGGGCAAGCTTCTGGCGGACAGCCTCCGCGTCTCGTTCCCTTCCCTCCGGGAGCGGGACCGCACCCTGCGGCACCTGATCCGGCAGGTGCGTGCCCGGTCACTGGAGGAGGTCGTTTCGGACCCCCAGGTTCGAGCGCAGATCGACGCCTACCGCATCGAGTCGGAAAAGAGCCGCGTCCTGATCCAGAAGCTGGCCTCCTTTCTGCCCCGGGACCGGGACCAGGAGATCGTCCTCCTGGACACCACCGGCCTCAAACACGGACCGGTGTTGATCAAGAGCCTGGCCTTCCTCCTGTTCCCGGGGGCCACCGCGGTCCTGGAGGTCAAGAGCCTCTTCCGGCAGAAGCGCAAGACCAACGACCTGGGGTTTTCCATGTCGCTGAGCCCCTCCGTGGACGAAGCGGCATCGAAAAAGGACATCGGGGAGATCATGCGATCCCTGAACATGGGGGACGGACATCGGGGAGCCGGGGCCGGCAGGGTTTCCTGCAACTCCAAGCCGGAGATGCTCAAGTGCAAGGAACAGGTCCTGGGCAAGATCCTCGAGCTCTGGAGCCGGCAGCAATAGACGGAGGACCGACCCCTGGAGTCGTTCGAAGCCATCCTGCCCTACCTCCACCGGTACTCGTACCCGGGTCTGTTCGGGTTGATCCTGGCCTGCAGTTTCGGGTTCCCGTTTTCCAAGACAGCGTCCCTGCTCGCCGCAGGCGTCCTGGCGTCCCAGGGGATCGGGAGCCTCACCGTCTATGTGGTCATCGGCCTGGCCGGGCTGGTCACCGCGGACGGGATCTACTATTTTCTCGGATACTGGGGCGGGGAGCGGGTGCTCAAATGGAGGATCTTCTCCCGGCGCGGGTCCCTGGAGGGCCTGCAGGAGGCGGAAAGGCGCTACCGGAGGCAGGGCTGGTGGGCTGTCTTCGCGGCGCGGTTCACCCCGTTTGTCCGGGCGGTCATCTTCCTGGTGGCGGGGATGAGCCGGATGTCCCCGCATCGGTTTTTCCTGGCCGACACTCTGTCCGCCCTGGTGTATGTCCTGCCTCTGTGTCTTTCCGGGTATCTTTTCTCCGAGAACCGGATCGCGATCTACCGGTTCGTGCGGGAGAGCGAAGTCGTGGTGGCGGCGGTCCTTGCACTGGGCGTGGTGAGCCTGCTGGGCTGGCTCGCCTGGAAGAGGCGGCGGCGGGGGCGCGGGAGGGATCGCTGAATCCGGGGCTGCATTCCGGGATGAGCGGGGACGGGATCCAGGGGGGCGCCCGGGTTCCGTAAAAAGATCGGTAGCATTTGTCGGGTCAGGTGCACAGGGTGCCGACCAGGTCGCTCAGCACCCGGAGGCCGAACCGGAACCCCTCCACGGGAATGCGCTCGTCGTGCCCGTGAATCAGTCCAAGGAAGTTGAAGTTCTCGGGCAACTTCACCGGGGAGAACCCGAAGCAGCGGATCCCCAGCCGGCTGAGGTGCGTGGCGTCCGTGAACCCCGGCAGCATGTACGGCACCACGATGGCGGAGGGGTCGTGATGGCGGAGTGCATCGGCCATGTACCCCAGGATCGGATCCCGGGGTGACACGGTGACGCCCGGCTGGTAGCGCCGGACCTCGATCTCGTACCCTTTGCCGATGACGTTGCGGACCTCCCGGACAAAATCCTCGTCGGTCTGACCTGGCAGGATCCTTCCGTCCACATCCAGGACGGCTTCCGTGGGCAGAACGTTCACCTTGTTTCCCCCCCGGATCACCGTGGGGTTGGCGGTATTGTGCAGGACCGCGTACAGGCTCCTGGCCACGTCCTTGTCCGGAAGGAGACGTTCCAGGACCATCCGGCTCAGCCGGGGGTTCAGGACCTGCTTCAGCACCCGGTTCTTCGGAAACGACTGGTGCTCGGCCAATGTGTTCACGTATTCCCGGGTTTGCCGGGTCAGGTGGAACGGAAGCCTCGTTTTGCCCAGGAGGTGGGCCGCCCGTCCGATCCTGCCCACGCTTCCGTCCCAGTTCGGCAGGGATCCGTGCCCCGGGTCCCCCTTGGCCCGGATGCGCAGCCAGCAGATCCCCTTCTCCGCGATCTGCACCGGGTAGAAATGGTTCCCGTCCACGATCCGGCTGAAGCCGCCGAACTCTCCCAGGGCATACTCCGCCCGGATCTTCTCCGGGTGATTTTCCACCAGCCAGCCGGAGCCGAAGGCCCCGCCCGCCTCTTCGTCGGCTACCGCCGTGAAGATGAGATCCCTTTTCAGGGGTTTCTTCTGCCGGTGGAGCAGAATCAGGCTCATGAGGCTCATGGCGGCCATGTTTTTCATGTCCAGGGCCCCACGGCCCCATAGGAAGCCCTGATCCACCTCTCCGCCGAAGGGATCGTGCGACCAGTGTTCCTTTTCCACGGGGACCACGTCCAGGTGCGCGTTCAGAAGCAGGGGGGAGCGGGATCCGTCGCCCTGCAGGCGGGCCACGAGGTTTGCGCGGCCCGGGGCGCTCTCCAGGATCTCGAACGGGATCTTTTCCTTGCGGAGAACGGAACCGATGTACTCGCACGCCTGCTTCTCGTTCCCCGGCGGGTTGCTCGTATCCATACGGAGAAGGCTCTGAAAATGTTTCAGGGCCTCATTGAACACCTTTTCGCTGCCGGATTTATGGATCGATTTTTTTCCTGGCATCTCCGCATCTCCTTTGTGTATGTCCCGGCCTTTTCAGGCCCATCCCTCCTGCCGGTACCAGGCGATCGTTTCCCGGAGACCCGAACGAGCGTCCGGATAGAGAAACCGGTATCCGAGGTCCTTCAGTTTCTGGTTGCTGTAGGCGATATCACGGCCCAGGAACCGGATCGTGTCCCGTTCCAGCTTCGGTTTCATGCGGGTCACGTGTTTTGCGAGAGTCCCCTCAAGAAAGGCGGCCCCCTGGAGAACGGTCTTGAGGGGGGCGATCGGCACGGGGGGAAGGCGTGTGAACGGTTTGTCCTGGAGGTCGGCCATGGTCTTCATGAACTCCACGACGGTCATCATCGTGTCGTCGTTGAGGTTGTACGCTTCCCCATCCGCCGTTTTGGTACGGGACAGGAACAGGGCGGCCGCGCACACGTCCCGCACGTGGACCAGGGGGACCCGGGTGGTGAAGTTTCTCGGAACGGCCACCCGCCGGGTACGGATCAGCGGAAGCATCATCTGGCCCATGCCGTACATGCATCGTGGCCCGTACACCCCGGTGGGGCGCACGATGCTGTAGCGCAGTCCCCGTGTCCTCCCCAGGGCCATGACCAGCTGTTCCTGCTCGTGCTTGGACTTCAGGTAGTGGTTCGGGGGTGCCTTGGGGTCCTCTTCCCGGACCGGAAGGAACTCGGCAGGGGGGAACCCGTAAACGCCTCCGGCTCCCCACAGGATCAGTTTCTTGATCTTCTTCTTTTTCAGAATCAGGTTGCACAGTTCACGGGTGCCGTCCACATTCACCCGTTTCAGGGTTTCCCAGGGGGCCGAGTAGCTGAAAACGGCTGCGATGTGGAAGACGTAGTCCACCCCCTCCAGGATTGTCTGAAGGGTATCCGGGCGGGTCATGTCCGATGGAATGAACTCCACCCCCAGATCCTTCAGGACCCCCGGAAACCGGCCGCGCTCCGGGTCGTCCCGCTCAAAGGCCTCGGGAAGGTCCGTCCCTCTCACCCTGTGGCCCGCTTCATGGAGAACCTGGACCATGTGGGTCCCGATGAACCCGCAGGCGCCTGTCACCAAGCTGAGGGGAGGGGTCTTTTTTTCGCCTTTTTTCGCTGCCATGAGGGTTTTTCCCTCCGAGGGGTTCCCCCCCCGGTTGTTCTTTGATGAGGTTCCTTCCAGTTCGCCACGGCGTCAATGTAGGAGAACGAACGGAAAATGTCAAACTGTTTCAGTACGTTGAGCTGCTTGCCAAGAAGCTGGAAAAAGGTTATAACTAGTAAGGAGCATATAGATATTTTTCATCCTTTGCTTGAAAAATGCCGATTCTAGAATACAGGGGCGTGTGAGAGAAGGATCGGGAAAAAGAACAATATTATGAGATAGGTAGATGCCATGGCGAAGAAACGACAGCGCAGGGGGACCCCCCTGAAGGAAAACGGCCTGAAATTCGTCCTGAACGCTTTGCCTACCTACTGGACGAATTCAAGTTACAACCTGTACAGCCGGATCTATGAGGGACAGCTCCGGCTGGGCCTTCCCGTATCGAAGAAGCTTCTGCAGAGCCAGGAAGAGATCCGTATCCGTGCGGCCGGAAAGCTCGCGCTCACCCTCTACCATATCTTTTTTCAGATCACAGGGACGAGGATCCCGAGAAACGAGATCAAGCTCATCCTGCAGGACGAACTGGATAAGGAGAGAATCCGTCTCATTGAGGATGTGATCATCCTCACGGAACCGCAGCTGATCTCGTTGGCCCGGGACCGTTTTCATGTCCCCGAACGGTTTCTGCCCGACATCGTGGCCTCGGCGCGCCGCCGCAGGATCATGAAGGAAACCCTGCGTCAGCACAGTACTCCCGCCTACTTCGAGATGGACATCGAGGAAAAGGAGATGAACGGGCGGGGGGATTATGAGATCCTCTTCTACAACGACTTTACTGATGAAGGCAAATCCATCGGGTTCCGCAGGCTGGCCAGCATGGAGGAGGTGACGGCGGGTGACAACCGGCCCTCCCTGGTCATGGTGCCCGGGATCGGGTGCAACAGCAACTGCTACAACCTGGACAACCGGTATTCCATGGCCAAGGACATGGCGGACATGGGGTTCTGGGTCTATCTGTTCGATCCCAGGGGGATGGGTGTCAACGAGGGCAAGTTCGACCCCATGTGCACCGTGGACACGATGATCGATTACGACCTGTCCACGGTGGTCCGGTTCGTCAATAAACGTTCCCGGGAAAAGCCCGTCATCCTGCTGGGTCACAGCATGGGAGGGATCATCTCCGAGTGTATGATCCTGAACTGGAGCCTGCGTAAGAACTTTCACAAACTGGACATGCTCACAGACCGGCAGCTGGAACTGCTCGACAAGATCCTTCCTCCCATGGAAGAGGCCAAACAGTACCTTTCCATGATACGAGGGGTCATCTGCCTGGGATCCCCCAAATTTTTTCAGAAGACCAGCCACCTGCTGTTCCCGGCGAGTCTCTGGCTCAACCACATCTCCAGGATCTTCCGGTTGAGATACGTCCCTTTCCGCGAGTCCATCTGGTTTCTGACACGCCTGCCCGGGCTGCGCGCCGGGGCCAAGACGATCCTGAACATGAATCTGGGAGGGTTGAACCCGCTGATCTCACCCAGAAACCACAAGAGAGACAAGAAGTTCATCATGCGCTATCTTCGGGAAGCCGGGGAATCGTTCCCCCT
Source organism: uncultured Thermodesulfobacteriota bacterium (assembly GCA_964439795.1). GTDB lineage: Bacteria > Desulfobacterota > DSWW01 > DSWW01 > DSWW01 > CAYTRL01. Next base: position 9,935 of record CAYTRL010000174.1, read on the forward strand.
GGGGCTGGGGTTCCAGTTTCTGAAGGGGATCTACAACGGCGAAGGGTTCAAGCGTATGGATGAAACAAGGCTCAACTATTCCAGCATGCTTCCCTTCTTCCCGGACGACATCCCTGTTTTTCACTTCTGGGGGACCGATGATCCGCTGAGTCCACCTTCCAACATGCGATACAGCCAAAGCTATCCGCACCGTTATAAAAAGGTCTATCGAATCAGCAGTTTGAAGGATGTGAGCAAGGTGGAAATCTCCCGTGAGAGAAGTCAGCTGATCGACTTCGTGATCGAGGGGACCAACCACCTGGACCTCCTCTACGGGGAGACGGCGGAAAAGATGATCCAGCCGCTGATCATCCGCTGCATACGTCAGGCATGGTCCGGCTGGAATTATGAGAGCCGCGAGGAGGGCAAGGGACAGGACGGAAAGGAAGCCGCCTGACCCCCCCTGTCCGGTGTTTCTCCTGGTTCATTCCCATCAGGCCTCGGCCCAAACGAGCGATCTTCGGATTTTATCAAGGCCCCCCGCAGCTTTCCCTCCATGGATCCGTGTTCGGATGCCACCGGAACCACGATCCCGTCTCTCACAGAAAAGATTGAAGAACCGGCTTAAATGAAATCTGTTTCCATCCAGGTCCCCCTGGAAGGGGATCCTGTGTGCCTGGAATGATAAAATAAATTATGAAAAAATTTTGTAATATTGCTTGATTTTCAGGAAAACTTAAAGTAAGACATAACTAAAAGATGGCTAGGTAGCTGATGAATTAGGTTATCCTTTGGGAGACAGCCTGTGTCTTCAAAGAAAAAGAAGAGCAGGAGATCTGATGTTCCTGGAGCCGCCAGGAGATTCCTGAAGTACGGCATCTGGGTTGTCCCCATGGGTTTTGCTGCAGTCTTTTTCCTCATTTTCCACACCGTCCGCAGCGTCCCTTCCACCCAAACCGATCCGGCGGTTCCTTCCTGCTCGACCTTGCTGGAATCGTCCGGGTACGCCGCCCGGGGTTCAGAGGGCCCCCGGGTGGCCATTGTGATCGACGATCTGGGTGCGGACATGGGGCCCGTGGAGAGACTTCTCGACATGGAGATTCCGGTGACCCTGGCGGTGCTTCCGTACCAAAAATTCAGCAGGGAAGCGGCGAGGAAAGCGTTTCGAAGCGGAAAAGAGGTGCTGTTGCACGTTCCCCTGCAGCCTCGAGACTATCCCATGACCGACCCGGGGCCCGGAAGCCTTCTGGTATCCATGGATCGGCAAGAGATCCAGTTGGAACTCAATGATCAGATCGCTTCGCTTCCGCACTGTATCGGCGTCAACCCCCACATGGGCTCCCTTTTCGAGGAGAGGCCCGGGGTGCTGACATCTCTGATCGCTGTTATTAAAGAACGGGATCTCCTCCTGGTGGACAACGGGGCGTCGCCGGCTTCCCATGTTTCCGAGGTGGCGAGGACCTATGCTGTGCCCTTTGTGCAGAGGACCCATTTCCTGGACGAGAAAAGGGACGAGGTCGCCATCATCCGTCAACTCTGCCGGTTGGCGGATTTTGCGGCGGGGAACGGATGGGGGCTGGGGATCGGGCATCCCTATCCCGAGACCCTGGCGGCACTTCCCAGGGTGCAGGCTGCTTTCCGGGAAAAGAACATAACCCTGGTTCCTGTTTCCGGCCTGTTTCCTCCCCGGTCACAGGTCCCTGTGAAGGCGGCGAGTGCCGTGCCGGGACCAAGGAACCGGGGCGGAATTCAGGAATCCGTGGATCGTCGCGGGGCTTGGACGCTTCTTTCTTTTCGTAAAAGATTGATGCCGGAATCCTGAGTAGGGCAACCGGAGAAAGA
>CAYTRL010000175.1:0-11661 GCA_964439795.1 uncultured Thermodesulfobacteriota bacterium
CGTGCACCCTGTGCGGGCCGCCCCTTCCCGCCCATCCCGGGGACTTCCGGGAAAAGGGGTTTCCCGGAACCCGAGTTCTTCGAGCATCCCCCTTCCGCCGGGGTCTTTCTCGAAACAGGTGGTCCTGACGGAAGAGACGCCGAGGCGTAAAAACAGCGCGTCCATCTCTCGCAGCAGCCTTTTTTCCACCGCGCTCCCCCTGTACCGGACCCTCACCTCCGCCCGGGCCAGCCACCACCCGGAAAAGGGGCAACCGTCGGGGCGCAGCAGGAACAGCAGGGTTGCCGCTGGCTTTGTGTCGCAGGTAAGGTGCAGGGAAAACCGGGCCGGCCGGCCGGGGTTCACGCCCTGGTGCATGCGGATCAGTTCCTCGGTGGTCACCTTCCTTTGAAAACGGGACCCGGCGCCGCCCTTCCAGGGAACGGTCCGGGAAACCCCGGCGTTCCTTCCCGATCTCCTGTATAAGAAACCACCCACGATCCGGTACGCTTTACGATGCTGCACCCGCTCCAGGGAGACGCTTGCTTTGTCCTTCAACACACCTCGGAAGCCGTGGATCCTGCGCACACCACGGTAGTAGAGCTTCTGAGGCCATGAGGACCGGATCTGCTCCGTTTCAAGGGTTTTTCCCTTTCGCTCCAGGTTCCGGACGGTTCCCAGGATGTTTTCGTCAAAAACAGGGCCGTCGTCACCGTGGACGGCCGTGTCTGGCCGGGTCACGATGTACCAGGCATCCCCCTCGCTTCCCCTGGCAACGGTCCGGTGACAGAACAGGCGGCCGTCCCGCCGGAATACGGCGATTTCACCGATATCGATATCCCGCGCGCGCTTGGGCACGATGTGCAGAACATCGCCCGGCCGGACCAGGGGAAGCATACACGTCCCGGAAACGCGGAAGGTGATCGCGTTTTTCTCAATCAGCGACCTGCCCATTTCAAAGAGCTGCAGCGCGAGACCGGTCTCCCTCAGGGCGCTTGCGGGACGGAAAGTCCGGTCGTCGTGTTCGACTTCCAACCCCCCGCAACCTGGGACACAGGGGTGGAACCCGACGCACTCCTTCCTGTTTTCCGGACACGTGCTGTTCATGGTGCACTTTCATCCTGGTCACTTTCAACGTTTGACAGGAACCGCTTCATCCGTTCCGGCCAGTCTTTCACCTCCCAGGCCTTCTCATCTTTCTCCAATAACCCGAGATTTCGGGCCTGAGCGTGGGCCACCCGGCACAGGTACTCCACCGGGGTATCCAGGGTGCCGTGTTCCATCCACGCCTTGGCCGGGCACTGCTCACACAACCCCTTCAAGGGACAGCGGCCGCAGCGGGCCAGGTACTCGGCGGATTCGGCGCGCTTCCCGCGGATCTTCGGGAAGAACGATCGCAGGGCATCCTCCAGGGACCCTTTGCCCAGATCGTAGACAACATCCGGGTGCCGGAGCTGCATGCAGGGTTGAAACCTTCCGCAGGCGTCCACGCACCCGCTGCCCACGCCCGCGCCGCAAGAGAAGAGCTTCTCATCCTGGACCCCCATGAATCTTGAACAGAACTCCTTTGCTTCTGAGAGGTATCGATCCTTGTTCCTGGCCAGAAGGGGAAGCGCATCCTCGGGCGGCCATCGCAGGGACCGGATGAGCCGGTTTTTTTCCTCGGAGTCCCGCCGGCCTCGAAGATCGAAAAACAGGGAAAACCTCGGCGGTCCGTCCATGCCGGGAAGCGTCGCGGCCCATGCCTCAAGATCCGCCGCTTCCGCCCGGTTCGCCGGCAGAAGAGCACTTTTCACCACAAAGGCAACCTTCTTTTCCTGAAGCCGCCGGATGCCCTGCCAGGCCGAATCGAACGATCCGGGGACCCTCGACACCGCTTCGTAGGATGCCCGGGTCATCCCGTACACCGTGACCTCCACCTTCTCCATGGGCGGAACACGGCCCAGGAGTTCGGCCAACCGGGGCGTGATCAAGGTGGCGTTCGTGAAGAGCATCACCCGGATACCCAGATGCCTGGCGGCAAGGTACAGTTCTTCGAAGTCCTCCCGCAGCAGGGGTTCTCCGCCGGTGAAACGCACCGTCAAGCACCCCAGTCCGGCGGCCTCTTCCAGGATCTTCCTGACAACTCCCGTGGAAAGCTCCGCTTGCATCGCAGCGGGATCGTTTTCCGGCCGGTTGATGTAGCAATGGATGCAGTTGTTGTTACAGCGCTCGGTCAACTCCATATCGAGATGCCCCAGCAACGGCCCGGCCCGGTTCCACACGGGTGCATCACCGATCCGTCTTTTCTCCACATACCTGGATCTGTCTTTCATTGGCATCCCTTGAGTCTTTCCAGGACCGCATCGGCGACCACGGCTTCCCCCCCGGTGGGGATGCTGCGCATCCGCTCACCTATCCCGCGGTTTTCATCGGTGCGCTCCACTTCCGCCAACACGACCCGCAAGGGGTCTTGTTCAAAGGCAACCGGATCCACCCGGCGAGTGAGCCCCTGCTCCAGGCAGGCGTCCAGGATGGCCCCCACCTGGGGCTGGGTCCGCTCCGGCACACATACCAGGGGCACCCGACAGGCCACGGCGTCGTTCACCATGCCCCCGCCCGCCCGGGTTACCACCAGATCGATGGCCGGCAGGATCTCCTGGATCGTGCCCCGGGGGACGTATTCGAGGCGGCGGATCCGAGTGGAGCGGTCCGTGTCGAGCCGCCGAACAACCGGGTGGCCCAAAAGCCGGTAGGGCACGAAGATCACAATGTTCAAGCACCGTTCTTCGAGGAGTTCCGAGTTTTCCGCCAGCAACGACGCCATCTTCAGCAGGGCGGCGTCCCACACCGGCGTGTCCCCACCGATCACCAGGACCGTCCGGCCCTGTTCCGCAATCCGCAGGAAGGCCAGGGCCTCCTGCCTCGAGAGGCCGGGCCGCCCGCCGAACACCGCGCCAGTGTCCAGGGGGCGCACTCCGATCTCCTCCCAGAAACGCCGGAACACGGGAGGAGTCAGGAAGGAAGGAAAAAGAAAAAGGTGCCTGACCCGTGCCTCATCTTCCCGCAAGGCCCTGATGAGTTGTTCACCGTCGCGGCCGTGGCCTCCGTCAAGCAGACGCTCCTGATCAAAGATCATCTCCAGTGTCCGGCTCCAGGCGTGGTCACACAAGGTGAAGGAAGGAACTTCCCGCTTTTCCGCCCACCGAACAGCAGGGGGCACCCCGAAATCGAGCACCACGTGAAAGTCCGTTGATTCCATCTCCTTCGAATCCGGGTACCGGTCCCGCAGCAATGCGTAGTCTTTGAGATGTTCCAGCGTCCCGGGGGCGGACACCTCCCCCGACCCCGGGTCCTTGACCAGTTCCACGATGTTCCACACCGGTTCCATCCGCACCGCGGGCCGGTCCTCGTACAGGGCCCGGTTGAACGCCAGGCGCGACCGGTTCCAGACCGTGATCTCCATCCCGGTCCCGGCCGTATCCAGGATGCGCCGGACCACGTGCGACAGCAGTGCCGACGGCCCGGCCCCGTCCTCGTTGGGCACCACCAGCACCCGCTTGATTTCATCCGTTTTCATCACGCCTCATTGTCTCCCAGGATTCAGTCTCTATCAGAGCTCGAAAAAAGTACAGAGGAACCATACCGCGTGAAATCTTTTATCAAAACGACCAGGGAAAAAGCCCGGAGCCCCTGATCCAACGATCTCTTGTCTTGTGCCCCGACAAGAAATATGCTGAAGCCCGGAGGAAGAAGCATGGAAGAACTCATCACAAAATACGGCTACTTCGCCGTATTCATCGGAACCATGGTGGAAGGGGGGACCCTGCTGAGCCTGGCCGGGTTTCTGGCGCACCAGGGATACCTGAAGTTCATACCCTGGGTGATCCTTGCCGGGTTCGCCGGGAACTTCCTGGACACGCTGATCTGCTATCTCCTCGGACGTCGGGGAGGAACGGCGGTGGAGAACAAGCGTCCCGCATGGAAACCCCGCCTGGAGAAACTCCACCAGTGGCTGGAGCGGTACCAGGCCCTGACCATCATCGGGATCCGGTTTGTCCCGGGGTTTCGAACGGTGGGCGCGGTGGCCATCGGGGTTGCCAGGGTGCCCGCGATCCGTTTCATCATGCTGAACGCCGCGGGCGCGCTTCTCTGGGCTTCCACCATAGGGATCTGCGGGTTCCTCTTCGGCCATCTTCTCCACGTGATCATGGACGACATCAAGCACCTGGAGAAACCGATCATCCTGGGGTTCCTCGCGGCCGGTCTCCTGGCCTGGGCGGGGGTCCACCTCTTCTACCGGCGCCGCACCGCGATCCGGGAAGCACCCTCCCAATGAAACGGACCCTGGCTTGGGGCCTTGCCGGCCTTCTCCTCACAGCTCACCTGCTTTTATCGGCCCTGCTGCTCGATCAGGATTCCATCACCATCGACGAGCCGATCCACATCACCGCGGGCACCCTGGCCGTAAAAAACCGGGACCTGCGCATCAACCGGGAGCACCCCCCCCTGGCCAAGGCGCTGGCCGGGCTGGGCGTGATCACCCGGGACGTGTCCTTCCCCTACACCGCGGAAAGCTACACGAACCCGGATGATTACCGGCTGACCCGGCGCTTCTTCCTGGAACCGGGGAACGACCCCCTGGCCCTGATCGCCCGGGCACGCTGGCCCCTGCTGCTTCTCTCCCTCTTGTTCGCTCTTTTTCTGTTTCTTTTTGTACAGAGGCTTTTCGGCGTCCGGCCCGCCCTGGTCGCCCTCCTGCTCTACACCTTCTCGCCCACGGTCCTCGGACACAACCACCTGGTCACCACGGACTCGGCCGCCATGATCTTCTGCTTTGCAGGAACCGCCCTTTCCTGCCTGGCCCTGGACCGACGCTCCTACGGGCTTGCCGTGGCCGGGGGCATCGTCTCCGGCCTGGCCATGCTCAGCAAGTTCTCAGGTCTGATCCTCCTGCCCGTCACCCTGCTGACCGGGTCCGTTTTCCTGCTGTACCACAAGGGGCACAGGGTCCGGACCCTGCTCGTGTGCGGCTGCATCGTGGTGATGTCCGCCAGCACCGTGCTGTGGGGGTGCTGGGCCCTGGGGGCGAACACGCCCGGAGGCTCGGGCCCGTTCTGGCAGTATCTGGACGGCCTTCGGATGGTTCGGGAACACGTCATCCGGGGGCACAACCATCCCCAGTTCCTGCTCGGTCGCACTTCGCACACCGGATGGTGGGCCTATTTCCCGGCGGCCTTGGCACTGAAAACCTCCATGTTTCTGCAGTTCCTGCTCCTGATGGGGGTGTGGCAGGCCTTTCGGAAAACACCCGCGGCCCTGCCTCCGGACCGCCACTGTCTGATTCGCTCCCTCTTCCTCTTTCCCATCTGCTACGCGCTGTACAGTCTTACCAGCCGCCTGAACATCGGGTTCCGCCACATGATGCCCGTGCTCCCCTTTCTTTTTCTCTTCATCGGCGTCCAGACGGACCGCTTTCTCCGTTCGAGTTCCCGGGCCGGCAAAGCACTGGTCCTGTTCCTGTTGACGGGCTTCACCCTGTCCACCCTGTGGAGCTACCCCGGAATGATCGGCTATTTCACGGAGTGGGCACGCCGCCACCCGGAACGCTTCCTCAACGACTCCAATCTGGACTGGGGGCAGGACCTGGGAAGGCTCGCATCGTTCATGGAAATCCGCGGAATCCAGCGTATTTATCTTGACACCTTCAGTCCGGACGAGGCCCCGGATCTCTACCTGAAAGGCCGATACGAACGCCGGCCGGTTGACCGGGGCCTTCCGGAGGCCGGCTGGTTCGCGGTGAGCGAGTTCTTCATCATGACCAGCCGCTTCAACAAGGAGCGGGGACGGGCCCGGATGGACTACACGGTTCTGGAAGGGATCGAGCCGGAGGCCAGGGTCGGCTCGTCCATCCGCGTGTACCACTTTCCATGATACCAAGGACCAGGGAAGCTCCCCGGCGTGCCCACCCTTCACCATCAAGATTGACATTTCCCCTGCCGATGTTAGGTTCGAGGAAAAGAGCCCCTTTTACAAACATCCAGCCGGAGAAGGCCGATGATCTACAAGGTGATCGACAAGGACGAGTTTGAAACGTTCGTCAATGGTCTGATCGCGCAGAACCCGACGTTCGGCCCACAGGAGGTGGACCGGGATCGAGACGGAAAACCGGTGTACCGCTTCGAGGAGGTTCAATCGTTCCGCGAGATGGACCTGGACTACACCCTGTCGAACGCCTCTATCAAGAACTTCTTCCTCCCGTTCCGGGAGGAACTGTCCCGGTACCGGTTCCAGGATCACGACTGGGAACAGGAAATCGAATACCGGATCCACCCCCGTGTTTTCGTGGGCTTGAGACCCTGCGACATCAACGGCCTGGTGAAGCTGGACAACATCTTCGCCTACGGGACCTTTCCCTCTCCCTACTACGTGGCCCGCCGGAAGAACACCTTCATCATCGGCATGGACCATGACCCGCTCCCGGACTGCTTCTGCGAATCCCTGGGCCAGCACGTGGTGCGGCACGGGTTCAACCTGTTCTGCTCGGACCTGGGGGACCGCTACTACCTGAGCATCCGCTCGTCCAAGGCGTTCAAGTTCCTGAAGAACGTGAAGGTCCGGGAACCGTCGGACGAGGACGACCGGGCGCTCCTGGAGCGGAAAAAACGGCTGCGGGAAGGGTTCGAGACCCGGATAGACGTTGCCGGGCTTCCCCAGTTCCTGGACATCGAGTTCCAGTCCCCGGTGTGGAAGAAGTGGGGAGACAAGTGCTTGAGCTGCGGCACCTGCGCCATGGTCTGCCCCTCCTGCTACTGCTACACCATCGAGGAGCACATCGGCGTGGACCTCCGCTCATCCAGCAAGGACCGGATCCAGTACTCCTGCAACCTGGTGGACTTCGCAGAGGTGGCGGGCGGCCACAACTTTCGACCTCTCCGGGAGGACCGGCTCAAGTACCGTTACTACCACCATTACCGCGGCTTTGCGGAAAACGGGGACGAACAGATCTGCGTGGGCTGCAACCGTTGCGGCAGGGCCTGCCTGGCCGGCATCAACCCCCGAAGCGTGATCAACGATCTGATACGGGAGAATACGAATGACCTACCAGATCCCTAAGCAGGACATCCGCCTCCAGCCCGGCATGGAGGCGCCGCCTCAGTACAACCAGAAGAACACGCTCATGAATACGGACCGGGTCTACAAAAGCGAGATCATCAACATCATCCCGCTTACCGACCAGGAGAAGCTCTTTCACGTGAAGATCCTGGATCCCCGGGAACGGGAGATCTTCAGCTTCCGGCCCGGACAGTTCGTCATGCTGGAGGTGCCCGGTTTCGGGGAGGTCCCCATCTCCATCTCCAGTTCCAGCAACAACCGGGAGTACATGGAGCTGTGCATCCGCAAGGCCGGCCGGACCACGGACGTGCTGCACCAGGCCGGGCGGGGGGCCCGGGTGGGCATCCGCGGACCGTTCGGCACCTCTTTCCCCATGGAGGAGATGCGGGGACACAACGTCCTTCTCATCGCCGGGGGACTGGGCCTGGCCCCCCTGCGGGCCCCGATCTTCTGGGTGAAGGAGCACCGGGAACAGTACCGGGACGTGCACGTCCTCTACGGCACCCGGGAGCCGTCGCAGCAGCTGTTCAGCTACCAGTACGAGGAGTGGGAAACGATCAACCAGATCCGGATGCACATTATCGTGGATCAGGCCGACGAAAAATGGACCGGCCGGACCGGCCGGATCACGGAGCTTTTCGACGAGATCTCCATCGAACCCAAAACCACCTATGCCATCGTGTGCGGGCCGCCGGTCATGTTCAAGTTCGTGTGCGCGCACCTGGACACCCTGGGCCTTCCCATGAACCGCATGTTCGTCTCCCTGGAGCGGAGGATGCACTGCGGCATGGGCAAGTGCTGCAGGTGCATGGTGGGCTCCACATTCACCTGCGTGAAGGGGCCGGTATTTGATTACTGGTCCGTCCTGAACCTGAAGGAGGCGATCTAGTATTTCGTCCTGCTATGAGATGCTGTTAAGCCGGAACCTGGAAGGAGGAAGCCTTGAAATATCTGGGCATCACCCTCAACAAACCGAAAATCGGGGTGTTTGATTTCACCTGTTGCGAGGGGTGCGAGCTACAACTGGCCAACAAGGAAGAAACGCTCGTGGACTTTCTCGCGCTGGTGGAGATCGTGAACTTCCGGGAGGTCTCCTCGGATCAGAGCGACGACTACGAGATCGCCCTGATCGAGGGATGCGTTTCCCGGGAGGACGAGATCCCCCGGCTGGAGAAGATCCGGGCCAACGCCGGACTGCTGGTGGCCATCGGCTCGTGCGCCTGCTTCGGGGGAGTGAACCACCTGAAGGGCCGCTTTCCACTGGACGACGTGGTCCGGGAGGTGTACGGGGATCAGCCGGTGCCCACCATGGAAGTGCGGCGGGTGGGAGACGTGGTGCCGGTGGACCTGGAGATTCCCGGCTGCCCGGTTTCCAAAGCCGAGGTGGAACAGGTGGTGGTGAACCTGGTCACCGGCGCGGAGATCAAGTTCCCGCAGTACCCGGTGTGCGTGGAGTGCAAGCAGTCCCTGAACACCTGCGTGTTCGACCTGGGGGAAATCTGCCTGGGGCCCGTGACCCGCGGAGGGTGCGGAGCCGTGTGTCCGGCCAGCGGCACCGGTTGTCTGGGCTGCCGGGGACCGGCGGCGGACGCCAACTACGGCTCCATGTTTCAAATCCTGGAAGACAGGGGTTTCTCCCCGGAACACATCCGGGAGAGGATGAGCTTCTATAACGCATTCAGCGGGGTGGAAATACCATGAGTTCGGCACGGGAAATCGAGGTGCATCACCTGACCCGGGTGGAGGGACACGGGGACATCCGGATCGAGGTGCGGGACGGACAGCTCGTGGACGCCCGGTGGGCCGTGGTGGAAACCCCGCGCTTCTTCGAAGCCATGCTGCGGGGCATGTCCCACGAAATGGCGCCGGTGCTCACCGCGAGGATCTGCGGCATCTGCTCGATCGGGCACACCCTGGCAAGCCTCCGGGCCGTGGAACGGGCGATGCAGGTGCCGGTGCCGGAAACGGCCCGCCTGCTGCGCATGCTCGCCAAGCACGGGGAGACCCTGCAGAGCCACAGCCTGCACGTGTTTTTTCTGGCGGCGCCGGACCTCCTGCACGTGGGCAGCGTAATCCCGATCATCCAGTCGCACCCGGAGGTGGCGGGGATCGCGGTCCGCCTCAAGGGGCTGGGCAACCGGATCTGCGACCGGATCGCAGGGCGTACCACGCACCCGGTACGCCTGGTGCCGGGCGGTGTGAGCCGGGCGCCCCGAAAGAAAGAGCTGGAGGAGCTCAAGCAGGAGATCGAGGAGCGGATTCCCGACATCCGGGCGGGGCTGGAGTTCTTCGGCACCCTCTCCCTGCCCGATTTCCAGCGGGAGACGGAGTTCGTCTCCCTGAAGGGGGAAGGGAAATATCCCTGGATCGGGGGCTCCCTCGTCTCCTCGGACGGTGTGGAAAAAGCCGAAGACGACTACCTGGCCATGACGCAGGAGTATCGGGAACCTTTCAGCACCTCCAAGTGGACCCGCCTGAGCCGGGAGTCTTTCGCGGTGGGAGCGCTGGCACGCTTCAACAACAACCACTCCCTGCTTCATGAAAAAGCGGTGCAGGCGGCCCGGGCACTGGGCCTGGAACCGGTGAACCACAACCCGTACATGAACAACGCGGCTCAACTGGTGGAAAACTATCACGTGATGCTGGAATCGGTGGAAATCATCCAACAACTCCTGGACCGGGACCTGACCCCTGTCCGCGAACCTTACGAGGCTCGGGCCGGCGAGGCGGTGGGCGCCGTGGAAGTGCCCCGGGGAATCCTCTACCATCACTATGAAATCGATGCGAAGGGAGCGATTGTCAAAGCGGACTGCGTCATCCCCACGACACAGAACAACGCCAATATCCATTTCGACCTGGGGGCGCTGGCAAAAGAGCAGCTCGCCGGCGGCGCGAGCGATGAGGAGATCAAGCGGTTGGGCGAGATGCTGGTTCGAGCCTACGATCCTTGTATCTCCTGCTCCGTGCACTGACCCTGTCCGGAAATCGTCACGCCGATATGATTTTCACTGAAGAGGGAACAACGCCCGGTCAAAGAGTGTCGAAAAATGAAAAGGACATGCTGTCCCGTGATTCCGGGCTTGCCCCGGAATCCAGTCGAACCAGACCGGGAACCCAGTCTCCGTAGTGTGGGCCCATGCATCAACGAGGCTCGACAACGGGAAGAATCAAGGGAGCGGACTTGACCCAAAACCTGAAAACACTTATCGGGCGGGCCACGGCGCGGGGGGCCAGCGACCTTCACCTGGAACCCGGGTTGCCGGCGATCGTACGTGTGCGGGGCAAGCTGCACGTCCTGGGGGATCCGCTGCCTCCTCATCCACTCATGGAAATGGCCAGAGAAATCTCTCCGCAGGCAAAATGGGCGGAATTTCTCCAACAGAACTCCTGTGATTTTTCCCGGGATCTCTGGGGTTCCAAGTGCCGGATCAACGTGATGCAGACCGCGCGCGGGGTGGGCATGGCCATCCGACTCCTCCTGCCCGTGGAGCCCACGCTGAACCGGCTCAACCTCCACCCCGACCTGCTGAAGGTGTTTGAAAACCCCAACGGCCTGGTTTTGTTCAGCGGCCCCACCGGTTGCGGAAAATCCTCCACCATGGCGGCCCTGATCCACGAGACAAACCTCCGCCGGGCCCTGCACATCATCACCATCGAGAGCCCCATCGAGTACCACCTGAAACCGCACCTCTCCCTGATACGGCAACGGGAGGTGGGACGGGATACGCCCTCTTTCTACCAGGGGCTGCTGGACACCCTGCGAGAGGACCCGGACCTGGTGATGATCGGCGAGATGCGGGACACGGACACCATGCAGGCCACGATCCGCGCGGCGGAGACGGGGCATCTCGTGTTCGCCACGGTCCACTCCGGTTCGGTGGTGGAAGCGATCCAGCGGCTCCTGGCTTCCTTTCCCTCACAGTCCCAGGACGGCATACGGGCCATGCTGGCGGACTGTCTGGTGGCCGTGATCTGCCAGCGGATGATCTTTCGGCCGGACAGAAACCTCCGCGTGCCGGAATGCGAGATCATGTTCATCAACCATGCGGCCAGGGCGGTGATCCGGCAGGGAAACCTGGTCAACCTTCACGACATCATGCAGACCGGCCTGCGGGACAGCATGTGGACCTTCGAGCGGTACCGGTCCTGGCTGGACCAGAAACCGGACTGGTCTCTGCCTGGCGGGGAACAAGGCAGGGAGACGGGCTCGAACGGATCCTGCCTGGAAGAAGGCTGGACCGCCCCTGCGCTCAACACCCCCATGCAGGTGCTGGACCTGGACGCAAAGGACCGCGTCTCTCCCGCCCCGGTGCCGCCGGTTCGGCAACCGGCCGGTGCGGGACAGGGGTCGGATGCCCCTCCGGCAGCCGACACGACCCCCACGGCGGATCCGTCTTCCCCGGTGATCGAGATCCGCGGCGAGGACGACCTGAACCGCGTGTTGGATGAATTAGATAAATTATAAGGGCAGGATCCCGGATCAAACCCGGGACAGACGCCGCAGACAGGTGCTTCTTGTTCGCCGGATCAGGGTGAGGTGGGCAGCAGCTTCATCCCCTTGTCCTGAAAGACCAGGAGCTTGCACTC
>CAYTRL010000176.1:0-11654 GCA_964439795.1 uncultured Thermodesulfobacteriota bacterium
CCCTGGACATAGAGCTGAAAGATCTCGTTTCGCTTGGCCTCCGGAATCTGATGATCGTTTTGGAACAGGGGCAGCAACGGGAGAAAATACAGGACGTTGCCCGCATTCATGGCTACGTCCGTCCCATAAATATGGTGAACGCAGGGTTTTCCTCGACGGTGGGAGCTTCCGTCTTCGATATCGTCGATGATCAGGGTGCCGTTGTGGCTCAACTCCGGAATCAGCATGAGATCCCGATACGGCTCTTCGTCCTTCCCGAAGGCCTGCAGGATCAGGGAAAACAGCTGGGTCCGTTTGCCCTTGCCGCCCCGGGACAGAAAGTCCCACAGGGGCTCGGAGATGGTTTTGCTGGGCCCCACGGTGTCGTAGGTGTTCGTGTCGTCTCCGCACAGTTGGGCCAGGATGCCGTTGTCGAACTCCCGGGGGATCACCTGGCTCCAGAATCCGTCCACGGGGCTTGTTTCCGTCAGACCTCCAGTCCGTGAAGGGTCCTGGCTCTCCTGTTTCATCTCTTGGTTCTCCTGCAGCTTCGTTTGTTTTGCTTGAAGAGCGGCCAGCAGATCCAGCAGGGGATCCGGGCAGAGCCGGGTCTCGACACATCCTTCTTTTTCCAGGGGAAACACCTGGAGCGGGAACCTGTGGTTCTGGAAGAGTTCCACGGCCAGCAGGATTTCCTTGGCGCAAGCCGCTCCCAGCACGGCCCTGGGGCGGTATTTCCGGACCAGCGCCTCCAGCAGGCTCCCGCCGGGTACGCAAAAGACCTTCACACCGCACACTTCCGCCGCGGATGTGATGGTTCCCACTGTGCAACCGCCGCAGCGCCGGCACTGGATCCCCTCATGGTCCGATTCAGCGGGGCAGGACCGGCTTCGCAGGCAGTGGGGCAGAAAGAGACAGATGTCGCGAGGGTCCAGGTTCAGGACTTCCTGCGCGTACCGTTCGTTGATCTCCCGGAACCGTTGTTCGTGATCCGACCGGGCAGGTGGTTTGGGAAGCCGCTCGGCGGCGTTGGAACGGATGGACATGATCGAAACTCCTTATCGCGGGTAATTTACCCGCATTATAGGAGCCGGCGTTCCCCTGTCAAGCCTGTTTCATTTTTTTTCCCCCTCATCCGGGGAAACACACGGAAAAATCCTTGACAGGAAGCAGGCGTTGAATTATATTCAACACCCGTTGTTGCATTTTATTCAACAGGAAAGGGAAAGAGGATGCGAAAACCGTGGAACCGCGGAGGGGAGACGCAGGAGGGCCCCGGGGAACCGGTCCGGGAAAGCCGTGCCCCTGAGGCGCCCCGGGCGGTGCACCCTGAATTTGACATCGTTCTGCTTCCGGACGGGACCGCTATCTTTTCGTGGAACTCCGCGAACATCCAGGAGATGGCCGACCATCTGGGCACCCCCGAATTTAAAACCTCCCGCTGGTGCGGGTGAGGAAGCGTATGGAACGGAACACGGGACCGGGTGTCGGGCTGGAAGAAATGCTTCGGGCCTACATCCCCGTCTTCTTTCTCGGAACCCGGGAACCCTGGCAGGCCACTGCGGAGCTGTCCTCTCTCGGCGGGAAACTCGGCATGGACGTGTGCGTGTTCAACCCCGGCGAGGGCCTGAAGAGAAAGGGAAAAAAGTGGGAGACCACGGACCCCCTGGAACTCCTGGACCGGATCGTCCGGAATCACGTCCGGAATCCGGAGGGTGATTCCCCGGTCCTCTGGATCCTCCAACTGTTCGACCTCTATCTGCAGGACCCCGACCCGCTGGTACTTTCGGCGCTGAGGACCCTGAACGACCGGGTGCGCTTCAGCGCATCGGTGGCGCTGCTGGTGGAGCCGGGGTTCCGCCCGCCTGTAGGGCTGGACAGTGTGCCCTTTCGGAACCATCCGCTTCCGGGGGTGGATTTCTTTCTCGGTCTGGTCAGCTCGGACATGGAAACCTACAGCCCGGCGGAGAAGCACGACATCGCCCGGACCCTTTGCGGGCTGACCCGCCGGGAGGCGGAGACGGTCCTCTCCCTGTCCATCGCCCGGACCGGCCGCATGGAAACCGACTTGATCCGGAACCTGAAAAGGGAGTGGATCCGGAAGCGGGGGGAGCACCTGCTGGAGTTTCCCGGGGAGGATCTTCGACTGGAGGACGTGGGGGGCATGCGTGACCTGGTTTCCTGGCTGAAGACCCGGGAGTGTGCCTTCCGGGACCCCGCGAGACTTGTGAAACACAGGCTTCCGCCACCCAGCGGTATCTTCCTCCTGGGAGTGCCCGGGTGCGGAAAGACCCTTATGGCCCGGGCCGTTGCCGGTTCCTGGAAGGTGCCCCTGCTGAAGCTGAATGCAGGCCGGCTGTATTCGTCCGAGGTGGGCGGGAGCGAGAAACGCCTGTTCCAGGCCCTGGACACGGTTCGGGCCATGGCTCCCTGCGTTCTCCTGCTGGACGAGATGGAAAAGGGGTTTTCCCCGGTGAGCGGTTTCTCCGACGGAGGCACGGCCCTGAGGATCCAGGCCGCCCTGCTGGAATTCCTGCAGGAGAGATCCGCTCCGGTCTTTGTCACGGCCACGAGCAACGGCCTGGGCGCCCTGGCCCCCGAATTGATGCGAAGGGGCAGGTGGGACGAGATCTTCTTCATCGACCTTCCGGACCGGGAGGAACGCCGGCAGATCTTCCAGGTGCTGTTCCAGCGCTACAACCTGGATTTTCCAGTGGACCCGGATTGTGTGCGTTTTTCACAGGGGTATTCCGGGGCCGAGATGGAGCAGGCCGTGCGGGACACCCTGTACACGGAGTGTGTGTTTTCCGGCAGGCCGTTTCACTCCCTGGCGCTCATCCGTCAGCTCAGGGCCATGGTTCCCCTGAGCCGGATGCGGGAGCGGGAAATCCGAACCCTGCGCGCTTGGGCCTCGAGCAACGCCCGGCCGGCGGGGGCGGGACTCGGACCGGAGGCGGCGAAGGCTGCCAGGCAGGAATGAAGAACAGGGACACCGCCATGCCGTTTCCCGAGAAATTCCAGGTCGTGCTGCGACCCCTCTGCGACGACGGATTCCCCCGGTTGAGCTTCGCGGAAAAAAAGTGTCTCCTCGATGCCCTGCATGACTTCCTGGAGACCGGTGCCGGGAGGAAATGTTTCCGAGCCGGTTTTCCCGAGGAGCTGTTCGCCCGCCGTGGGGAGAGTCGTGCAGGGGGGCGGGACCCGGGGCCGGATGCCGGGGAACGGGTGGAGCCGGTGCTGCCCGGCCTCGGCTGCTGCACCGGGCCCTGCACGCAGTTTCCCGGCTGTCTGGGCAGACCGCTCATGGAGATCGCGCGAACGGACCCCTTCCCCCGGGTCCGACGGGCGGCCGTGCGGGTCATGATCCGGTTCAAGCATCCCATCCTGCCGGATGCGCGACTGGAGGACTACCTGCCCGGACTTCTCAGCAGGAACCCGGTCTTCGCGTGTGCGGTGCTCCGGTTCATCGTGGAACACTTCGGTCCTGGTTCCCTGAAATGGGTGATTGTCTATCTGGACTATCAGGGCAGGCGGTTTCCGCCCCTGATGCTCCGCATGCTGGAGGGGCTTTGTGAAGAGGTCCTTCGCGGGCTGGATGCGCAGTGGATGTTGATGCAGTTGAGGAGGCGTTGCCTGAAAGAACCGCAGGACCCGGCCCAGGGAGGAGTGGAACCATGGGAAGCGGAAATCCTGGGGGCGCTTCAGTCTTGGGAATACGCCCGGATCGGCCGGGCCACCGGCCGGCCGGCAGGACCCGGACCCGGGGCGCTGGCGCCGCGAAGGACCCGGTCCCCGGCTACGGGACACAAAGTGGACCGGCCGGCCAGGGAGGGTTTTCAGCGGATCCGTTCCCGGAAACCCCGGCCGCTTTGACGAACCCGCAGTGTTGATCATTTCATGAAAAAGGAGAGGACATGTCGCATATCACAACAGTGGAAACCGAGATCCGGGACCGGGAAGTTCTTGTCCGGACCCTGGAAAAGCTTGGAATCTCGTGGGAGGAGGACCGATGGGTGCGGTACCACGACGACCGGATCCGCATGGACATCGTGATCGGGCGGAGCGGCAGGGCCGGAATGGGGTTCCGTCGCCCGGGGCCCGGACAGGCCTTTCAGATGCACGGATGGGGCGCCGGGGGCGGGGGAAGCCGGGCATGGAAAGGGAGGATCCTGCAGGAGTACGCCCGGCTCAAGGTGCTCAAGGAGGCGAGGAAGAGAAACTACGGGCTGGTTCAGGAAACGGTCTGCTCCGGCAGCCGGATACGGCTGGTGCTCCGGAAGGTATCAGGATCATAACGTAACATCGGGAAGGAAGGGGGTGCAGGGATGAAGGAAGAGATCGTCATCGAACTGGACATGATGGGAAGGACCG
Organism: uncultured Thermodesulfobacteriota bacterium; assembly: GCA_964439795.1. Classification (GTDB taxonomy): domain Bacteria; phylum Desulfobacterota; class DSWW01; order DSWW01; family DSWW01; genus CAYTRL01. The sequence goes on from CAYTRL010000176.1 coordinate 4,351, forward strand.
TGGAAATCGACGTGAAGGGAGGGAGCGGCAGGGAGTGCCTGGATCTGACCCGGTTTCTCGAGGAATCACTGGGGCCGGTGACCTCGAGGCATATGAAACGGAAGGGGTTCGTGAACCGCTCGGTCCTGAAGGACCGGGTGACTGTGAAGCGGACGTGACAAACCTTCTGGCAGACCTTATTCTGACAGACTGTTGAAAAAGTCCAAGTTGCCGTCATCCCGGCGAAGGCCGGGATCCAGGGGTGGCCAAAGGGGGGGGGATGGAGCAAGGGCCTCCTCTCCACTCCCCTGGATTCCGGATCAAGTCCGGAATGACAGTAAATATGGAACTCTTGTTTTTCAACAGGCTCTTAACAGGCAGCCGGGGCATCGATGTGAGACGGCGTAAGGTGGGGCCCGGCCCCACCAGGGGATGTGGAGGGCAGGACTCCGCACTTCTGTGGACAGCGATTGAGGAGGTTGTATGAAATTTTTTCTGCTGCGAGGGCTGATCCGGGAGAAGGCGCACTGGGGTTCGTTCGTCCAGGAACTGGAAAACGCCTTTCCCGGGGACAGCGTCCACACGCTGGAGATCCCGGGGGTCGGAGCCGCTCACCGACAGACATCCCCGGACAACATGGACGATATGATCGAATACATGCGGGATCCGCTGGCGGAACATTTCTCGGGAAAGGAGGAGAACCTCCTGCTTGCCATGTCCCTGGGGGGGATGATGGCCCGGCGCTGGATGGAACTGCATCCCGGGGATTTCCGGGAGGTGGTCCTGGCCAACACCAGCTTCAAGGGGTTGAACCCCCTTCACCACCGGCTGCGTCCCGCCAGTATGCTCCGGTTCGTCCGGATCTTCTTCACCCCCGGGACCGAAGCCCGGGAGCGTGCCATCGTTCGTATGGTCAGCAACAATACGACGAATCACGAAGCGGTTGTACTGGAATGGCTGGAGATCCAGAAGAAACGTCCGGTGAGCAGGAGGAGTTTCCTGAACCAGATCCGGGCGGCCCTGACCTTCCGGCCGACCCTGGCCCGGCCGGATGCCCGGCTGTTGATCCTGGCGGGCAGGGGGGATCGCCTGTGCGACCCGCGCTCGTCGGAGGAGATCCACAGAGCCTGGGGGGGAACGCTGGTCATGCACCCCACGGCCGGACACGACATTCCGCTGGACGATTCCAGGTGGGTCATCGATCAGATCCGGGCCTGGCTCGAGCAGGGATCCTCCTGACCCGGCCTTCCCGGTGTCCCCTCAGCCCTCCCAGGGCCGGTTCACCGCATCCACCAGAAGTCCCATCTCCTGAAGACGGATCCCCATGGCGGATTTGGACACGTTGGTGAAGTTGCCCGCGCGGATCACCTCCTGGGCGTAGTGGGGGACGTGAGCCAGCACCGGTTCCAGCCAGAGGGGGTCCCCGCCGCCCCGGGAGACCGACGCTTCCCGGTTCATCAGGATGAGGGGCTTGCCGGAGACCGCTGTATGGAAGGCTTCCCGCGTGCTAGCCTCGGGCATGAGCAGGCATGCGGCCATGTAATCGGCCTGCCACTCTCCCCGCTGGCGGCTGAAGGAGGTCCGGCACAGGATGTCGTCCGCCGGCAGATCGTCATCCCCGTCCGTTTCGTCTGCCTCGCACAGGGGCCGGTGAAGCACCCAGTGCCCCAGCTCGTGGGCGCAGGTGAAGTGGTAGCGGCCGTGCTCCTTGGGATCGGCCAGGAGTTTTTCGTGCACCAGGACCTGTTTTTTCGAGAGGATCGTGGCCCCCAACAGCTCCTTGGACCAGGAAAAGCCCGCGTACATTACCGTCAGGTCTTCCACCAGGAGGTGAAGCCCGAAGACCTGCTCGATGATGGCCTCGATGGGAACCGGAGGAGCGATCTCGATACCCAGCTCCTGTCCCGCTTCCTTCAGGACGATGGCAGCCTTCCTCCCGATCTCCTTCCGGGACAGCCAGGGAACGCGGTCCATGTCCATCATGATCGTTCTCCTCCTGGATCCAGCCGGAAAACATGTTCCGGTCTTCAGGCTGATTTCCCCGGTCAGGGCTTCTTCCGGCCTTTACGGGAAAGAAGGTTCTTCTGTACGTAGCTCCTGAGCTTGCTCCAGTCCTCCCGGGACAGGTCTTTGGCGGTTCTCAGAAACGAGGGGATCTCCTGGTACTGGTCCCGGATGATCTCACGCACGTCCGGCGGGATCTTGTCGGCCAGTTCCAGGAGCCGGTCCGGGTCGGCGCTCCCCAGCACTTCGGCCAGCCGGAGGATGATCTCTTCCCGCGGCGGGGCCACCTCCCCCTTTTCCATGCGGCTCAAGTACGACACGTCGATACCGGCCCGCCGGGACACCTCCCGGATGCTCAGCTTTTCGGGATGGTCCAATCGAAGCCTTCTGAGTATCTCACCGAAGCTTTCCAACAGGGGCTTCCTTTCTCTTTTTCCCTCTCAACCGCGCCGAAGCGACAGTAAGCTAAACTCCTTTCGAGGAAAGGAGGTGTAACCAGATACGATTTCTCCTTTTTTCCATTGTTGAACTATTTTCAACATACGGGCAGGGGTTGTCAAGAAAAAAATGGAGAAACACGATCTGAAAAAAGACGTGGTGGTGAAGAAGCCGCGGGAAGGACCCCGGAAGGGGGTTGAAAAAGCCTTGTCAGAGAATGTTAGGGGTCAGGTCGTGAACGACTAGAGGCGAATGTTGCGAGGAGCCGCAGGCGACGCGGCAACCCCCCGTGATAAAATGCCAAACGGGGCCGGGGGGTTGCCACGCTTCGCTCGCAATCTCCACTATTGAGCGCCTTACCCAAAACATTGAAAGACACCCCAAAAGTAAAATAATCGACACTCTTGAAGGCAGGGATGACAACAAATTGGACTCTTGCAACGGTGTGTTAAGGGTCGGCCTTCTCAGGGAGGCGGGATGAAGGGCAGGTTCATGGAGATATCCAGGAACGCAAAGCCCAGCAGGCCCATGGTGATCTTGTCCAGCTCGATGAACCCGTCTTCGCCCCTGTCCAGGATCCCTCCCATCGCACAGGTCCCGGTCTCGATCACGAGGCGTGTCGGGAGCATCAGTCCGTTGGCGTCGGCCAGGGTCCGGGCCAGTTCCAGGCCTTCCATGAGGGGCGCCGCGTCCGAAAAGATGGGCAGGTCCGGGTCCACGTCCTCCAGGGGGTAGGCCGCGGGGCGATCCAGGGCCCGGAGGGTGAGTTCCGTGGCGATCCGGGTCACCTCCAGCGTCTTGTCCATGTTGACGATGTGGATCTCGTCGGCCGTTGTGTGGTAGATGGGGCCCGTGCCGTCGCTCAGGAAGACGAAGGGGACGATCCCCCGGAACCTTTCATGATCGCTCCGGCCCTGACCCATGGCCGTGGAAAGAAGATGCATCTTGAGCGGGCTGACACCTGCGGCCTCTGACACGTCCTCCAGCAGGTCCTCCCCCCCGGACTCGCCCCCGATGGCGAAGGTGTGTTCCTCCCCGCCGATGAACAGGTTCGAACCGATCACGTCCAGGTTGATGTACAAGCGCAGAGACTGCATGTCGAAGGTTGGGTTCTGCACAAAGTACTGGGACCCGAGCTTGCCGAACTCCTCCGCATCCCACAGCCCCACGGCCACCGGAGCCTGGATCACGGAGGCCAGGGCCTCCACGGCAGCCAGGACCGCGGCCACGGCCGTGGCGTTGTCGGTGGCGCCGTTGCAGACGGGGGAATCCGCATCGTCGTGGGAAAAGCACGCGTAATATCCCTCCAGGCCCATATGGTCGTGATGTGCGCCCAGCATGACCACCGGAGGCTGCCCTTCCATGCCTTCGGGTTCCAGAATACCGATGAGGTTTACGCCGGAATAGAAAGGTTGATCATAGCTGCCCGGGGTCGTACCGGCCGGGGTGATCCCCAGGGAAGTCATCCGGGTCGTAAGGCGCGAGCGGGCCAGGGCGTTTCCTTCGGAAAGGCAGAGGCGTCCCTCGGTGTCGTCTCCCGCGATCTCCAGCAGGACGGCCTCGATCGTGTTTCGCATGGAACCGTCGCACAGGTCACCCGCTCCGTCCCCGTCCCCGTCCTCCTGGCCCGGGTTGGCCGCGTAGCGGCAGTTGTCCAGGCTGTCATCCACGCCGTCTTCGTCCGTGTCCTTGGGCACGAACTGGCAGGTGTCCCCGATCCCGTTGGCGTCGGAATCCGCCTGTTCGGGATTGGCCACAAAGGGGCAGTTGTCCTGCGCGTCCGGAACGCCGTCGAGGTCCGCGTCCAGACATCCGGTCAGAGCCAAAGACACAAGAGAAAGCATTACGACAAGACGGCCCGGATTCATTTCAAGCTCCTGTTTATCGTGGATGAGATAGTTTATTATGAAGGGAAAATGACCTGCTAGCAAGAAAAATGTGGACGGTTGCGGCCTGGCCCGTCCCATTCCCGGAGGTTTCCGGGAAGACGTCCGGCCTTTAGGAGGATCCAATGCCATACGAACCGCTACCCAGGCAACGGTTGGGTTTCTTCCCTACGCCGATTGTAGAGCTTCGGCGGTTTTCCAGGAAAATGGGTGGTCCCCGGGTGTTGATCAAACGCGACGATCAATCCGGCCTCGCCTTTGGAGGGAACAAGACCCGGAAGCTGGAATTCCTGGTTGCCGAGGCCCTGCACCAGGGATGTGACCTCCTGATCACCGGGGGGGCGGAACAGTCCAACCATTGTCGGCAGACGGCCGCCGCCGCCGCGGCCAGCGGCCTTTCATGCCACTTGGTACTGGGGGGGGAAGCCCCATCCGTTTCCAACGGAAATCTTCTGCTGGATGAACTGCTTGGAGCGCACCTTCACTGGACGGGAGATCTGCGCAAAGGGGAGAGGATCCCCGAGATCGCCGGGGAGTTACGCAGACAGGGAAGGAAGCCTTACGTAATCCCGTATGGAGGATCCGATTCGACAGGTGCCGCCGGTTTTGTGGAAGCCGTGAGGGAGTTGCAGGCACAATGTAAGGAAATGGGGGAGACCCTGTCTCATGTGGTGTTCCCCTCCAGCTCGGGCGGCACGCAGGCAGGCCTGATGGTCGGGAAAGCGGTTTTTTCAGAGAGCTTTCGCCTGATCGGGATCGGTATCGATAAAGGGGAGGCAGGGGAGGCCCCTTTCCGGGAGCATGTGCTGGGTCTCGCCAACGCAACGGCGGAGCGCCTCGGGGTCGGCGCGCGGTTTACGGCCGCCGATGTTGACGTTCGAAACGAGTATCTCGGAGAGGGGTACGGGGTTGTCGGGCCCGGTGAACGCAAAGCGATCCGCATCCTGGCGGAGAGTGAAGGCGTGTTATTGGATCCGGTCTACACGGCCAGGGCCATGGCGGGCCTGATCGATATGATACGGCGCAACGATTTCTCACCGGACAGTACGGTGTTGTTCTGGCACACCGGCGGCACACCGGCCCTGTTCCCCTATGCGGGAGATCTGGGCGCGTAGGATGGACTTTTCAGAGCGTCACGCGCAGGGAGCAGGTAACCTTGTAACCACGATCCGGCGCTGCAAACCCGCTTTTCAAGCCGACAAAATAACCGGACTCCACAAGCAGGGAGCACCGCTTGCTTACTTGAATGGGAAGGCCTCCGATGACATTCATCGCCAAGATCGGATCTTCCATCGCCTCATCACAACGATCTTCTGAACCTTTTGGCGGAAACGGTTTCGCTCCGCTCTGGACCCAGAGGTAGGGCATGAGCCGGTAGATACGAAGATTCAGGAAGAGAGAAAGCCCCACATATCCATCTTCAATGTTAAAGCGTTTTGAGGAACCGGTCTCGCCGGAAGCCTTCCGGCTGCTCTCTTCATTGTCCAAAAGGGTTTCCATCCCTTTCTCTGCTTTAAAAAGAGGAAAAGGATGGGGAAAATAGGCAAAGTCCAAGTTGATTGTCCATCCGCTATTCACTTCCGCAGACGGATATCCAGCAATTCCCTTGATGATAAAGGGCCTCGTTCCGGCACAGAGGATATTCTCGAAATCCCATTCCTTGAAGTCGAAAAAACCGGAATGATTCGATAACACAGGGTCCTTCCCCAGGGGCTGGATTTCGATTCCTCCGGGCGGCTGATAAAAGAAACGCATGGACAACAGCGAAGCATGATTCAAGGATGTGGAACCATCTCCCCGCATGAGTTTTGTTGGGTCCAGACCACCCTTTGGAAGGATTTCACTGTAGACGGGAGTCAGGGGGCAGGCGAGAAAACAAAAAAAGAATATGAACATCGTAACATTTGTTGTCGAGAAGCCCTGCCTCGCTCTGTGCTTGCATGATCTCCTCATTTCTGCACCGCCTTTCAACCTGCTCTCCTGACCCGTGAAGGAGGGTGAAAATGATCACCGATGGTTGAAATGACGGCTGAAGCCCGGTTTTCTTACGCTTCCTTTCTCCACGAATTTTCTTTATAATGAAATTATTATGTAAATAGTAAAGAAAGAGACAAAGGAGCCCCCTCCTATGAGAATTCGCCTGTTTCTGCTCGCTTTTCTCGCTTCGTGTGTACTCCAGGCCTGCACCAGCACCTGTCCCACGCCGGAAGGCCCCTGGCACCCGGAACGCACGGACTACCCCCGCCTCATTTACACCGCGGACCAGCTCCCGGAGATCGCCGGACGGCTGGACCGCTATCCTTACGACGTGCTCTACGCCCGGGTGCTTTCCCGGGCCTCCCGGACCCCGAACCTGGACCCGGACGGGGACTACGATGCTCCAAGGGAATACTCCAACGCCAACATCGCCAAATCCTGCGCTTTTGCGTACGCGGTGTCCGGCGATCCGGCGTATCTGGACAAGGCCGTGCTGATCCTGGAGAACTTGGCCACCGTGCTGGAACCGTTCAGCGTGGACCTCTTCCAGTACGACATCCATATCGCCGAGGCCCTGCAGGGCTACTGCCAGGCGTTCGACATCCTCATGGGGACCGGGGACCTGCCCGAGGAGGACCGCGTGTCGATCGAGGGAAGGCTGGGGTCGCTCACCGAAGGGTTCTTCTGCGTGTGGGCAAGCGAGTGGTGCGCGTACTATGAGGAACAGAGCAACAACCACCACACCAAGATGGCCACGGCCATCGGCATCGCCGCCATCACGATCAACCAGCACTCCATGGCCCAGGTGTGGATCGACTACGCCATGCACCACGTGACGCAGGACCTGGAACTGCTCACCACCCCGGACGGCGGCTACGCCGAGGGCCCGGATTACTGGGTCTACTCGGCCGTGAACGTGCTGCCCTTTGCCTGGGCCTACCACACCTTCACCGGGGGCCGGGGCGAGGGCTTCGCGGACCGGCCCTGCAGCATGACGCAGTACGCCTACCCCGACAGCCT
>CAYTRL010000177.1:0-11607 GCA_964439795.1 uncultured Thermodesulfobacteriota bacterium
ATCGATCAACTCTTCCAGGGTCTGCCCGGCCACCAGGAAGCCTTTCCGGAGTGCCGGCAGGCGTTCCAGCTTGATGGTGGCCCAGGTGGCGATGCCCAGGGACCCCTGCGCGCCCTGGATCAACCTGCCGATATCGGTCTGCGCGGGCCCCATGGGCATCTTCTGGGCCTGCCCCGCCGCCCACTGCTCCTCCAGGCTCCCCGGCCCCGCCGCGTTTCCGGTACGGAACATATCGCCCGTCCCCAGGATCACCTCCAGGCAGCACAGCGGGTCGATGGCGTCCCAGTTGTATTTCGGTCCGGTGGTTGGCTCCCGGTCCAGGAGGCTGGCCACCACGGACCGGTTCTGCCTGGGCAGCAGGGGCATCTCCAGCCGCAACCCTTCTCTTTCCACCGCCGCGTGGAGTTCCGCAAAGGTGACTCCCGGTTCGATCATGGCCACCTTGTTGCGTCGATCCACCCGGATGATGGACCGCATGCCGGACAGGTCCACGATAACCGCCCCCGCCACCTGCGGGATCGTGTCCCCCCGGTCACGCACACCGGGCGAGGAACAGGGGATCAGGGGGAACCCTTTCTCGTTGGCCGTCTGTACGATCTTCTGCACATCCTCGGCCGTTCGAGGCTTGACAATGCACTCCGGGAGCTCACCGGTGAGGGTACTTTCATCGGATTGAAAGCGCTTTCTCTCTTCCGGATCCGTCCGGACGGCTTCCTCTCCCACGATTTGTGCCAGAACCTTATCGGTTTTCATCGATCCTCTCCCTCCTGCTTCCTGCGACGCAGAAGCCGCCTGGCCCGTTTCTTCATGACGCCCCCGATCCACGGGATCAGCCTCGGTCGTTCCCCCGGGAGGCTCTCCATCAGGATGCCCGCCGCCTTCCGGCATTCCGCCCGGTCCACCGTATCGAAAACCCCGGAAAGGAATTCGGAGATCGCCCTGGGGTTCTCCGCATGAACATCACGGATGAAGACCGCCGAACGGTTCAGGAGGCGTCCCAGCATCCTCCCCTGTTCACCGGCCGGTTTTCCGCCCAGGGAGGAGGTTGCCGAACGGAAGCCGATCCGCGCCACGGCCAGGAGCGCCTTGCCCGCCTTGGGCAGCATGGCACGGCGGTTCTCCTTTGCCTCCTCGGTAAAGGCTGTCTCCATGAACCCGGTTTGCCGCATCTTTTGCATCCACGGATTCACGATCCCGAGCAGAAACCCGATCCCCTCGAGCACCTCCTCGTCGGTGAGTTCCTCGAGGATCCCGATCACCCTGCTCAACCCTTCCTCCAGAACCGCCGGGTCTTCCAGGGACATGAAGTAGTCTTCCGCATCCGCGAAGGTCTGATAAAAGTTATCGTACTTCTTGTCGGTGAGCGCGCCGGAAAAGCGGAGAATCTCATCCAGCGCACCGGTTTGAAAAGCCGTCTCCATGAAATTCCACAACACCCTGGTCTGCCCTTCCATGCGTGCATCTCCTTGTCCCGAAAATCAGGGGCCTTGGACTGTCCCTCAAAGAATGCCGTCGCTGTGCAACCGTTCCGCCAGAGCCTGTCCCGCCTCCGCGGGCGTCCCTCCCTCCACGATCTCGCACTGTGCCTGCCTCATCTCCGGCACAAAAAGTTTTTTGAGGACCAGCCGGCTCGGCGGCACATCCTCCACGCCCACGTCCCCCGCGTCCCACCCCTGTACCGGCTTCTTCTTGGCTGCCCGGCGCTGGAGCATGGTGGGGTAGCGCATCACCCCCACCTCGTTGCTGGTCACGAGCAGGGCGGGAAGCGGGACCCTGACGACCTCGTACCCCCCGGTGATCACACGCTCCACCAGCACGCTCCCACCCTGTAGTTCCGCCTTTCTCACAAGGGTGACCGCTGGCAGGGAAAGGATCCGGGCGATCCCGATCCCCACCTGGCCCGCGTTCCAGTCCGCGGCCTGCCGGCCGGTAAAGATGAGATCCACCCGGCCGAGTTTCCGGATGGCGCCCGCAAGGGCGGAGGCGACGGCAAAGCTGTCCAGCCCCGCCGGATCCAACCGATCATCCTCCACCTTCACCAGGTCGTCCGCCCCCACGGCCAGGGCCTTTTGCAGGACCGCGCTGGAGACCCTCTTCCCCATGCTGAGCACGGTGAGGGTGACCTCCTCCTCACAGGCGTCTTTGATACGAAGTGCGGCCTCCAGGGCGTTCTCGTCGAACAGGCTCAGTACCGGCGGGATCCCCCGCGGCTCCACCCTCAACGTCTCGGGGTTGATCACGAAACAATCCTGGGATCCTTCGGGGTCGGGTACCTGTTTCACACACACCACCATCCTCATGTTGGACTCTCCCTTCATTTCTCAAGGATCCGGGACAGGGCCCCGGTGAATCCCGGAAGGACTTCCTCCTGTGTTCCCACCACGCCGTAATCCGCGATCCGGAAGATGTTGGCCCGCGGGTCCTTGTTGATGGCCACGATCTTCCCGGCGCCGATCATGCCTGCGAGGTGCTGTGTGGCTCCTGAGATCCCCACCGCGATATAGAGCGAGGGACGGACCTTTTCCCCGGTCTGTCCCACCTGCGTCTTTGGAGAGGCCCACCCAAGGTCGCAGGGAGGGCGACTGGCCCCCACGGCGGCCCCAAGCATCTCGGCAAGTGCTGTGAGCTGGAGGAACCCCTCCGGACCGCCCATCCCCCTTCCGCCGGAAACGATCACATCCGCACGCGTCAAAGCGGGCCCCTCTTCCTCCTCGAACACCCTCCGGACGACCTCGCCCTGCTCCCCGGACGCTTCCAGATCCAGCGCCAGCGCGGTAATCTTCCCGGCATCCACCTCCCCCGGTTCCCCGGGCGACTCCACCCCCGACCGCAGGGCGATCACGTACGGCTCCGATGCAAACGCGTAAGCGGCCATGACGTTGCTGCTGTACACGGGCTTTATGAACATCGGTTCGGGCTCATCCACCTGCATGCCGACACAGTCCGAGACCAGGCCCGTGTTCATGGCGGCGGCGATCCGGGGCGCAAGGTCCGTGGCGGTCAGCGTGTCCCCCATGATCAGGGCCCTGGGTTTCAGCTTCCCGCAGATCTGTTCAAGTGCGGAGACGGTTTCCTCCGGCGGACAGGATTCGAGCAGGGGATGTTCCGCAACCACCACACCGTCCACGTCATATCGGGTCATCTCCTCGGCGGCTCCCCCCGCCGAGTGTCCCAGGACGAGCGCCAGGAGGCCGCTCCCGAGTTTTTCCGCCAGACGTCTGCCCGCGGGCACGCACTCCAGGGTGCCGGGGCAAACGGATTGTTCACGATCCCGCTCCACGAGGACCAGCACGCAATTTTCTCGAACCATTTTCTCTCCTCGTTTCCTGCTACTGTCAACCGTGCTGGATGACGATGCCGCTTCCCCCGTTCGGGTACCGGAAATCGATGGCGTCCGGCTCGCACACCGCGTAGCAGGCCGCGCACTCCAGACAGTTTTCCCGGTATTTCGACGACAAACGGGCCTGGGCCCCGTTCCCGGGGAGGCTCCAGAGGCTGGCAGCGCATACCAGGGCACACTCTCCGCAGCCGTTGCACTTGTCCGCGTCGTAGGTGATGAAGTCCCCTGTTTCGGCTCCCTCCGCCCGGAAGACCAGTTCCTGAACCTTCCAGTTCAACAGGTCCCGGGCTTCATTTTTTTTCATTGCCATCGTTTTCTTCTCCTGTGCGCTCTTCAAGAATGAATCAACGGCCCCATGTGACCGGTGAGGTTTTGGCGATGCTTCATGCTCCGGCTTCCGGACGCAAAACGCATCACGAGATCCCGAGCCCCTTTCTGAGGACCGCCAGGATGAGCCTCCGGGGAACAATCCGGGGAAGCTTGGCCTGGACGACCCCTGCAAGCATTTCAGCGACCCGCTCCCGGTTCTCCATGGAGATTCCCCGTCCCAGGGGAACCACACAGTCCCGGGCAAACCCGGACAGTTCGGGCAGGACGTCCAGCAGGTGCCCGAGATGCTGGTTGAATGCGGCCATGTGGTCGTCGCTCCAGTCGAATACGGGTCCCGGGAAGTTGAGATACTGGAACTCACCCATGAACTGGACGATCTTCTTCATCAGCTCCGGGTTGAAGGCGGAATTCCTCCAGAAGTTCACGAACTCCTGCCCGTACTCGTACTCCCTGCCCAGGGGAGGCTCTTTCCACCGCTGTTCGTATTCCTTCAGAACGGTCTCCGAGGTGTCCCCCCGGGAGATGGCCTTTGCCGCCACCTCGGCGGCGATCCGCCCCGTAATCAGGGCGTGCCAGATCCCTTCCGCTTCCAGGGGACAGGGGAAACCCCCGGCATCCCCCACGAGCATCACGCCGTCAGCGTAAGTCTTGGGCGGATGAGGCATCCAGGGAAGCATGTGGATCTGGAATTCTCTCATCCGGGCATCCACGGCCCGGCACATGGTCTGCAAGGCCGGGATCTGGAGGACCCGCTTGATCATCTCCACCGGCCGGGTATCGTAGATATCCAGCCACTGCCCCAGGCCCAGGTGAAACCCGTCGCGGAAATTCACCTGGTAGGCGCCGCAGTACGGGCCGAACCAGACCAGCTCCGAGGGCCCGATCACGTCATCGAGCCGCTGCTCGTCACAGGAAAAGTCCAGCTGGGGAATGAGCGTGATCTCGTTCTTCCGGAACCGCTTCCGTATCCCGGACCGGATGGCCACCGTGGAATGAGCCCCGTCCGCGCCGATCACCACGTCCGCCTCCACGGTTTCCCCCTTGTCGGTCACCACGCCGCAGACCCTTCCGTTCTTTTTCACCACATCCGTGACCAGGGTGGAGGTCCGGAGCTCGGCCCCGGCCTCGCAGGCCATCTCCGCCAGGAGCGGGTCCAGGTCGGACCGGTAGATGCTCGTCCCGGACATGCCGCGGGGTTCCCCCTTGTAGACGATCCGCTCGTGATCCCTCCGGGTCTTGGAGGTGGACATGGTGGAGACCAGGTTGTCGTCTTCATCCGTGATCTTGAAGAGGCAGAAATAGATCTCCCGGTAGGAGGGCAGCCGGATGACCTTTTCCATGATCTCGGGGAAGTCCCGCCACCACCTCTGCCCGAGCCCGCAGCCCGAGGAGTTCTTCCCGCCCGGTGTTGCGGCCCGTTCGAAAAAAACCGTCTTGAGCCCTTTTTCCGCAGCGGTCTTGGCCGCGTACGACCCTCCCGGCCCGCCGCCGGCAATGGCGACATGGTACCTGGACATGGCTGTCCTCCTTTAGCAGATGTTGAAAAAGGCTCATCTGCTGCGTTCCGCTTATCCCTCGTCAATCAACGTACTTCCAAAGTACGCCTCAATCCTCGGGATTGCGCGCGCCTTGCATCTAAACCTTTTTGAACAGCCTGCTTAAATGGGTTTATTCAATGCCTGTTAGGTCCTTGTGGTTCTTACCGAAAGCGCAGTTCGACAGTGCCGCCCACATTCAAGATATACCCCCACACCGACGCCGGGCCGTCGACAAGCAGAAGATCTCTTCTCGGCAGGTACTGGTACTGAACATAGGCCCGGAGCACCAGGGGATATTTGAAAACTTTTTTCAGACGCAGGCCGTATTCCACGGCCGCGGAAAACACGTGCTGGTCCGTGTCCAGGTAACAGGTGTGGGGCTGCACGTCCCTGACCGGAGACGGCTGCCAGTAATACCCTGCCTGGGCCTTGAACCCCTCCGTGATGGTAACCTCCGCCCCGAAGCGCGGGATCACCACGTCCCGGAACGGATCCCCGGGGGGTGTTTCACCGAAGGGGGCGTCGAACTTGGACCAGCGCGCATAAGTCATCTCCAGGGCCAGCAGCAGCGGTTTCCAGGGGGAGAAGGCAACGGAACCCGCGTACTCATCCGGGGTGAAGAAGTCCCGGAAAGCCAGGGAAAGGGTCATGGGAAGGAACAGTTCCCCGATCTGAGCCGAACCGGAGCCGGCGCCCACGAGCCGTATGGGCGCCCCGCCCCGCCGGTACACCCCGGCAAGATGAAGCGATCTCCAGGGACGAACCAGGAACCCCACGATGGGCTGTACTTCCGTGTCCGCGTTGACCTCCAGCTTCTGGATTTCGGTTTCCCCGGTCACCAGGTTCATATTGGCCGTGATGTTCGCCGCGTCATAGGTGCAGGCAAACCGCATCCCCACGCCCACCAGCAGGAACGGAAATACCTCCACGCCGAACCCACCGCTCATGACCAGCATGTCGTGCACCCTTCCGAAGACCGGCACCTGGGGATCTTCGTAGAGGAAGGTTTCCACCAGCGTCCCGGTCTTGAAGTTGTCGGAAGCGGCGATACACAGGGAGATCACGATATTCCGTCCCCAGCTGTCCGGAAAGACGGTCCGGAGGTTCTGACGGTACCCGATCACCGGCGCGTTCATGTTCTCGGTGAAGACCAGGCGTTCCATGCCCGGCGGTGATTCCAGATGGAAACGGGGCACGGTGTACATGTATCCCACGGTAAAGGAGCTTTCAGGCGTGAGGGCGAGTCCGGCGGGGTTGTAGAACACGGAGGCGTAGTCGTGGGTCACCGCGGCCACGGCGTTTCCCATGCCGATCCCCCGGGGGGACATGCCGAACTGGGTGGCCATGTCCGCGCGGGCCGGCCCGTCAAGGAACGGAACGGGTCCGGACACGGACACGATGAACAGAAGAACCAGGAACTGTTTCTTGCTCATGCCTCTACTCTTCCCGCGGCTTCATAGCTTGAACTGGATGCCGAAGCCGAAACTGTGGAAAAAACCCGAGCTGGTCAGGTCAGGCTCCCCGGGGTGAACGCTTTGAAAGGTCCTGGGCGGCAGGACCTGAAGTTGATAGTACACGGACAACTGGGCCGGGTTTTTCAGCAGGCCGAACAGGTTCCAGAAAACCCCCAGGCCTGTGGAAATGCTGTGCACATCGTTGTCCAGAAGGGTTACCGGCTGCCCGGAAACCTGGTCCCGCAGGGGGGATTCCCGGTACGAGTACCCTGCGCGCAGCGCCAGGGGTTTTAAGACGTAGTACTCCAGGCCGATCCGGGGGACGAAGATCTCCTTCATGGGCGGGTTCAGCGGACGGCCGCCCTCATCGTGGTACGGACCGTAGTCGTAGTAGGTGACATCCGCGGCCAGGAGGAAACGGTCCGTAAAACGGTAGGATGCACCCAGCGCAAACTGCTGCGGGCGGAAATGCCCGCGCGCGAGTACAACGAGGGCCTCCGGCAGGGCGATCTCCACCCCGGGCGCCAGGGAGAGCTTCAGAAAGATCTGGTTCCCGCCGTCCGCGATGAAGAACACTTCCTTCCGCCAGGTAAACCCGATACGGAGCCGGTCCGTGGGTTTGACCAGGATCCCGGCCACCGGATAGATTTCGGAGGTGATCTCCAGCCGGCTCGTACTCTTGTCAACGATCGGATTGAGGTTCCGGTCCACGACCACGTTCATGACGATCTCCTGGCCGTGAATTTGTATGGTGACCCCGCCGCCGATATAGAGCCAGGGGAAGATCTCGATGGCCGCGTCCAGCCAGAGGCACATGGTCTGGTCCACGGTGGAGTCCCCGTACAGGGGATAATACGGGTCGTAAAAACTGCCCCATCGGATCTTGTATACGTTTCTGAAATTGTCGGGGAAGATCCCCCCCCATCCCAGCACGATCCTCCGGCGGGTGAACGCCAGGGCGTCGGACAGGTCGATGGTCAGGCCCAGCATGGGGGCCTTGGTCCACTTGTTGATGAACTGTGTTTTGGACCCTCCTGCCTCCTGCACGAAGACCTGGGGCGAAACGAAGAGGTATTCGAAGTTGCCGGGGTACCCTTCTATCTGGGCGATGCCGGCCGGGTTGTAGTAGAGCGCGGAGTAGTCGTCCGCCACGCCGGTGAATGCGCCGCCCATGGCGATGGCCCGGGCGCCGATCCCCCGTGTTTCCGCCAGGGTGGCGGCGAATGCCCCGGCACCCGGCAGAAAAACAGCGGCGGCCAGGAGGAGCCACCCGGCGAGAAACCGTTTCCGGAGAACGGGGATCTTTCTGGATCTGGAGCGCATGGGTCAGGTTCCATTCAGTCGGTTTGAGCCGTTTTTCCCCTGCCGATCATTTCGAATCATGCATCAGCACCTGTGGGAGCCCCCCTTTGTTCCGGATCTCCCGGTCTCCCGCCCGGAGGACGAGCGGCTCCCGCTGGTTCCGGAGGATCGCCTTCAGGCGTTGCCGGTTCAGGCCTGCGGGATCGTAGAAGTTCCAGGGGATGCAGCCGAACACTTCAATCCGATACGTCCCTGCGGGAAGGCTCTTGATGATCAGCTCGTCAAAGACCACCCCGATATCGCCCGGATGGTTCTCCGGCGGGTGTTCATCGCTCTCATCGTCGTTGTAGGTGGTCCGTATCTCCCCTTTCTCGAGGAACCGTGGATCGAACCGGGAGGCGGAGATCTGGGTACCCTGCGGCCCGGTGATCACGCGCCATTGGTCCTTGTCCGTACGGAACGCCTTCTCCCGGTCGTCCATCCGTCCGTCGATCCGGAACCCCTCCGGGTTGGTGGAATTGTAGAAGAGCATCCCCTTTGCATCCGGGGCCAGGTCCATGCCGAAGGCCAGCTTCATCCGGTGCATGACCGTGCCCGGGTTGAACGGAACGCGGAGGGTGATCGTGGTGAGGGTGATCGTGTCACCCATGATCGAATCGATGGAAAAGCCGGGCCCCTTGATCCCCAGGGGAAAGCGCGGGACCATGCGGGAGTGGGTCAGGATGCGGACGGGTCCGGGCTTGTAGGCCACGACACCGCCCTTGACGATGCTTTCGCTGAAACGGATCTTGATCAGGCCCCCCAGAAAGGTGATCATCCCGCGTGTCTTCTGGCGGTCGATGATATTCTGCCCGGTGCCCCCGGCTTCGGGGAGGACCCAGAGGCGGTCGATGTTGATGGTGGGGGTGGGGTTCTTCTCGGGATCGTTGATCAGGGCGTTGTATCCGTACGTGGGGAACCGCAGGTGAAAAACCCCTTCACGATCGGTCAGCCGTGACAGCGGGGTGTGTGAAGCCTCGGGGGCACCGTTCTCGAACCAGGCAAGAACCACCCAGGTGCGTTCTCCGGTATCCGGATCCTCCAGCGACACGGGCAGGGACGCACCGGCCCCCGGGGGGGGTTCGTTTTCCGGGGCTTCCCCCCCGGCTTGGCGGGCCATGAAGACGATCACGTCCCGGAGATCCAGGATGCCGTTTCCGTCCTCCGGGTTCGCCTTCTCCCCCCGGGTCATGACGTAGCTCCCGTCCGGTGTCTTTTCATCCACCTGGAAAAGGACGGGCCGCCACGAGCCTTCACGCCATGCGTACAGCCCCAGCTGAGAGATCTCTCTTCCCGTCATGTCCGGGACCAGCTCACCGGGGACCTCCACGGGTTCGTAGGACCGCCCGGAGAACTCGGGGGCGGCGGACAGGGCCGTGGCGCCGGAAGCAAAGCAATGCAGAAGAAGGATGGCGAAAAGCCATGTCTTCGGAAAGATCTTTCGTTCGGGCCATGCACGGGGCATACGGCCTTCCTCGTCCCTTTCAGGTGTTCCCCGGAAACCGCTTTCAGGGTACGGGTTCTTTCCTCACTTCCCGGAGCGGGCCTTCCGCTTCTTCTTTTCTCCCTTCTTCCTCACCCCGGAAGACGGGGAGGAGGGCGGAGCTTCGCGCAGGTTGGTCATGCGCATGGTCATCTCCCGGGCATGATCTTTCAGCATGGCCAGAAACTCCTCGGATTCCGGGTTCACCTTCATGTACCGCGCGAGGAATTCCGGCTGTGTGAACAGGCCCCAGTACATCCAGGCCAGCGACAGGAAGAACAGGAAAAGGTTGATCCCCCCCAGGCGTTCTTCGCTGATCTTGGATTCGATCACCCCGGACCACTGCCGGAAGAACGGGATCAGTTTTTCCCACTCCACGGTTCTCAGGTCCGGATCGGAAACCAGCCATTGCCGGTAAAAAAGAGGGGCGTAATTCGGATGGGCATGAAGCAGGTCGAACAGTTCGTCGATGATCCGGGTGACGGACTCCTCCAGCACGCGGGGATCGTCCAGGTCCTGTTCCAGCATCTTCCGGACGTACCGGTTGATGAAATCCGTGACGGGAACCACGGACCGTTCCATCACGGCCCGGTGCAGGTTTTTCTTTCCCTCGCAGTGGTACTGAAGCGTCTGGATGGAAATCCCGGCCGCCTTGGCGATTTGACGGGTGGACGTGCCGCTGTATCCCTGCCGGGCAAACAGGGTCTCCGCGGAATCCAGGATCCGTTGCCAGGTTTCCTGAGACCCTCTTCGCGTGTTTCTGCTCAAGAAACCCTCCGGATCCGCAGGACGTCTCTCTGCACATGGGACCTGCCGCGGGGTACCGCGGCGTTCGGCTGACTCAATCAACAGATTGTCATATTCAATCAATTGATTGATTTCATATTTCCCCTCCTCTTGTCAAGATTTTTTTTAAAAGAATCCTTTTTCAAGATGTTTCACCCGCTGCTCCTTTCCCCTTTTCATGCCGGGAGAAGTGTTTTATATTTTTTGAAAAAATCTTATGTTTTTTCTATAATGAACTAGGGTACCTGTCGAGGAGAAGGGGTTATTCCGGACCGCATCCAAAACAAAGTGCGGTTTTCATCCAGCAGCGAGGAGGAAAACATGAGAAGGATGATCAGGCCGTATGTGTGGATGGGGTTCCTCGTCATGGTGGGGTGTACGACACCGCACAAAGTCGGCCCCCTTCTCCAGACCATCACCCAGGAGACCGCAACGATCGTCTGGGAAACGGAGGAGGCCCTGGATTCCAGGGTGGAGTACGGACTCACATCCGGCTACGGCCTGAATTTCTCCACGCCGGAGCCGGTGAACCTGCACGAGGCCGTTCTCACGGGCCTTACGCCTGAAACACTGTACCACTACCGTGTCAACTCAGGCGGTGTCACCGGGCGGGATCACACCTTCCGGACCGCGGTGCTGGAGACCACACCGTTCCGGTTCGCCGTCCTGGGCGACACGCAGTCCAACCCCGTGGGCGTTTCTGTTTTGAGCAATGCGCTTCTGGAGACGGTCCCCGATCTCGTGGTCCACGTGGGGGATGAGGTAGGGGACGGCAACGACTACGACTCCTGGCGAACGGAGTTCTTCTTCCCAGCCAGGGAGCTGATGTACCAGGTCCCCGTATACGTCGCCATCGGCAACCACGAAGAGAACGCCCCCTGGTTTTACTACTACCACGCTTACCCGGAACCCGAGAACAACTACGCCTTCGCTTACGGAAACAGTTTCTTTGTCATGGCCGACACCAACGGGGACGTTACTCCGGGAAGCCCGCTCTACGTCTGGCTCCAGGACACCCTTGCCTCTCCGGAGGCCCAGGGCGCTGAATGGCTTTTCGTGGCCCATCACCAACCCGCCTATTCCGAGGGGTGGCGCCCCTGCGATTACGACGGCGATGCGGACGTAAGGGAACACCTGGTACCGCTCATGGAAGCCTATGAGGTGGATGCGGTCTTCAACGGCCACACCCACGGCTATGAGCGTGGGTCACTGAACGGCGTGCTGTACATCATTTCCGGAGGGGGCGGGGGCGGGCTTGATTATTTCTGTCAGGACTGGCCCCACGTGGAGGTTTCCGTGTACGTACACCACTTCGTACTCCTGGATATCGACGGC
>CAYTRL010000178.1:0-11462 GCA_964439795.1 uncultured Thermodesulfobacteriota bacterium
GTGGACAACGGCAGCAGGCTGAAGGTTCGCGGGGAGGGGGGTGCCGGGGAAAACGGGGGGGAAAGCGGGGACCTCTACATCATCATTCAGGTGAAAGATCACGCACGGGTCAAGAGGAACAACCTGGACATCTGGACCGACCTGTCCCTGCACTTCACGGAGGCGGCTCTTGGGACGGAAGTCGCCGTGCCCACCCTTGAGGGTGAGCGAAAGCTGACGGTGCCTCCCGGGACCCAACCCGGGGAGGTTCTGGTCCTGAAGGGGTGCGGGATCCCTGGATTACACGGCCCGCACAGGGGAGACCAGAATATCCGGGTTCACGTCCGGGTGCCGCGAAAGATGACCCGCAAAGAACGAGATATCCTGAATCGGTGGAAGGAAATGCGGGTCCCGGAATGACCCCTGTTTCTGAAAAAGGAGGCATTGCTTCGCGTATGCATTTTCCCGTGATCCGATTCAACGCTTCTCTGCGACTCACTCTGGTGGTTCTTCTGGGGATCCTGGTTCCCCTTTCTGCCTGCATCTCCCGCGATCGGAAACCTCCCCCCCCATCGATCCAGGACATGGATTTCTGTTTCGACCGACAGGCGCTGCTCTCTTCCTCGGCCGAGGACAAGGAAAAGTGTATCTCTGTGCTGGAACGGTTTCTGGCCGCGAAGGAGGAGGATCCGGCTTCGGATCGTGCCGCACTTCAGCTCTGCCGGTTTTACATGGAGCAAAGAAATTTTTCAGCCGCCTACAACCTGCTGCTCCTGTTTCCGGAACGTTACCCGAAAAGCAGGGAACAGGCCATGGCCAGGCTCTATCTGGGAATCTGCCTGTATTATATGGACGATGTAAAAGAGTCCCTGGAGATTCTCCATGGACTCGTGGATGACCCCGAAGCGGCCTCCCTGTACCGGGAGGCGGGCCGTTACATTGCGGAGAACTATCTGAAACGGGACCAGCTTCCATCCGCCCTCACCTGGTATGAGAAATGCGACGGATGGCTCCAGGACCCGGAAGCGCGGCGTTCCCTCAAGCGGCGGGTCCTGGTGGTCGTTTCCAGGGGCGGTGACCGGGAGGTCCTTCTCCGGGCGGAGGAACTGTTTCCGGTCGGTTTTTTTCACGATGCGGCCCGTCTGGGAACAGCCGCCGCCGCGTTTCAGAACGGAGAGGTTCGGCTGGCGGAAAACCGTCTCACAGAGCTGGCCTACCGGCACCCGGACGATGTATTCACCCCCTTCATCCAGGCGCTGTCTGACCGGATGGCCCAGGAAATCCCGAAGGAAGTCTGCACCATCGGTTGCCTGCTCCCCCTTTCCGGCCGCTACGGGAAGTATGGAAACGGGATCCTGGACGCCCTGGTTCTGGGCGCCGGGGCCTTCCGGGATCTGGATGGACGACCGGTGGCGGTTCGTCTGCTTGTCCGCGATACGGCCGGGGACCGGGATACGGCCGTGAAACAACTGGCGGAACTGGCGCAGAACACGGAGGTGGTGGGGGTGCTGGGACCGCTGCTGGCCAACGTCTCACAGGCGTGCGCACCGGAGGCCCAGGAAGCGGGGCTCCCGATGATTTCTCTCACGCAGAAAGAGGATGTGGCTCTTGCGGGAGAATTCGTCTTCCAGAACGGACTCACGATCCGTCAGCAGGTGGATACTCTCGTAGAATATGCCATGGAGGATCTCGGCGTCTCCCGTTTCGCGGTCCTGTATCCCGAGGATGAGTACGGGGCCATCGCGCGGGACGCGTACCAGGAAAAGGTCCTGGAGATGGGGGGCGAGGTGGTTTCCCAGGTCTCCTACAAGAAGGAGGAGACCGATTTTCAGGAAGAGATCCGAGCACTCCTGGGGGAAGAGTACTGGAAGGAGATGAAACAGCGGGAGGAGGAAGAGAAGAAAAGGGACCTCCTTCGCAGGGCCTCGATGTCCTCCTCCCCCGGAGGGACCCCCGACGACACCCTCCTGTCACCGGAAGATGGAGAGGAAGAGGAACCACTCATCTCCCCCTTTGAAGCCTTGTTTGTTCCGGATCAATACCGGAAGGCGTCCCTGATCGCGCCGTATCTGGCATTCTACGACCTGAACGATGTGGTCCTGTTGGGGAACAATGCGTGGAATTCGGTTCGCCTGTTGGAAGAAGCCGGCGAATACGTGCGGGACGCCGTCTTCGTGGACGGGTTCTTTGCCGAGAGCGAAATGCCCCATGTGAGCCGGTTCGTTGACGCCTTTGAGCGGGCTTTTGACCGGAAACCGCGCGTGCTGGAAGCCCAGGGGTACGACAGCCTTCTCATCCTCGAGAACGCCTTTCATCAGGCCAACCCCAAGACCCGCGACCGTATCCGGGAAGCCCTCGCCCAAATGCCGGAATATCCGGGGCTGTCCGGTTCCACCTCCTTCGACGAGAACGGCTGCGCCAGCAAACGGCTCTATCTCCTTACCGTGTTCCAGAACCGTATCCAGGAGATCCAGGGGCGCTAGGATCCCGAGCCTCCCCGCCCAAACCCCCCGGTTTTCAGCTTTCAGCAATCTGCATTCGCCTCCACCCCTCTGCCCCCATAAAGATTTTTCCACAAAGATCCGAAGTAGGGGGTGAAAACAGAATCCTGACCTCAGACAAGCGCCCACCTGTGAGGAGACCCATGGAAACAGAAACCATCTACAATCCCACAGAAATACCCTCGTCCCTTCCCGTTCTTCCCGTGCGGGATGCCGTGATCTTTCCCTACATGACCCTCCCCCTGCAGATCGCCCGGGATGCTTCCCTGCAGGCGGTGGAGCAGGCCCTGCGGGAGGACCGGATGGTGCTCCTGCTCACGCAGAAGAACGCGCAGGTGGAGGCGCCGGAACCCGGGGACCTTTATGAAGTGGGAACCGTGGGGATGATCGTCCGTATGATCAAGCAGGCGGACGAAAAGATCAAGGTCCTGATCCAGGGGCTGTCCAAGGCCCGGCTGGAGGAGATCACCTCCATGGACCCCTGCATCTTCGGAAACATCCAGGGCGTTCAGGAGCCCGTGCTGTCCTCCATCCCCCTGGAAGTGGAAGCGATGATGCGCTCCGTGCAGAACACCCTGGAGGATTTTCTGGAGATCCGGAACCTGCCCAACGAAATTGTCATGCTCACGGAGAACATCGCGGACCCCGGGGTCCTGGCGGACCTTATCGCTGCGAACCTGCAGCTCAAGGTGCATGAGGCCCAGGAACTCCTGGAGTGCGTGGACCCGGTGTCCCGTCTGGAACTGGTGGGGGACTACCTGCACCGGGAGATCCACCTGACGCGGATGCAGAACAAGATCCAGGACCAGGCCAAGGAGGAGATCAGCAAGAGCCAGAAGGAATATTTTCTGAGGGAACAGATGAAGGCCATCCAGGGGGAACTGGGCGATCACGATGAAAAAGCTGAGGAGGTCATCCAGTTCCGGGAGCAGATCGATCAGGCCGGGATGCCGCCCCCCGTGGAGAAAGAAGCCCTGAAGCAGACGAGGCGCCTGGAAGGAATGAACTTCGATTCCGCAGAGGCTTCCACGGTACGAACCTACCTGGAATGGCTGGTGGAACTCCCGTGGAACCACGCCACGCTGGACAACCTGGACATCCACGAGGTTCAGCGGGTTCTCAACGAAGACCACTACAGCCTGAACCACGTGAAGGACCGGATCCTGGAATACCTGTCCGTGCGGAAGCTGAAGGACCAGATGCGCGGTCCGATCCTCTGTTTCGCAGGCCCGCCGGGCGTGGGAAAGACCTCCCTGGGGCGTTCCATCGCCCGGGCCATGGGCAGGAACTTCTTCCGTATCTCCCTGGGCGGGGTGCACGATGAAGCGGAGATTCGGGGCCATCGCAGGACATACGTGGGGGCGTTACCCGGCCGTGTAATCCAGGGGATCAAACAGGCCGGATCCAACAACCCCGTGTTCATGATCGACGAGGTGGACAAGGTCGGAAACGATTTTCGAGGAGATCCATCCTCCGCCCTCCTGGAGGTGCTGGACCCGGAGCAGAACCATCATTTCAGCGATCACTACCTGAACGTTCCCTTCGACCTGTCCAGCGTGATGTTCATCGCCACGGCCAACCAGCTGGATCCCATCCCGCCGGCTTTGCGCGACCGGATGGAAGTGATCCGGATTCCGGGCTACACCGATCAGGAAAAGGTCCGGATCGCCCTGTCGTTCCTGTTGCCCCGGCAACTGGACGAGAACGGCCTGAAGCCGGAGAACCTGGTTCTATCCATGACCGCACTGAAAAAAATCATCTCCGAGTATACACAGGAGGCCGGGCTGCGGGGGCTGGAACGGGACATAGCACGGATCTGTCGCAAGGTGGCCCGAAAGATCGCGGAGGGAGATGGGAACCGTTTCCGGATCACGGCGGGCAACCTGCATCTCTACCTGGGCCCGCCGCGGTTTCTGGCCGACGAGGAACAGAACCGGCCCCAGGTCGGACAGGCCAACGCCCTGGCCTGGACACAGGCAGGCGGCGAGATCCTGTGCGTGGAGGTCTCGGTTCTTCCGGGGACGGGAGAGATCACGCTCACCGGACACCTGGGAGACGTGATGAAGGAAAGTGCGCGTGCTGCCGTGAGCTATGCCCGGGCTTCGGCAAAACGATGGGGGCTTTCCGAAGAATTTCATAAAGACCGGGATATCCACCTGCACGTGCCGGCCGGGTCCATTCCCAAGGACGGCCCCTCTGCGGGGGTGACCATGGCCGTGGCGCTGATATCCGCCCTGACGGGCCGGCCGGTGCGGCATGACGCGGCCATGACCGGCGAGATCACCTTGCGGGGGCGCATCCTGCCCGTGGGCGGGATCAAGGAGAAGGTGCTGGGCGCCCATCGGAACAAGATCCACGAGGTGTTTCTTCCCGGGAGAAATTTCGGGGATCTTCACGAAATCCCGGGCGCCGTCCGGAGGAAAATGAAGTTGACAACCGTCCGTCATACTGATCAACTGGTGGAAATGGTGCTCCTGCCGGAACCCCGGATTTTAAAACAGAGCGGGTAGTTCAGGGAGGAGAAGGGATTTCTTTCTGTCTGGATGGAAAGATTGCCAGTCGAACTTTACTTGAAAATATCCTTCCTCTTCCTCCTTCTCCTGCTGTCAGGCTTCTTCTCCGGGTCCGAGACATCCCTGTTTTCCCTGGCGCGGATCGAGCGGTACCGTCCCCGAAGGGAGAACGAGACCCTGGCCTTCCGGTGGGTCCGCGAACTGCTCCAGCGGCCGCGCCGTTTGCTGATCACTCTCCTGATCGGCAACGAGTGCGTCAACATCATCCTCGCAGCCCTGTCCGCCTCTCTGACTCGTGACGCTTTTTCAGCCTGGGTTCGGCCGCTGCCGCAGAACGTGGTGCTGTGGCAGATCCTGGCCGCCACGGCTCTGATCTACCCCCTGATTCTGGTCCTGGGGGAGGTCCTGCCCAAGACCCTTGCGCTCAGGCATCCGCAGGGCTTCGTCCGGTTTGCGGCGATCCCCCTCTATCTGTTCTCGCGCGTCGTCTCTCCGTTCCGTTTCCTGCTGTGGCATCTTTCCAACGGGATTGTACGCCTGGTGTTCGGAAAACGCCCGGGCAGCGATCCGGCGATCACGGAGAAGGAGTTTCGGGACCTGGTGGATCTGAGCCGGGAGGGCGGGGCTCTGTGGGCATCCGAGCACCGGTTCATTCACAACATCTTCGATTTCGGAGAAACCCGGGTTTCCGAGCTGATGACACCCCGGACCGACATGGTCTGCCTGCAGACGGGACAACCCTTCCCGGAAGTGATGGAGGCCATTGAAAAACATCATTTTTCCAGGATTCCGGTCTACGAGAAGGACAAGGACGACATCGTGGGGATCCTCTACTCCAAGGACCTGTTGAACCATGTCCTGAAACCGGATCGCACCGAGACCTGGACCCTTGGCGACTTCTCGCGGAACCCCTACTTCATCCCCCAGACCAAGAAGGCCACCGACCTGTTCCGGGAGTTCCGGTCCAACCGGATTCACATGGCCATCGTGGTGGACGAGTACGGTGGTGTGGCCGGCCTGGTCACCATGGAGGACCTTCTGGAGGACCTGTTCGGAGAGATCCTGGACGAGTACGATCCCGAGGAACCCCGGGTGCGGAAGGTGGATAAGCACACGATCATCATCCCCGCCCGTATGTCTATCGAGGATTTCAACCATCGATTCCGTGCCTCCCTGCCCGAGGAGGAGTACGATACTATGGGGGGGATGGTCTTCGACCTGTTCGGGAAGCTGCCCACAACGGGTTCGAAGGTGTCCTACATGCACTACACGTTCACCGTGGAAAAGATGGTGGGCACCCGCATCCAGGAACTGCGCATCCTCCGGGAGCCCGGGGCCGCGCAGGGCCCGGATGCGGATCCGGCCGCTTCCGGTCCCCCGGAGCAAGAACCAAGGTCCGGTTGACGAGCGGTTCCCACCCTGGAGGAAGGACAGTCGGATGGAGCTCTTTCCCAGCCTCTTTTTTGTCGTGTTTCTGCTCCTGGTGGAAGGTTTTTTTTCCGGGGCGGAGATCGCGGTGATCGCCTGCGACAAGGGGAAGGTCAAGCGGCTGGCATCCGACGGGATCCGGGGAGCCCGGTTGCTGGAAAAGATGCTGGAGCGTCCGGAATGGCTCGTGGGGACCACCATGGTGGGGTCCACCCTCGCCGTGGTGATGAACACCGTTCTCGTGACTTTCCTTCTCATGGGAGCCTACGGCGAATGGGGGGAATTCTACGCCGTGCTGGCCCTGTCCCCGGTGATCCTCTTCTGGGGGGAGGTTCTCCCGAAGACCGTCTTCCAGCAGAAGGCCGATGTGCTGGCCCCCCGTGTGATCTATGTTCTCTGGTTTGCCTCCCGGATCTTTTCCCCGATCCTCTGGCTGATCGCGGTCTTTCACCGGACCTTTGCCCGGGAGCCGGGATCGGGGTCGGAACCCGGCGTCGAGACCCTGCGTCGCGACGACCTGCAGCAGCTGCTCCAGATGCCCCAGAACGGTTCCGATATCCTGGCGGAGGAACGGAAAATGGTGGACCGGCTCATCGACCTCTCCGGAAAAACAGTGGAGGAGGTCATGGTCCCGCTGGTGGACGTAGTAGCGGTTCCCGAAACGGCCACCCGGGAGCAGGCGATCCGTTTGCTGATGGAAAAGGGGCACTCGCGGCTTCCCGTATTCCGGGACCGGATCGTTCACATGGTGGGCACCCTTCACCATTTCGATCTTCTTCTGGCACCGGAGGCGACCGACCGGATTGTCTCGTTGGTTCGTCCGGCCTATTTTGTCCCTGAGACGAAACCGGTCTACCAGCTCTTCCTTTTCATGAAGAAGAGCGGCAATAATATGGCCATCGCCGTGGACGAATACGGCGGGGCTACGGGGTGCATCACCCTGGAGGATATCCTGGAGGAGATCGTCGGGGAGATTGAGGACGAGTACGACCGACACAAATCCCTGGTCCGAAAGATCGGTCCGTCCAGTTACCTGGTGGAGGCGCGTAGCGAGATCGAACATTTGAACGAACAGCTTCCCCTGGATCTTCCCCGCGGTGACTACGAAACACTGGGCGGTTTTCTGATGAGCAAGATGGGCAGGATCCCGAAGGCAGGAGAGATCTTCCGGCTGCCGAACCTGGTGATCACCGTGGAAAAGGCCACGCCCAGGGCGGTGCAGACCCTTCGGTTGGACCTGTTTCAAGACCTGGTGCCTCGATCCAAAATGAAAGAATGATGTTTTCCGTTCCCCTTTGAGGAAGGGTTTTCCACGCCCGCGGGTTCCTTCACGTCGTGCAGGGGGCCTGAAGCGGTCGATCCTATGAAAGGAAATGCACGTGGACAAGGGTGTACTGAAGGACCTCCTGAAGGACGTTTCCCGGAACAAGATCTCCGTGAGCGAGGCCATGGATAAACTGCGCGATTTCCCGTACCAGGATATGGGGTTCGCCAAGATCGACACCCACCGCCACCTGAGAAAGGGCTTTCCGGAAGTGGTGCTGGCCTCGCAGAAGACCGCGACTCAGATCGTCAAGATCGTGGATCAGGCGAAGAAGTCGGGCACCAACCTTCTGGTCACGCGGCTGGAAGCCCGGAAGGCCCGCGCGATCCTCCGGAAGCACCCGGGCCTGAGGTTCCACCCCGAGTCCCGCACCCTGTACCTGCATTCCAGGGAGTTGGAGGATCGTGGAAAGGGGGTCATACTCGTGGTATCTGCAGGCACCTCGGACATCCCTGTGGCGGAGGAGGCCGCGATCACGGCGGAGGTGATGGGCAACGAGGTGGTGCGCACGTACGATGTGGGGGTTGCCGGTCTGCACCGGCTTCTGGCTCATTACGACCAGCTCAAGGCGGCCCGGGTTCTGATCGTGGTGGCGGGCATGGAGGGGGCACTGCCGAGCGTTGTGAGCGGACTGGTGGAGCGGCCCGTGATCGCCGTGCCCACCAGCGTGGGGTACGGTGCAAGCCTGAAAGGGATCAGCGCGTTGCTGGGGATGCTGACCGCTTGCGCTTCCGGCATCACGGTTGTTAATATCGATAACGGGTTCGGTGCGGGGTATGCGGCAAGCCTCATGAACCGGCTCTAGAGCGTACGTCAAACGCCCCTTTTCGTAGTCCTGTTTTCGCTGGTATCCATTCATGGGAATTTGAAACCGTTTGTCATTCCCGTTCCATCCTTTTTTCACGGTGCACAGAGGGTCCCAACGGATGAAGATCGCCTATCTGGACTGTTTTTC
Organism: uncultured Thermodesulfobacteriota bacterium; assembly: GCA_964439795.1. Classification (GTDB taxonomy): domain Bacteria; phylum Desulfobacterota; class DSWW01; order DSWW01; family DSWW01; genus CAYTRL01. Next base: position 8,701 of record CAYTRL010000178.1, read on the forward strand.
GGGGATCAGCGGGGACATGATGCTCGGTGCCCTGATGGATCTGGGGTTCCGCGAAGCCGACCTCCTGAAGGGTCTGCAGGCGCTCCCGATGAGCGGGTACCGGATCCGCGTTTCGAGACAGAGCCGGCAGGGCCTGGAGGGTACCCGGGTGGAGGTGGAAGTGGATGAGCAGTCCCAGCCCCACAGGCGCTATGCCGGCATCCGGGACATGCTGGCCGGGGCAGCTCTCTCCGAACGGGTCCGGAAAACGGCGGGTGCGATCTTTGAACGTCTGGCCCGGGCGGAGGCGCAGGTGCATGGTGTGGAGGTGGATCAGGTGCACTTCCATGAGGTGGGGGCCGTGGACTCCCTGGTGGACGTGGTGGGGGCCGCTCTGGGCCTGGAGGCCCTGGGCATCGAAGCCTGTTTCGTATCCGCTCTCCCCCTGGGGGGCGGGTTCGTCCGCTGTTCCCACGGGACCCTGCCGGTCCCCGCGCCTGCCACGGCGGAGCTGCTCAAGGGGATGCGTGTGCAGGAACACCCATGGAAGGAGGAACTGGTCACACCCACCGGGGCGGCCATCGCTTCCTGCCTGGCCGGGCCCCGCCACGACCCGCTTCCCCCGGTCCGGTTCGAAAAGATCGGCTATGGCGTGGGTGCGCGGGACGGTGCGTACCCCAACATGCTGAGAATCTTTCTGGGGGATCCGGCGGGTGGTTACGAGGAGGATGACGTCCTGGTTCTTCGCTGCCAGATGGACGACTTTCAACCGGAACTCTACCCGCCCCTGATGGAAAAACTTCTCCAGGCGGGCGCCCGGGACGTGTTTCTCGTTCCCGTACAGATGAAGAAGGGGAGGCCCGGCTTTCTGGTGGAGGTGACGGCGCTTCCGACGGACCAGTTGGTGCTGGCAGAAATCCTCTTTTCGGAGTCCACCACTCTGGGCATCCGGGTGACCCCGGCCCGGAGGATCAAACTCGAGCGACGGCAGGAAACGGTGGAGACGTCCCTGGGAGGCGTCCAGGTGAAGATTGTCGAGGGACCCGGACTGGCCACGCCGGAGGTGCGGCCCGAATATGAGTCGTGCCGGCAGGCCGCCTCCCGAACCGGGGTCCCGCTGCGTCGTGTTTTCGAAGAAGTCATGCATGCCGTCCGGGCGAGAAGCCATGACAACCGTTCCATGATCGTAGAATCCAAAGAACGGTCAAAAAAGGAGTGATCACCATGGACGCACCGAGCGGTGCAGACGTCCTGGAAGGCGTTCCGGAGGAAAAGCCCTCCATCCTCGTGGTGGACGACGAGCCGATCATCCGGGAAGTACTCTCGGATTACCTGGCCTCGCAGGGCTACATCGTCCACACGGCGGAAAACGGGGCCCTGGCGCTCCAGGAAATCATGAAGAAGCGGTTCCACCTGATGATGACCGACCTGAAGATGCCGGTCATGGGGGGGGCGGAACTGCTCGCCGAGCTGGTGAGGAGGAAGATCCAGATTACGGTCATCGTGATGACGGCCTATGCCACCGTGGAAACCGCCATTCAGACCATGAAGAACGGTGCCTATGATTACATCATGAAGCCGTTCAAGATCGACGAGATCACCATGATGGTGGAACGGGCTCTGGAAAAGGATCGCCTGCAGCGGGAAAACATCCAGCTGAAAGAGGCCCAGCGGCTTTTCCAGATCAGCGAGGCCATGAGTTCCACCCTCTCCCTGGACAAGGTGCTTCAGATCATTGTTCAATCCGCCAAGCGGGAGACCGATGCCTCGGTGGCCAGCCTGGTCCTCTGGGATCCCCGGGAGAGCCGGTGGTATTCGGAAATATGCGACACCGATATCCTGAGCATCACCCCCGGCGAGCTGGACGATTTCCTGGACCTGGACCGGCTGCAGCAGGCCCACATGGAAGGCAGGTCCATCCTGCATCCTCCCCTGGGTCTGCATTCGATGATCAGGAAGCCGTTTCGTGAAACCCGGGATCTGTATTCTTTCGTTTCCGTCCCCCTGGCCATCCGGGGTAAAGTCACCGGCATGTTGAACGTTTTTTCCTTTAACGAAGGGCTCATTTTCCAGGAGGGGCAGCGAAAATCTCTGTACATCCTGGGAAGCCGTGCGGCCAACGCCCTGGAGAACGCCCGGCTTCATGAAGAACTGAAGACCATGTTCCTGCAGACCATCGAGGGGTTTGCCTACGCCATCGATGCCAAGGACCCTTACACCCACGGTCATTCCCGCCGGGTCACCCGGTACTGTGAGTGGATTGCCGAGGCCATGGATCTGGATGAGAGGGAGGTGGGGAAGATCCGCCACGCAGCGACGTTGCACGACATCGGAAAGATCGGGCTCCGGCTGGAGGCCCTGAACAAGCCCGCACCGCTCACGTCCGAGGAAAAGGAGGCGTTCCGCACCCATCCCACCAAGGGGTGCAAGATCCTGGCTCCCATCCGGTTCTTCGAGGACCTGATCCCTATCATCTTCCACCACCATGAACACTGGGACGGCGGCGGGTATCCGGAGGGAAGGGCCGGGTCCCACATTCCCCTCGGGGCCCGGATCATCGCGGTGGCGGACGCGTATGATGCCATGACCTCGGACCGGGCCTATCGAACCGCGATGAACGAGGAGGATGCGGCCCTGGAACTCAGGGAGAATTCCGGCAAGCAGTTCGATCCGCAGGTAGTGGAACTCTTCACCCGGATCCTGAAGGAACGCGCCAACACCACCCCCAGGTCCTCCCCGCCCGGGTATGACGGGGGTTGCGACGCCGGCTTGTTTTCCGAGTT
>CAYTRL010000179.1:0-11420 GCA_964439795.1 uncultured Thermodesulfobacteriota bacterium
CACGTTGGTGCTGCCGTAGATGATCAGGGGAACGTCGATGGCGTCGGCCACCTTCTTGATCGTCTCCACCGCTTCCTCAGGGGAGCGGTTCAGGCCATTGGGGTCTGTGGACACCAGCTCCAGGTCGATCATGTCCGCCCCGTACTCCTTCACGCACTTCTGGGCCCAGGCCACCGGGTCGCCCCACACGTCCTGGAAGGGGGCTTTGAGGGCTTCCGCCCAGTCGTCCGGAGCCACATCCCAGACTTCCATGGCGATGCGGGGGGGGTTGGGGAATGACCCTTCAAAGGTATGAAACTGGTAGGCGTTTTCGCCGCCCGCGGACAGGTTCTTGGCCGGGTCGCCAAGAGGGATTGCTCTGATTTTTCCTGTATAGGAAACCTTAGGGACTTCGACTGCCATCCTGATACCTCCTCTTGAAACGGGTTACGGGAAGAAAAACCGGATGAATAAGCAAAACCTGTGAAAAAACCATCAACGTCCTGCCGGGGCAGAAAGAAGTGGTGTATATAGAAAAAACAACCCCGAAGGGAAGGAAGCTATTTTACCGAAGTTGATAAATATCGTCAATTTTTCCGTCTTTTTGGGTCTTCACACCTCGTTTTCTCCCGATGGGGGCCTTTTCACTCCAGATTCACTAAGAAAGGGGCGGAAAACGGCTTTCCCAAGAACGCTGGCAACCCCCCGGAAAGGGACCGGAGACGGCTTCTGCCGGATGCAGGGCTGCCGCCGGTCCTTCCATTAAGAAATGTCTAGGAAATTCAATATCTTTTCCACCGCCTGGACCGCCGGGTTGTCATCCGGAAGCTCGGTGAGCGGCTTTTGTTCCAGATCGTAATCCTGGATCTGATCGTCCGGCGGAACCAGGCCCGCAAGGGAGATCCCCAGCCCTTCCACCTCTTTCTGAAGCGCCGGCGGCAGGGGGTCCGGTGCCCGCAGGATGGCAAGCGATATGCTTCCCACGTCGAGCTTCAGCTCTTTGATCAGTTCGTGGATCCGGCGGACCGAGCGCAGGCCCCGAATAGCGGGGTCGCTCACCAGGATCATATGATCAATCCGTTCAGAGGTCCGGCGGCTCAGGTGTTCCATGCCGGCCTCGTTGTCGATGATCACATAGGGATAGTTTCCGGAAAGATCTTCCACGAAGCCCCGAAGGATCAGGTTCGGGTAACAGTAGCAGCCGGGCCCCTCCCCTCTTCCCATGGCCACCATGTCCAGGCCTTTGCTCTCCGCCACGGCGCTGTGCATTTTGACCTGCAGGAAGCTTTCCTTGGTCATCCCCGAGGGGATGTCGATCTTTTCATCGATGAACTGGGCCAGGATGGACCCCACCGTCTGTTCCGGCGGGAGGCCCAGAGCCTCGGGAAGGTTGGTGTTCGGGTCTGCGTCCACGGCCAGGATCGGGCCCTTTCCGCTTTTCTGAAGATGACGAACAATCATGGCGGACAGCGTGGTTTTCCCAACCCCGCCCTTGCCGCCCACAGCGATGCGTATTCCCATGGAGTCTTACATTCCTTCCGTCTTTCTGTTGGATCATCGGCCGGGGCGGGCCGAACGGGCCGGCCCCGCCGTGTTTCAGATCAGTCCCTCGGCGATCTTCAGGGACTTGACCGTGTTCTTCATGAGCATGGTGATGGTCATGGGGCCGACCCCGCCGGGAACCGGGGTGATCTTACCCGCGATCTCCTTGGCCTTATCGAAGTCCACATCGCCCTTCAGGATCGCCTTGCCCGTTTTCTCGTTCTTGCCCACGCGGTTGACGCCAACGTCGATTACCGTGGAGCCGGGCTTGATCCACTCCGGCTTGACCAGATCGGCCACGCCTGCGGCCACGATCAGGATGTCGGCGCGCTTACAGTGGGCAGCCAGGTCCTTGGTACGGGTGTGCACGATGGTGACGGTGCTGTTGGCGCCCGGGCCCTTCTGGGCCATCATCATGGAGATCGGCTTGCCCACGATGTTGGAGCGGCCCACCACCACCACCTCGGCGCCGCTGGTCTCGGTGCCGGAGCGGATGATCAACTCCTGGATGCCGGCCGGCGTGCAGGGCGGGAACCGGACCTCGTCGCCGCCGATCATCAGGCGACCCACGTTCACCGGGTGGAACCCGTCCACATCCTTGTCCGGGTCGATGGCGTTCAGGACCTTCTTGTCATCGATGTGCTTGGGCAGCGGGAGCTGGACCAGGATCCCATGGATTTTGGGGTCCTTGTTGTACTTGTCGATGAGGGCCAGCAGGTCTTCCTCACTGAGGTCCACGGGCTGGTTGTCCTGGATCTCGTGAAAACCCAGGTTTTCCGCCGTCTTGATCTTCAGTGTCACGTAGCTGATGGAGGCGGGGTTCTCGCCCACCAGGATGGTCACCAGGCCCGGGACCTTGCCGGTCTTGGCCTTGATCTCTTCCACCTCCTTTTTCAGCTCCTCCTGGATGATCTTCTTGATTTCGGTTCCGCTAATCAGTTCTGCTGCCATATTGATGGCTCCTTTCCCTTGGGGATCCTTGGAAAATCCGGAAAACGCGACGCTTTTTACCCTTTTCCGGGTAGGATTTGTTTGCCACGAAATGAAAAATCATGCCACTGGGCGCTGAAATAGACAGCCCCCAACGCCGTGGTCCGGCCGGAGGGGGCTGTCGAGAAAAGGGCTTGGTTTTTCTTGCTTAATCAGAACACCCCTTTAACCTTGCCGGTGTCCGTGTCCACGTCCACGCGGCGGTAGGCCGGGTTGGATCCGGTACCAGGCATCAGGCTGATCTTGCCTGCAACCGGGACGACGAACCCTGCCCCCCCGTAAATCAGCACGTCGCGGATCGCCAGGTTCCAGCCCGTGGGAACCCCCTTCAGGGCCGGGTTGTCTGACAAGGAAAGGTGCGTCTTCACCATGCACATACCGAGCTTCTGGATTTCCGGGTCCTTTTCCATCTTCACCAGCTTGCCCTTGGCGTCGGCGGAGTATTCCACGCCGTCGGCCCCGTACACTTCCTTGGCGATCAGCTCGATCCGCTGGCGCAGCGGCATATCGAGTTCATAGAGGAGTTTGAAATCGTTGGGCTCGTCGCAGGCGTCCACCACAGCGTCGGCGAACTCCAGGGCGCCGTCGCCGCCCTTTTCCCAGTGCCGGGACAGGGCCACGCGGGCGCCGGCGGCCTCGGCCATCTCGCGCACCTTCTTGATCTCGTTGTCCGTGTCCGTGTAGAAGGCGTTGATGCAGACCACCGGGTTGATGCCGGCCTTCTTCACGTTCTTGATGTGGTGCACCAGGTTGGCGCATCCCTTTTCCACCCACTCTACGTTTTCACCATCGTATTCCTTGGGCATGGGCTTGCCGGGCACGGGGATCGGGGCGCCGCCGTGGCACTTCAGGGCCCGGATGGTGGCCACCACCACTGCCGCGTTGGGCTTCAGGCCGGAGAAGCGGCATTTCAGGTTCCAGAACTTCTCGAAGCCGATATCCGCGCCGAACCCGGACTCGGTGAGGTGGTAGTCGCCGAGCTTGAGGCCCACCTGGTCCGCGATGATGGAGCTCTGGCCGATGGCGATGTTGGCGAAGGGCCCGGCATGCACCAGCACCGGCTGGCCTTCAAGGGTCTGCAGGAGGTTCGGGTTCAGGGCCTCCACCATCCAGGCCGTCATGGCGCCCGCGACCTCCAGGTCCTCGGTGGTGATGGGGTTGCCCTTCTTGTCGTAGGCCACCACGATCTTGCCCATCCGCTCCCGCATGTCCTTCAGGTCCGTGGCAACGCTCAGGATGGCCATGACCTCGGAGGAGACGGCGATGGCGAACTTGCTGGCCATCATGTACCCGTCCGCCTTGCCGTTCACGCCCGGGATCCCGATGATGATGTTCCGAAGGGCCTGGACGCAGAAGTCGATGATCCAGCCCATCTCCACGTTGGTGGGATCGATGTCCAGCCGCTTCATGCCGGACAGGCGCTCGAGCTGTTCGTCATTGTAGTTACGCTCGTGCTGCATGCGGCTGGTCAGGGCCACCATGGCCAGGTTGTGGGAGTTCATGATGGCGTTGATGTCGCCGGTGAGCCCCAGGGAGAACGGGGTCAGCGGGATGCACTGGGAGAGGCCGCCGCCGGCCGCGGAGCCCTTGATGTTCATGGTCGGCCCGCCGGAAGGCTGGCGGATGGCGGCAATCACGCTCTTGCCGCGCTTGCCCATGCCCTGGGTCAAGCCCATGGTGGACGTGGATTTCCCCTCGCCCAGCGGTGTGGGGGTGATGGCGGTCACGTCTACGTACTTGGCCTGGGGCTTGTCTTTCAGCCGTTTCAGGACCTTGTTGAAATCCACCTTGGCCACGTAATGGCCGTGGGGAAGCAGCTCTTCTTTATCCAGGCCCAGCTCCTCTCCAAGCTGGTAAACCGTTTTCATGTACGGCTCAGCTGCTTCGGCGATCTCATAATCTTTCAGTTTCGTGGGATCAAGTTTTGGTCTTTCTGCCATCTTTTCCTCTCCTCCCTAGCGTTGATGTTTGGTGGGAAAACGTCGGCAGGGGCGTGTCCTTTCTCCGGAAAGGATCCTCCCATGCGAACCTTAGTCTTCGTCGATCATCCTGTACGAATCCTCGTACGGAATACAGCGGCAGGGTTTTTCTTTCAGGAGGCCTGTCAGCCCAAAACTATATTCAGGTTCTGCCTTTGCTGCAGAGGGTGACGCGGGTTTTCCGGGGACCCGGATCTTACGCCCCTTGCAGTGGCGTTTCCCGGGAACCGCCATCGGGCTTCCGGTTGGGCACCATGGCAACATGAATGTTGCGGGCCGTGCGTCGCACGGAAAAAATGAATGACTCTTCATTCAATCCTCGACACTCTAGCAGAAAGTCAACCGGTTTGCAAGCAAAAGAGCAGTCGCTCCGGGGGGTTTTCCCTGCTGAGAACGGTGGTTACCCGGTGTAGCCGGATGACAACTATATCTGGAAACCCTGCTCCTGCGATACACTATATATTGTAGGAAACCAATGAACAGACGCAGGGAAAGAGGGACGCTGTCTGCTTTGACAAACCGCGGCCGGCCGGAAGCCTCCACCTTTTTTCCGTTTCGGATCGGAAAAAGGTCAGTTTTTCAGTTCTTTCAGGTCCTGGTACAGGTCCAGGGCTTCGGGGTTGGCCAGTGCGTCCCGGTTCAGCACGGGTTCATTGTGGATGATCTTCCGGACGGCCAGTTCCACCTTCTTTCCGTTCAGTGTATGCGGGATATCCGCGACAGGGATGATCCGGGCCGGTACGTGACGCGGAGTGCACTGTTCCCGGATCGCTTTCTTGATCTGTTTCTTCTGTTCTTCCGCCAGATCGCTTCCCTCGTTGAGCACTACGAACAGGATCACCCGGACGTCGTCCTCCCAGTTCTGTCCCACCACGAGGCTGTCCTTGATCTCCGGCATGGTTTCCACGACCCGGTAGATCTCCGCGGTGCCGATCCTCACGCCCCCGGGGTTCAGGGTCGCATCCGACCTGCCATAGATGATCATGCCCCCGTGCTCGGTGAGCTCCGCATAGTCCCCGTGGTGCCAGATGTTGGGGTACCTCTCGAAGTAGGCGGCCCGGTATTTCTTCTGGTCCGGGTCGTTCCAGAAATAGATCGGCATGGAGGGGGCCGGCGCGGTGCAGACAAGCTCACCCTTCTCGCCGGATACGCTGTTCCCTGTTTCATCGAACACCTCCACCTTCATGCCCAGCCCGCGGCACTGAAGCTCCCCTTCGTAGACCGGGCCGACGGGGTTGCCAAGGGCGAAGCAGGATATGATGTCCGTTCCGCCCGATATGGAGGAAAGGCAGAGGTCCTTCTTTATATCGTCGTATACATAACGGAAGCCCTCCACCGAAAGAGGGGAGCCGGTGGACAGGACGGCCCGGAGCGGTCCCAGGTCGAATTCCCGTCCCGGCCGGCCGCCTTCGTTCTGAAGGGCGGAGAGGTACTTGGCGCTGGTCCCGAATACGGATATTTTCTCGTCCTGAGCCAGCTGCCAGAGAACCCGATAGTCCGGGAAAAAGGGAGATCCGTCGAACAGCACCATCCGGGCGCCCACTGCCAGGGAGCTGACCAGCCAGTTCCACATCATCCAGCCGCATGTGGTGAAGTAGAAGATGGTGTCTTCCCGTTTCAGGTCGGTGTGCAGCATGAGTTCCTTCAGGTGCTGGAGCAGTGTGCCGCCGGCGCCGTGTACGATGCATTTGGGGACCCCTGTGGTGCCGGATGAGTACATGATGTAGAGGGGATGGTCGAACGGGAGCTGCGCGAACGGGATCTCGGCAGGGGCCTCGGATGCAAGAAAATCATCGAAAAGCACGGCGTTGCGAAGAGAGGCGACGTCGGGATGAGGGTTTGTGTACGGCACCACAACCACGCGTTCGATGGAGGGGATTTTTTCCAGGACCTTCTCGATGCGTCCCAGGGAATCAAAGGCCTTTCCGTTGTAGAAATACCCGTCCGGCGTGAAGATCACCTTGGGTTCAATCTGGCCGAACCGGTCCAGGACCCCCTGGATACCGAAATCCGGGGAGCAGGAGGACCAGATGGCGCCCAGGCTCGTGGCGGCCAGCATGGCCACAACGGTTTCGATCCGGTTGGGCATGTAACCGGCCACCCGGTCGCCCGCCGTGACCCCGCATTCTTGCAGGGATCGGGCCAGCCGCCCCACCTGTTCGTACAGTTCCCGGTAGGTGATGCGCTCGGGTTCCCGGGCCTCGCTCTTGAAGATGATGGCTTCCCGGTCGTCGCGGAACCGAAGGAGGTTTTCGGCAAAGTTCATCCGGGCCCCCTGGAACCATTTTGCGCCGGGCATTTTATCCTGATCTTGAACCACTTCCCGGCACGGTTCCGAGGCGATCACCTCACCGAAAGACCACACGGCGGCCCAGAATTCCGGGATGTTCTCCACGGACCACGAATAGAGGGATGGAAAATCTGGAATCTCCAGGCCGTATTTCTGGTTGACGGACGAGATGAACCGGGTCAGGTTCGACTGCTGGACCTTTTGCTCGGACGGTTTCCAGAGAAGATCGGCCATGATAGGTTCCTCCATTCCAGGCGCGGGTGAGCCCACGTTTTCGATATAGATCGGGTTGGGGCCGGTGGGTTCTGATGGACGAAGAACGTGCATATCATATTCGGACCGCGTTCGCAAAAAATGACAAAGCTGGGGTCAGGTCTTCATTCTACATTTTCGTCTATCCGAACAAGTTGTCCCGCACGGCATCCACGAGAAAAATGTAGAATGAAGACCTGACCCCCCCATCTTTACCTGACCCCCCCATCTTCCGGAACCGGTCTCTGATTCTGTTGTATAGCTCCGCCAAGTGCCCTCAAGTGCTGTTGACTTGGCGGGCCGGGGAATAGTATAGGAACATACCGGTTACGCCCGCTGGAAACGTAACCCGATTTCCTGCATCCAACGAGTAACATTTCTTTCCGAACCCAGATCCCGAGAACCGCCACCCGAACGTCTTGTGAGCCCGAAGGACATGCCTCCCACCTCCAACCCTGATTCCCGGGCCCCCTTCCCCCGGGGAACATTCACCTCTTACGAAGAAGCGGAGGAATTCCTCTGCCGTTTCACGGATTACGAGCAGATGGTCAAGGGAACCCGGTATCCCGACGACCTGTTCGACCTTTCCCGGATCCGGCGGCTGCTGAAGCGTGTCGGGGATCCCCACCTGGAGCTTCAGGGAGTTCATCTGGCAGGCACCAAGGGGAAGGGGTCTACGGCCGTCTTCGTAGAGGCCATCCTTCGGGCACACGGATTGTCCACGGGGCTGTTTACCTCCCCCCACTTCATAAACAAGGAGGAGAGGATCCGTGTGTCGGGCCGCGCCATGAAGCGGGAGGAGTTTCTGGCCTGGATGAACGAGATGAGGTCCGCGCTGCTGGAGTTGCAGGAGGATCCTCAGCCCCCCACGTTTTTCGACATCCTGACCACGGTGGGGTTCCTTCACTTCCGTTCCCGGGGGGTGGAGGCTGCGGTTATGGAGGTGGGGTTGGGAGGGCGTCTGGATTCCACCAACGTTTTTCTCCCGGATGTCTCCGTGATCACCCGGCTGGGACTGGACCACACGGAGAAGCTGGGGGAGACGATCGACCTGATCGCCGCCGAGAAGGCCGGGATCGTGAAGCCCGGCGTCCCGGTCATCTCCCATCCCCAGGAGGGAGAGGCCCGCGTCGTGATTACAGCCACCTGCATGAAGATGGAGGCGGACCTTCTCCTGGTCGGTGAGCAGATCACCATGGAGGAGGCTGGCCGCGGCGTCGCCTCGGGGTTCACGGTACGCACGCCCCGCGCGGTCTATCCGGATCTGGCCCTGTCGGCTCTGGGAAGACACCAGCGTGAGAACGCCGCCGCGGCCGTTGCCGCGGCCGAGCTCTTCATGGACAAGACCCGGGGGACCCTGCCGGAACCGGAACAGGTCCGGCAGGCGCTGAAAGAAGCCCGCCAGCCCGGACGGATCGAGGTGTTGTCCCGGCACCCGCTGCTGGTGGTGGACGTGGCGCACAACGCTGTGTCGATGAGCGTTCTTCTGCAGACCGTCCGGGCGGAGCTCCGGTACGGTGCCCTGCACATTCTGTTTGCCTGTGCCTCGGACAAGGACGTCTCGGCCATGCTGAGAACTCTTGTGCATGATGCGGACCGCTGGACCCTGACCACCTTCGATTTTCCCCGCCTGGAGGATCCCGCCGGGATCCGGGACCGGATCCTGGAAATCCGCCCGCAGGCGGAGGTCGTGTTGACCCGGGACCCGGGGGCGGCCCTGGAAGATGCGCGCCGCCGATCCGCACCGGAAGACTGTATCCTCTGCTGCGGATCGTTCTATCTGGCCGGGGAGATCTTTAAACGGATTCCCGGTTATCATAATATGGACTGAAACAAGCCGGGAAAGCCTTCCCGGTTTCTGGAATGTGACAAGAAAGAAGGCCGGTCGCGGCCGGGGCCCCGGGTACCGCGGGACGGGGTGTGATGATGCCCCTGCGAATGTTATTGCGAGAGGAAAGGAGGCTCACGAAAATGGATGCAGAGTCGCTGTACAGCGAGATCATCGAGTTCGCCATCGGCAAGGAACAGGAAGCCGTGGGATTCTACTCGGACCTGGCGGCCCGGACGCAGAGCCCGGCCGGCAAGATCATGTTCCAGGAACTGGCCGACATGGAGCTCGGCCACAAGACAAAACTCCAGAAGCTCGACCAGAAATATTTTTCCGGACAGTCTTTGAAACCGCCCGAGGATCTCAAGATCTCCGATTACCTGGTGGATGTGCACCTGGAGCCTGATTCCAGTTATCAGGACATTCTGCTCTTCGCCGCCAAGCGGGAAAGGGCCGCTTTCGATCTGTACTCGGACCTGGCGGAGTTGTACGCTTCCGTTCCGGAAATCAAGAAAATCTTTGAAGTTCTGGCTCAGGAGGAAGCCTCCCATAAGCTCCGGCTCGAGCGGGAATACGACGACAACGTGTACAAGGAGGGATGATCATCGAACCGTCAAGCGTATCCTCCACGCCGAGTGTGCTGGCCCTTTTCTGCAGTTCGCGCAGAAAAGGGAACACGGACCTTCTTCTCGAGGAGTTCCTGCGGGGATGTGAGGCGGCCGGAGCCAGCGTGGAACGGATCTTCACGTCGAAAATCGAGACGACCGGATGCCGCGCCTGCGGTGGCTGCGATGAGACGGGCAAGTGTGTGGTGGAGGACGGCATGGAGGAGGTCTATGCCGCCCTGGAGAGATGCCGGCTGGTTGTGCTCGCGTCCCCGATCTATTTTTACAGTGTCCCTGCCCAGGCAAAAGCGGTGATCGACCGATCCCAGTCCTTCTGGGCGCGGAAGTATATGATGAAGAAGACGAACGAAAACAAGGAGGGAACGCCCCCCGCCCGGAAAGGCTTCTTCATCTCGGTGGGCGCCACCCGGGGAAAGCGGATCTTCGAAGGGGTCTGCCTCACGATCCGGTATTTCTTCGATGCCATCGACGCTTCCTACGACGGGGAACTCCTGTACAGGGGATACGATGCAAAAGGGGACATCCGGGACCATCCCACGGCGTTTCAGGAGAGTTACGAAGCCGGCGTGAAATTCGTGTCGACTTGATTTCCTTGGAGGATTCTGAAATTTTGAAACCCCCGGACGAACCCCGCCAATGGCAAGGTGCCAAGCAGGGCGATAACAAGTCCTTTTTTAGCAGCCTGCAAGGACAGGTGTGAATGGACAATTTAATTGAAGATCCCGATCTGCGAGGAAAGACCGGTGTGTTCCCGGGCCGGGCCGAAGCCGGAGAGATGCTGGCGGATCGTTTACGGGCCCTGATCGAACCTACCGGCATTGTGCTTGCCATCCCGGCCGGTGGAATCCCCGTAGCCTGCCCTGTCGCCCGAGAGACCCGTCTTCCCCTGGATGTCCTGGTGGCCCGAAAGATTGCGATTCCCGGAAACATCGAGGCCGGGTTCGGGGCTATCGGACCGGACGGGGAGGTCCTGCTGCACGAGCGGATTCTGGAAGATCTGAAGCTTACTGCGAAAGAGATCAACATCCAGGTGGACGAAACCCGCCGGGTCCTGAAACAGCGGACCCGCCTGTTCCGGAAAAAACGGCCGGAGCCCGAATTGAAAAACCGGCAGGTGGTCCTGGTGGACGACGGTTTGGCCACCGGGTACACCATGCTGGCCGCGGTGGAGTATGTTCGGCTGCAGGAGGCAAGTCACATACTGGTCGCCGCCCCCACCGCGTCACAGAGAACGGTCCACTTTATGCTTCCCCAGGTGGACAAGATGGTGTGCCTGAATATCCGGGGAGGGCCGGTCTTTGCCGTGGCGGACGCATACGAGGAGTGGTTTGACCTGGATGAGGGGGAAGCGGCCCGCATGCTCTTCGAGGTCCAGGATACAGAGGTTGAAAACGAGAAAGGTTGACCGGAACGGAGGGGAGAGCCGATGCCTGGCCCGTCGATCGTCCCGGCCCCCTGGTCTTTGCGCGGGGAATCGATCATTCAGCTGATGTTGAGCCCCGTAGATGAGGTCAGGGACCTGGTGCCGGATGGTTTTCAGATCCGGTCCCGCAAGGGGGTCACGCTGGGGGCCCTGATGTGGGTCCACTACACCGATTCACCGGTGGGACCTTACGAGGAGCTCCTTTACATGCCGGCCCGCGTAAGGGTCGGCGGGAGAACAGGATACTCCATCACCCACATCTGGGTAGACTCGCGGGATTCCCTGGAGAGCGGCAAGGAAAACTGGCTGAATCCGAAACGGCTCGGCACGATGACGTTCCAGTCCCGGGGGCGCCTGCGGGAAGCGTCCCTGGAGGATAACGGGTCTCCGGTGGCGAGGATGCGGTTCCGTTGTCCGGCGTTCCCCCCCCCCGTGGCCGCGCCCGCGGCGGTGGGCCCCCTGCCCCGGTTGGAGGTACGCGGCGGGGGGACGGGGGTGGGTGCGTTTGGGG
>CAYTRL010000180.1:0-11420 GCA_964439795.1 uncultured Thermodesulfobacteriota bacterium
TCTGCGGCGGGCGGTGTTACCTCTTTTCACGCGGGACATGTCTCTTTCCTTTTCATCCTCTCGGGCGGTGACGGAGGGGCCCCCGCAACGCCCAAAGCTTTCCTCAAAATAATACTCCGGGTTCTTCCCGTCATACTCCGGACCGCGTCCGGCGTCAGAGGGGCCTCGCTACTTGTACGGGATCAGTTTTTTCACCCGTCCCTGATCCGCCGAATCCATGATCGTGGAATGGCGCAGATTCCGCTTCCTCTTCCGCGATTTTTTCGTGAGAATGTGACTCGTGTACGCCTTGTTTCTCCGCACCTTTCCCGTGCCGGTGATGCGAAAACGCTTATGCGCACTCCGGTTGGTCTTGATTTTTGGCATCTCTTTTCTCCTCGCACTTCGGGCAGGTCGCCCGGGTTCGCTCTCCGTTTCCCGGCTTCCTATTCACGGTTTCCCGCACCGACAACGGCTTAAGATTTGCTCGAGGCGGCGGGTCGGAGCACGAACGTCATGCGTCGCCCTTCCATCTTCGGCTGCTGGTCCACGATTCCGATCCCCTCCATCCCTTCCAGGATGGCCTGGACCACCCGGTTGGCCATGCTGGGGTTTGCGATTTCCCTTCCACGAAACTGGATCGTGACCTTCGCCCGGTTCCCCTCGGAGAGAAACCGTTTGATATGCGCCATCTTGTACTGCAAATCGTGTTCGTCCGTCTTGGGGCGAAACTTCACTTCCTTGACCTGGATGACCGTCTGCTTCTTCTTGGCATCCTTGACCTTCTTCGATTGCTGGTATCGGAACTTTCCATAATCCATGATCCGGCATACCGGCGGGTTGGAGTTCGGCGCGACCTCGACCAGGTCCAGTTCGAACCCCTCCGCTATGCGCAAAGCCTCTTCGCGGACGATGATTCCAAGCTGTTCGCCTTCCGGATCGATCAGGCGAACCTCTTTCGCCCGGATATCGGTATTGATTCTTGTTAAATCCTCCTCTTTCTTTCTCTTGTCCTTAAACAAGTTTCGCCTCTCCTCCGGGACCTCAACAGGCTCCCGTCTTGCGGGTTTGGTTCTCCTCCTTCACCCTGCGTAAAAAATCATCCAATGTCATCGGGGGCAGGTTCTCCCCGGTACGACTGCGTACGGAAACCGTCTTCTCCTCCGCTTCCCGGTCTCCCAGGACGATCATGTACGGTATCTTTCTCAGCTGCGCCTCTCGAATCTTGAGGCCCAGCTTTTCGTTTCGAAAATCCGACGTCACGCGGATCCCCGCCGCGTCGAGAAGGTCCACCAGCTTTCCGGCGTAGCCGTGCACCCGTTCCGTGATAGGCAGGACCGTGACCTGTTCCGGCGCCAGCCAGAGAGGGAAGGCGCCGTTGTAATGCTCGACCAGGCAGCCGAAGAACCGCTCCAGGGAACCCATCAACGCACGGTGGATCATGATGACCGGATGCCGCGCCCCGTCCTCCCCCACGAAATGCAGATCGAACCGCTCCGGCAGGTTGAAGTCCACCTGGATGGTGGAACACTGCCACTGCCGCCCCAGGGAATCCCGGATCTTGATATCGATCTTGGGCCCGTAGAACACCCCCTCCCCCGGATCGATCTCGAACCCCAGGCCGATCTTTTCCAGGGAGGTTTTCAGCGCTTCCGTTGCCTCTTCCCAGTTTTCCAGGGAACCCACGTACTTTTCCGGCCGGGTGCTCAGATACACATCGAACGCCTGGAACCCGAAGGTTCTCAGCACGAACAGGGTAAACTCGATGACACGCTCGATCTCCGCCTCCAACTGATCAGGGCGGCAGAAGATATGGGCATCGTCCTGGGTGAACCCGCGCACGCGAAGCAACCCGTGAAGCACACCGGAACGTTCGTACCGGTACACCGTCCCCAGTTCCGCCCATCGTTTCGGCAGGTCCCGGTAGCTTTGGAGACGGCTCTTGAAGATCTGGATGTGAAAAGGACAGTTCATGGGTTTGACCAGGTACTGCTGCCCTTCCACATCCATGGGAGAAAACATGTTCTCCTTGTAGAACCCGGTGTGCCCGCTGACCTCCCACAGATGGATCTTGGCCATGTGAGGCGTATACAGGATCTCGTATCCGTTCCGGTCGTGCTCTTCCCGCCAGAAATTCTCGATGAGGGTCCGCACCCTGGCCCCGCGTGGGTGCCAGCACACCAGGCCCGGTCCCACGTCCTCGGGAATCGAGAACAGATCGAGTTCCTTCCCCAGCTTTCGGTGATCCCGCTTTTTCGCCTCCTCGAGCAGGTGCAGATATTCCCGGAGCCCCTCCTTCGTGGGAAAGGCCGTGCCGTAGATCCTCTGCAGCATGGGCAAACGCTCATCGCCCTTCCAGTATGCGCCGGCCACGCTGGTCAGTTTGAAGGCGTTGAGCCAAGAGGCGCCGGGCACGTGAGGGCCTCGACACAGGTCCGTAAACTCCCCCAGTTTGTATAGGGACACATCCCCGTCAGGGATCCCGTCCAGGAGTTCCAGCTTATACCGTTCCCCCTCCTCGAGAAACAGCTTCCCGGCCTCTTCCCGCGCCATGAGTTCCCGTTCGAAAGGTTGTTTGCGGGAGCGGATTTCCTTCATCTTTTTTTCGATCCGGATCAGATCCTCCGGCTTGAACGGTTCCGGTCGGTCGAAATCATAATAGAACCCGCTGTCGATGGCGGGGCCGATGGCGATCTTTGTTTCCGGAAAGATCTCCCGAACGGCGGACGCCATGAGATGCGCCGTACTGTGGCGAAGGATTTCCATGCCTTCGGGCGACTGAACGGAAACAACGCTCAATTCTCCTCCCTCGAAGAGGGGGGCCTCCAGATCCACGAGTTCACCGTTGAACCGTGCCGCCACGGTTTCCCTCCCCACGAGCAATTTCTGCTCGGAAAGGACCTCGCGCACACGAACACCCGGAGCGTAGGATCGGGGAGGGTTCCCGCCTGCCCGGATCTCGATTTGCTCGCTGGTTTTCATCGGACGGTTCATGACAGTGATCCTGCACCTGTTCCAGTTTTTACAAACCAGAACAGGAAAAAAACAGAGGCATCCTTTCTGCAGCATCCGCCGCAGGGTGCCCCTTGTACCGATCGGAAAGAAAACGAACCGAGACGCACGCGCCCGCAGATGATGAGGGATGAACGGATCCCGCATCCGTCTTCATGGGGATGCAAGAACCGGTCAACCATCCCCTGAAATAAACGACGGAAACACCTGGAAGAAAAGGGGTTCCGGAATCGAAAAAGGAATGGTAGGCACGGGCGGATTTGAACCGCCGACCCCTACCGTGTCAAGGTAGTGCTCATTCCCCTGAGCTACGTGCCTGTACCCCGTTCTGGAAACCGCGTGACGTATCACTGAAAAGACAATATAAAATAACAAGTTTGCTTTGATCAGTCAACCATTGGATCAGATTTTCTTTTTCGCACCCCGGCCATTGCGATATTTCCCAGGACCTTCTCGAAACCTTCCGGGTCCGGAGGGAAGCTCAACACGGTCCCCCCCAGGGTCCGTTCCAGGTCTCTCAAGGTAACATCGTCCAGAAAACGGCCGTTTTCTGGATTCAGCATGACATCCGGCACCAGAAGCACGCTCTCCCGGTGCCCCCCCTCTTCCACCTGCCGGATCACGTCATGTCCCGTAAGTAAACCCGCTACGTTCACCCGTTTTCCGAAAAAACGGTTTTTCACCGTCACCAGGTTCAGCGTCACACCCGTTTTCCTCGCCATCCACCGGATGTAGGGTCGAACGTGGGGGGCAGCCAGTTCCCCGGTAATAACCAGAAACGGACCGGGGGTCTCAGACACGGGAACCTCCCGGCGTTTTTTCTTCCGGCTCTCCTCGCATTGACGGAGGAAAAACGGGATCATTCCGACCCCGTTTTCCAGTTGAGGCAGGTCGCCGTACTCCCGGATCGAAGGGAAATCCATGCCGGATTTCTCGTAAAATTCGTCTGCAAGCATCAGGAACGGATCGGGATGAACCCCGGCCCATTCTGTTTTCAATGCTTCGATTTTCTTTATGATTCTAATGGAATCCATCTTGCCCACTGCCCGCAGCGGCGCAAGATGGTTGGTTCTTCGAAACCGGGTCAACCCCACGGGAACAACGGCGACGGAGGCCAACCCCGGATGGAACCGGACCAGGTCCCGGAGGGTTTTCTCCAGGACACGGCCGTCATTGATCCCGGGACACAGGACCACCTGGGTATGCAATGTGATGCCCCACCGGGTCAACGTGTCGATGGTTTCCAGGATGTCCCGGCTGTTTTTCCGGCCCAGAAGCGTATTCCTCACTTTTGGATCGGTGGCATGGACGGAAACGTAGAGCGGGCTCATCCGCATCCGCCGTATCCGTTCCAGATCCCCGTCCGTGACGGAGGACAGGGTCACGTAGTTCCCGTAAAGAAAAGAGAACCGGATATCCTCGTCTTTGACGTAAAGGGTCTTCCGGAGACCGGGGGGCATCTGATCCACAAAACAGAACAGACACCGGTTCCGACAGCGGCGGGTTTGCATGGGGGCAAAGGATAGCTGCCTGGACTCTTCCCCGGTGACGGGGATCCGTCGACAGGCGTCCCCGGAAGAGTACGACACCTCCAGGGATGCCCGGTCCCCAGCGGTGAAAAAACGGAAATCCAGTTCATCCTGAACGGGTCTTCCATTGACCCGCACAACCCGGTCGCCCGGCTTAAGCCCTGTTTTCCTTGCCAACGCAGCTTCCACGTCAGCGATTCGGAGGGCGTTCCTTTTCATGCGTGTCTCTTGGGGGGGGAGCGCTGTCAGCGGATTGCTCACCGGGAGGTTCCGGGCGTCACGTTTTCCTGGGGGGCACCCTCGGGTGCGGCAGGCTCCTCGACCGGCGCTTTGCCGGGCGGAATTGTGGAAATGGAGATGGTCACCGCGTCGCCCCGGGTGGACCCCCAGGGTGCCATCTCCGTCAGGGCATGCCGGACGGCGGATTCCAATGTGCCATCGTCGCCGCGGGCCATCGCTTTGAGGACCAGTTCATCCCCGTAAATCTCATAAGGCACCAGGGACTGGATCTGTTCCATCCTGCGGGGGAGTTCCCGGAGAATATCGCGATAGGCTCGGATCGACTGGATGCCCTGCAGCGTGAGAAAGATCTCCGTCGGTTCCTCCTGGGATTCCCCCTGCCCGAGGAAAAGCCCTCTCTTGCGGAACTCCTCGCGAAAGGAAGAACGGGAAAAAACCGCCTCCACGGTGACGAACATCACGCCCGCCGCCGGCATCTCCTCGAAACGATACTGGACCAGGAACTCGTTGATCCTGGGGATCAGTTCGCTCAGCAAAACCTGCTGTTCCGAAAGGGACAAAGGCACCGGAGCGCACTCTGCCAAGGCCTTGGAAAAGGCGGTTGTCTTGGCCAGGTTCAGCGCCTTTTTTCTGGCCCTGCCGAAATCCTGCTCCCCGATCTCCGCCTCCCCCTCCCCCTCTACCACGATCCTGTCCCCTTCATCCTCCGCGTGAACCCGTGCAATGAAGCAGGAGGTTTCCCCAAGGAAAAACCCCGGGTAAAACATCAAAGAAACCCAGACAAGTAAACATAATGTGATACTTTTCATTTGCTTATTAACCATTTATTAATAATATGTTTTTTAATTATTTAAGTCAGCCAAAGACGACGCTTTCTCCAAAAAGCCTGTCTACTTTATCGACCAGTTCCGAGCAGGGCCTTACCGAAAAATCTTCAGACGCCTGAATCGTCACCTCTCCCAGATCCGGATCCACCAGGTGGAGATAGGTCCTGCAGGGACCCCGGAAATCCAGAAGGATATCCCGCAACTCTTCCAGCTTGTCCCTTGTTGCGCTCTTCCGGCTCAATGCCAGATGGATGCTGCTCTTGTCTGCATATCGAAACTCTCGGAGCGGGAGGATTTTCGATGCCACCATCTTGATCCCCGACCTCCGGGGTTCCGCCCTCCTTTTCGCCTCCTCACCATCCTCTTCCGGCACGGCTTCTTCGGTCACCTCCAGGGTTCCCTCCACGACGATCGGTTCATCCTCTGTCAGGTAGATGGCGCCCTGCCTGTAAACATCGGGAAAGACAATGATCTCCAGCCTTCCCATCTCATCTTCCAGCGTGAGAAAGGCCATCTTGTCGCCTTTCTTGGTCTGGATCTCCTTTCGAGCACTGATAAAGCCACCCACGGTGACCTCGCTTCCCCCGGGCATCTCCTGGAGATGCTGCGTGTTGACCACGCCACAGCGCTCCAAGTCCCCCTTGAACTCTCTCAGGGGGTGACCGGTCAGGTAGAACCCGATCGCTTCCTTTTCGTAGGAAAGGCGCTCTGAAAACGACCACTCTTCCGTATCCGGCACGTCATCGTCATCGGGCTCTTCCGGAGGGTCCACCGGGGCAAGCCCCACGTCGAACAGGCTTCCCTGCGCGGATTCCCGCTCGGCCTGCAACCGGTTGCTCCGCTCCATGGCCTCTTCCAGCCTCAGGAGCAGGGAGGCACGCCACCCCTTGGAGAGGCTGTCGAAGGCACCGGATTTGATCAGGGACTCGATCACACGCTTGTTCACCTTCTTCAGGTCCACGCGGGAACAGAAATCGAAAAGCGACTGGAAGGGGCCTTCCCCGCTGCGCGCCGCCAGGATCGATTCCAGCGCCGCCTCCCCGATGTTCTTCACCGCGCCGAGTCCGAACCGGATCCGCTCGGAGGTGGCCAGAAAATCCCGTGCGCTCTCATTGACATCCGGCGGGTCCACGGGGATGTTGCTGTCCCGGCAGTAGTGGATGTAGCGCATGAGTTTGTCGGTGCGGTCCTTTTCCGACGTGAGCAGCGCTGCGAGGTAGGCCACCGGGTAGTGCGTTTTCAGGTAAGCGGTCTGGTACGCCACCAGGGCGTAGGCGGCACTGTGGGATTTATTGAACCCGTACTCCGCAAACTGCTCGATCAGAAAAACAATCTCTTTCGCCTTGTCCCGGCTTACCCCCTTGTTGGCGGCCCCCTTCAGGAAGCTTTCGCTCAACAGGTCCATCTCCTTCCGGTCTTTCTTGGACATGGCACGGCGCAGCACGTCGGCTTCCCCCATGGAAAACCCGGCGATTTCGGTGACGATTTTCATCACCTGCTCCTGATAGACGATCACGCCGTAGGTGTCCTGCAGCGTCTCCCGGAGTGCGGGGTGGGGAAACCGGATCTTCGCTTTCCCGTGCTTCCGCTTGATGTAATCGGTGACCATGCCGCTCTGGAGCGGTCCCGGACGGTACAGGGCCACGAGCGCGATGATCTCCTCGAAGTTTTCCGGTCTCAGTTGAACCAGGAGCTCCCGCATCCCCGAGCTTTCCAGCTGAAAAATCCCGTCCGTGTCTCCCCGGGCCAGAAGCTCGTAGGTGGCCGAGTCCTCCAGAGGGATTTCGTTCATGTTGATCTGCTCGCCGGTGTTCCTCTCCACGAGTTCCATGGCGTTCTGAATGACCGTGAGGGTTTTCAGCCCGAGAAAATCGAACTTGATCAATCCCAGTTTTTCCAGCGGTTTCATGGAAAACTGGGTGGACACCACCCCGGTTTTCGCATCCTTGTACAGGGGTGTCAGATTTTCCAGGGAGCGGCTGGAGATCACGATTCCCGCGGCGTGCGTGGATGCATGCCGACAGAGTCCCTCCAACTTCCGGGCATAGCCGAACAGTTCCCGGGCCCGGGGATCCTTCTCCTGGACCTCCTGCAACTGCGGTTCGCTGCTCAGGGCCTTTTCCAGGTCCACCTTGGGCCCTTCCGGTATCATCTTGGCCAGCTTGTCCACGTCCCCATAGGGCATCCCCATCACCCGCCCCACGTCCCGCACCACGGCCCGGGCCTTCATCTTTCCGAAGGTGATGATCCGGGCCACGTTCTTCTCCCCGCCGTACTTCTCCACCACGTATTGGATGACCTCTTCCCTGCGCGCCTCGCAGAAGTCCACATCGATGTCCGGCATGCTGATCCGTTCCGGGTTCAGGAACCGTTCGAAGATCAGGTTGTAAGGCAGCGGGTCGATGTTCGTAATTCCCAGAGCGTAGGCCACCAGGCTGCCGGCCGCCGACCCGCGACCGGGTCCCACCGGGATGCCCCGATTCCGGGCAACCTTGATGAAATCGTAGACGATGAGGAAATAACCGGCAAAGCCCATCCGCTGGATGATCGCCAGCTCGGATTCGAGCCGTTCCCGATAAACGTGCATGGTCTGCTCGTTCACCGGGGCCCCTTCCCGGCGGGACTTCTCCTTCATGCGGTCCGCGAACCCGTCCCGGACCTTCTTCTCCAGGTAGCTCTCCAGCGTTTCCTTTTCAGGAATATCGAACCGCGGGTGCTGATACTTCCCGAACTCCATCCGGAAGTCACACCTCTCGGCGATCACCAGGCTGTTGCGCAGGGCTTCCGGGACGTGGCCGAAGGCCGCCCACATCTCTTCCGGGCTCTTTACGAAAAACTGATCCGTGGAAAACTTGAGCCGGTTCACATCTTCGAGCAGCTTGTTGGTCTGGATGCACAAAAGAACATCGTGGCTTTTCGCATCGCCTCGATCCAGGTAGTGGCAATCGTTGGTGGCGATGAGGGGGAGGGACAGATCGCGGGAGAGATCGATGAGGGCCTCGTTGACCTGTTTTTGCTCCGGAATCCCGTTGTCCTGAACCTCCAGGTAGAAGCGGTCGTCGTTGAAAATCTCGCGGTACTCCGCCGCCACCTCCCGTGCCTTGCCGGGTTCGTTGCCCAGGATCAGGCGGGGGATCTCCCCGGCGAGACAGGCACTCATGGCGATCAGGCCGCCGTGGCATTCCCGCAGCAGTTCTTTGTCAATTCGAGGCCGGTAATAGAAGCCCTCCAGGTACGCGGCGCTCACCAGGCGGCACAGGTTCTCATACCCCTCCCGGTTCTCCACCAGCAGCAGAAGATGGTTTGCGGTATCGGAGATGCGCTGCGGGGAACGGTCCGTCCGGCTCCCCTTTGCCACGTAGACCTCGCAGCCCAGAATCGGTTTCAAGCCGCATTTTTCCGCTTTCTGGTAAAACTCCACCGCACCGAACATGTTCCCGTGGTCCGTGAGGGCCACGGCGGGCATGTTCCATTCCCGGGCCTTTTCACACAGGGCCCCGATCCGGATGCATCCGTCCAGCAGGCTGTATTCCGAGTGAAGGTGAAGGTGGATGAACTCTTTCCCGGCCATGTCCATCTCCTGTCAGGAGGTCGTTTCCGTATGTGCACGGAAAACGGCCTTCAGGGCTACTCCCATTCGATGGTACTCGGGGGTTTGGAAGAGATGTCGTACACCACCCGGTTCACGCCCTGCACCTCGTTGATGATCCGGTTGGAAACCGTGGCAAGCACCTCCTGCGGAAGACGGACCCAGTCTGCGGTCATGCCGTCCCGGCTGTGCACCGCACGCACGGCGATCACGTGCTCGTAGGTGCGTTCGTCTCCCATGACCCCCACGGTCCGGATCGGCAGGAGAACGGCAAAGGCCTGCCAGATCGACTCGTACAGGCCCGCTTTCCGGATCTCCTGGCGGACGACGCTGTCCGCCTTCCGCAGGACGCGCAGGCGTTCCTCGGTCACCTCCCCCAGGATACGGACCGCCAGGCCCGGTCCGGGGAACGGCTGCCGCTGGACGATCTCGTCGGGCAGCCCCAGTTCCTTGCCCACAAGCCGCACCTCGTCCTTGAACAGTTCCCGAAGGGGTTCCACAAGCGTCAGGTCCATGTCGTCCGGGAGCCCGCCCACGTTGTGATGGGTCTTGATCACCGCGGACGGCCCTTTCAGGGAAACACTCTCGATCACGTCGGGGTACAGGGTCCCCTGGGCCAGGAAACGCGCGCCGCGGCACTCCTCGGTCTTCTCCTCGAAGATACGGATGAACTCCCGGCCGATGATACGCCGCTTCTTCTCCGGGTCCTCCACCTTTCGGAGCTTTCTCACGAACCGTTCCGCCGCATCCACGTAAATAAGGGGGATCCCGAAGTGCCCCTGGAACACCTCCCGAACCCCCTGGCCTTCGTTCTCCCGCAACAACCCGTTGTCCACGAAGATGCAATGCAGCTGGTCTCCGATGGCCCGGTGCAGAAGGACCGCCACCACCGAAGAGTCCACGCCTCCGCTGAGGGCACAGATCACCTTCCCATCGCGGATCGTCTCCCGGAGGGAACGGATGTTGCTTTCGATAAACGACTGCATGGTCCAGTCGGGGCGGCAACGGCAAATCCGGAACAGGAAGTTCCGCAGGATCTCCTCCCCCTGCGGGGTGTGGTGGACCTCCGGATGGAACTGCAGGCCGAACAGGTTCCTGTCCGGGTGGCAGCATGCGGCGAACGGGGCACCCCGGCTCTGGGCCAGGGCCCGGAACCCTTCCGGCAGCGACTCGATCCTGTCCCCATGGCTCATCCACACTGTTAGCTGGCCCCCTGCCCCCCCCAGACCGTGAAACAGGTCACTGTCCTCCTCGAGTCGGATCTCCGCAAACCCGTATTCGCGCGTCTCCCCCGGCACCACCCTGCCGCCGCTTGCCTGGGCGATCCACTGCATGCCGTAACAGATGCCCAGCACAGGCACCGGTTCATCCAGGAGGACGGCATCTCCCCGGGGTGCGTTCTCCTGGTAGATGCTGGCGGGCCCCCCGGACAGGATGATTCCCGAGGGCTCCATCTGCCGGATCGTTTCCAGAGGCAGGCTGTAAGGATGAATTTCACAGTACACGTTCTGTTCCCGGACTCTCCGGGCGATCAACTGTGTGTACTGGGAACCGAAGTCCAGGATCAGAATGGCGCCCCGGAGTCTGGGTTCGTTCGATGTTCCATTGTGGGCGGTCACGCGCCGACTCCCTTGCAAGGAGAGAAAGAACCTGCTTCCAAGGCCGCCCCCCGTCTGCGGAGTCTGTCCCCGCGAACCTCGGAGCGGAGTTCGAAAATCTGCACAAGAGCTTAGATGTTGTGGATCAGCAACCTATTCCAGCCGGTAGTTGGGTGCTTCCTTGGTGATGATCACATCGTGCACGTGGCTTTCACGAAATCCTGCGGCGGTGATGCGCACGAACCGGGCCTTTTCCCGCAGTTCCGGGATGGTGCTGCATCCCACATAACCCATGCCGGACCGCAGCCCCCCCACGAACTGAAAGACGCTCTCCGACAGGGGGCCCTTGTACGGCACCCGGCCCACGATCCCCTCCGGGACCAGTTTCAAATCCTCGGTGACGGATTCCTGCGCGTACCGGTCCCGGCTCCCCTTTTTCATGGCCTCCAGGGATCCCATGCCGCGGTAAGCCTTGTAACTCCTGCCCTGGTAGAGGATCAGATCTCCGGGGCTCTCGTCGGTCCCGGCGAACATCCCACCGATCATCACCGTCTCCGCACCCGCCGCCAACGCCTTGCTGATATCCCCGGAGTACTTGATGCCTCCGTCGGAGATGATGGGGATATTGTGCTTCCTGGCCACCCGG
>CAYTRL010000181.1:0-11364 GCA_964439795.1 uncultured Thermodesulfobacteriota bacterium
GGGGGCTTGCGGGCGTTTCAGGTTCTGGTGGCGGGGGCAGGGGTCGTGATACTTCAATGGGTATTGCTGCCCCAGAATGCCGAACAGCTGCACGCAGGCGGAGCAGACCATCGCCGTATTCTGGATGGAGTAGGGGACCGCCGGATGTCCTTCCCGGGAGAGAAAAAACCTTGGAAACACGAAGTTCATATGGTTGGCGGTGTAGTAACAGAAGACTTCCTGCAGGGAACGTTCAATGTCCTCCTGGAGAAGGAGTTGGTGGATCGCCTGACGTTCCCAGGGGGAGAAGGAGCCCCATTCCGGGGGGAGAAGGTCCGTAATGCGGGGATCCTGCAATATCTCCAGCACGTCCTGGTCCGTTGCCGTCCCTGGCGGGCGGAACGCTTCCAGCGTGATGATTCCCCACGGTGAAAGGTCGTCCAGGGGTTGGTTGGAGACCAGCAGGGGCCGGCCGTTCCGTACGGATGCCCGGTACCAGGAACCCTGCCTCGAGCACCGAAGATCCCAGATCCCGGGCTCCACAAGCACCACATCCCTTCTGGGATAGAGGGCCTCACAGGGGTGGTGCTTAGCGGTGTGGATCCGTTTCCCGTCTTTCTGGATCGCGGGCAGCTGCCGGGTGCTCGGGCCCGGTTCCAGCCAGTAGACGTATTTTGTGTAAGACGGATCGATCTTCATGCCCTCATCCTACATCAAAGAAATAAGGACCTCCAGCGAGAATTGTTCTTGAATTGTAGAATAGTTTTCCTTTATAAATAAGAAAAAGGGTTTCGGCTGTCCGGGTGCAGACAACAGGAGGCAAAAGACATGGAAGCGGAAAGAACCGCCTTTCGCGTTCTGTTGGTAGAGGACGACCGGGAAGACGCGGAACTTCTCCTGGAGATCGTCGGCGAGATCCAACAGCCCCGGATCGACCTGGTCCATGTGGAAACCCTCTCCCATGCCCTGCGTATCTGCCGGGAGGGGTACGACCTGATCCTGCTGGATCTTTTTCTTTCGGACAGCAGCGGGGTCCGCACCTTTTCCACCCTCCGGAAGCAGGTCCGGGAAACGCCGCTGGTGGTGCTGACCGAGACCGGGGAAGCCTCCCTGGGAATCGAGGCGGTCAGGGGCGGGGCCCAGGACTACCTGCTCAAGGGGGCCTTGAACGCGGAAAACCTGCTGCACACCATCCTCTGTTCCATCGAAAGATGCCGGCAGTTGGAGAATGTGCACCGCCTTTCGTTCGTGGATGAAATGACAAAGCTTTTGAACCGGAAGGGGTTCCTCGAGTTTTCCACGAAACAGTTGCGGCTGGCCAAACGAGAAAAGAAAAAGGCCACGGTCCTCTTTGTGGATCTGGACAACATGCTCGGAATCAGCGAGGAGTTCGGTTACCAGGAGGGAGACCAGGCGCTCCTGGATACGGCGGATATCCTCCGGAACACATTCCGCCAGATGGACGTAATCGGGCGGGTAGGGATAGACGAATTCGCCGTTTTCGCGCTGGAGACCGGCCCGGGGGATCCCGAGAGCCTGGTCGCCCGGATCCAGGAGGGGGTATCCCGGTTCTTTCGGGATCACCGGCGGCCCTACCGGCTGTCTCTGAGCGTGGGGTTTGCCATCTACGACTCGGCCACCAACCTGGCCATCGAAAAGCTCCTGTCCCAGGCGGACGTGAGCCAGGTCGGCGGGCGAAAGGGCGCATGAACCTGAAGAGGACCCGGGAGGAGTCAACCCCGGGCAATCCTTTCATCCCCGTTTCCGACCCGCCAACCAGAGCACCGTCAACCCGGTGACGGCCGCCACTACCGAACCCATCAGGATGCCCAGTTTGGCCGATTCCACCAGCTCGGGCTTGGTGAACGACAGGCCGTCGATGAACAGGGACATGGTGAACCCGATGCCGCCCAGGATGCCGGCCCCGAGGATGTGCATCCAGGTGACGCCCCCCACCAGCGGGGCCTTGAGCAGTTTGGCCGCCCCGAAGGTGAACAGGGTGATCCCCACGGGCTTGCCGATCAGCAGCCCCAGCATCACCCCCAGGGTGACGGGGTGGGTGAGGGCCTCGGCCGGAGAGAACCCCTTGAGCACGATCCCGGCGTTGGCCAGCGCAAACAGGGGCAGGACGAAGAAGGTGACCCAGCCCTGGAGGGCATGCTGGAGGCGCTGCAGGGGGGTGGCTACGTCGTGGCAGGCCATTTCGATATTGTGGACCGCGTTGAGGTGATCCTTGTTGAGCAGGATCGTCTCCCCAAGGTTCCCCTCGGTCCCGGCAAACCGATCCAGGCTTCCCCGCACCGTTGCCACGAAGGTGTCCGTGTCATAACGGCCCCGGGCGGGTATGAACATGGCCAGGATCACCCCCGCCACGGTGGCATGCACCCCGGAGCCGAGGATGCACAGCCAGAGGCCCACGCCCAGCAGGGCATAGGGCAGCGGTTCGCGGACCCACATCCGGTTCAGGACGAACAGGGCGATCAGGAAGCCCGATGCGGCCAGCAGGAACATCCACTGGATCTGTGAGGTGTAGAAGATCGCGATGACCAGCACCGCGCCGAGATCGTCGGCGATGGCAAAGGCCGACAGGAAGATCTTTACCCCAAAGGGAACCCGCCGGCCCAGCGCTGCCAGCACGGCGATGGAGAAGGCGATATCCGTGGCCATGGGGATGCCCCAGCCCCGAAAGGTGGGAAGCCCCCAGTTCAGGGCCATGTAGATGGCCGCCGGCACCAGCATGCCGCCCGCAGCGGCCGCCACGGGCAGCAGGGCCCGTTTGAACGAGGCCAGTTCCCCCACCAGGATTTCCCGCTTGATCTCCAGGCCCACGATGAAGAAGAACAGCACCATCAGGGCGTCGTCGATCCAGTGAGCCAGGCTTTTCTCCAGCGATTGTCCGCCCAGTTCCAGGCCCAGTTCCGTGTGCCAGAAGTGGTGGTAGGTATCATGGGAGAGGTTGGCCCAGATCAGCGCCAGCAGCGTGGTGGCGAACAACGGAAAGCTGCCGCTCGCGACCCGTTTGAAAAAGAACTGAAAAGTGGCCGGCAGTCGAATTTGCATGCGGGGCGTCACCCTCCGGATCCGGATTTCGAAGAGGCAATTTCCGAATCCACGCGACGTTCGGTTGCGAAGCGCTGTTAAAATTGTAAGGGTATTCAACGGGTTGCGAACTGTCAAACCGCCGGATGAACGTCCCCCGCATGGAAGGCCCCGCACCCCTTTTCTCTCTCCATCCCATTTGACCTGCGCCGCTTCTTCGTGAATAGATGGTTTCTCCTGGACCGCCAGCATGAAAACCCAGCAGAGGGAGAACATCATGCCGGAAAAGATCGCTGTTGCGGAACGCATCGCCCGGGGGGTTCTGAGATGGCGGTGGGGGGTGCTGGTGCTGCTGGCTCTGGCCACCGCTGGGTTCGCCATGCAGATCCCCCGCATCGTGGTCGAAGTATCGCCGGAGGGCATGCGCCTGGTGGGCCATCCGGAAACGATCTATTACGAGCGGTACCTGGAACAGTACGGTTCGGACGAGGTGGTCCTGCTGGAGCTGTGGAGCGAGGATGTCTTTTCCACCGAGAGTCTGGCCGTGCTTTGCCGCCTCACCGATGAAATTCTCGGCTACGAGAATGTGGACCGGGTGGTGAGCCTGTGCAACGTGGACGACATCCGGGGCAGCGCCGAAGGGATCGTGATCGAGCCGTTCTTCGAAGAAGCGCCCCGTGAGGAGGCGGAACGTGAAGCGGTCCGGCGGGATGTGCACGACAATCCGCTCTTTTTCGGAAACCTGGTTTCCCGGGACGACCGGAGCACCCTCCTGGTGGTGGAGCTGGACCGATCCGGGGAAGACTTCCCCCGGAAGCGGAGGGAACTGGTCGGCAAGATCCAGGCCCTGGCAGCCCGGGC
Organism: uncultured Thermodesulfobacteriota bacterium; assembly: GCA_964439795.1. GTDB lineage: Bacteria > Desulfobacterota > DSWW01 > DSWW01 > DSWW01 > CAYTRL01. The sequence goes on from CAYTRL010000181.1 coordinate 3,880, forward strand.
CCGTACCGACGGGGTGACGCTGAACGTGGCGGGCTTCCCGGTGATCGCCACGGTCCTGCCCGCTCTCATGGTGTCGGACCAGCGCATTTTCATCCCGCTGGTCCTGCTCCTCATCGTAGTGACCCTGATGGTGGCCTTCCGGTCGTTCTGGGGGATCCTTCTGCCGCTGGTGACCGTGGTTCTCAGCGTGGTCTGGACCCTGGGGTTTCTCGTCCTCTGCGGGAAGAAGGTGGAGATCGTCACCAACGTGCTTCCCCCACTGGTTCTGGTCATCGCCCTGGCGGATGCGGTGCACATCCTGGCCCACTACCAGGAGGAGCTTCGGAAGGGCCGGGGCCGGGACAAGGAAGAGGCCATACGGGACGCAACCGCCTACATCCTGGTCCCCTGCCTGCTCACCAGCGTAACCACGGCCGTGGGGTTTGCCTCCCTGTGCGTGAGCCGCGTGTCCGGGGTGAGGGACCTGGGTCTGCTGGCCTCGTTCGGCGTGATGGCGGCCTTTGTCATATCCATTACCCTGGTGCCTGTGCTGCTCTCCTTCCTGTCCGCCCGGCCCTTTGAACGTCCCTCCCGGAAGGCCCATGGCCTCCTGGACCGCTTTCTCGCCCGGCTGGCCCGGTTCAACGAGGCTCACCGGACGGCACTCCTTTTCTTCGCTTTTCTGCTCCTGGCACTCTCGGTGGCCGGCCTGTTCCGGCTCAGGGTGGAGACCACCCTGATCAAGTATCTGAAGGAGGACGATCCCCTGGCAGTGGCCGTCCGCCAGATCGAGGAGCACATCACCGGCACCTCGACCCTGGACGTGGTCTTCGACTTCAAGGCCCGGGACGGAGCCAAAGACCCGGAAAACCTGAAAAAGGTGGAGGAGATGCAGGCTGTCCTGGACGCCATGCCCCTGGTGACCCACACGGCATCCCTGGTGGATCTGTTCAAACGGATGAACCAGGTGTTCCATGGGGGGGAATCCGGTTTGTACCGGCTGCCGGAAACGAGGGAAGAGATCGCCCAGTACCTTCTCCTTTATTCCATGAGCGGAGACGAAGAAGACCTTTCCCGGTACGTGGACGACCGGTACCAGACCTCCGTGGTCGCCGCCCGCGTGAAGACCGTGAGTTCGGCGGAGATGAACCGGTTCATCCGGGAGGTGCGGGAAGAAGTGGCGGCCCGGTTCCCCGGAATGGACGTGCGGGCCACGGGCATCTCGGTCCTGACCACCAACTCCATCGACGCCATCGTCAAGGGCCAGATCCAGAGCCTGGCCCTGGCCCTGGCCATCATCTGCGCGCTGATGGGCGTGCTGTTCCGTTCCGCGCGCCTGGGGTTGCTGAGCATGATCCCCAACGTGATCCCCATCCTGGTGACCCTGGGTCTCATGGGATGGATGGGGATCGAGATCAACACGGCCACGGCCGTGATCTCCTGTGTGGCCATCGGAATCGCCGTTGACGACACCATCCACTTTCTCAACCGCTACCGGAAGGAGTTCCAAAGCCAAGGGGTCGAGGCCCGGGCCGCGGCCGCCACCCTCACCTCCACCGGCCGGGCGCTGGTGTTTACCTCGTTGGTCCTTACCATGGGGTTTATGGTGCTCGTGTTCTCCAGCTTCCGGCCGCTCATCTACTTCGGCCTGCTCACCGGCGTCACCATGATCAGCGCCCTGGTGGGAGACCTGGTCCTGCTGCCGGTGCTGCTCATGGTGCTTCGGCCCATGCGGGTGGGAAAGGCCGGCGGAACCGGGTGACAGATCGCAGGGGCGCCCGGGGGAGCTTCCCTCGTCCCTCAATGTACGATGTGCAGCAGGCGGTTGACGCGGTCCGCGGGAACCGCCAGGGGCAGGACCCGCCAGTTGGCGCCCACCACGCCCAGGGTGGCGTCGGCTCCCAGGTTGCCGTGCGTCCCTGCGGAGCGTGACAGGATCCGGACCGGACCGGAGGAGCAGTAACCGTCCCGGATGTCCACCAGGACCGTGGCCGGGTTTTGCACGACGTTCTCGAACGAATCCACGATCCTTCTCAGGGGGTCGGGATAGGGAAAATTCTCGGTGGCCCGGAACCAGGCGTCCTCCCGGCAGAAGCGGCCCGTTTCCAGGCCGGGGTCCTTCTCCATCAGGTCCGCCAACCCCAGCGGGTCCCCGGTCACCGGGTCGTAGGCATAGTCGCGACCCCGGGCGAACAGGAAAGAGAAAAGTCCCAACGGGTCGAACCGAAGCCGTTTCTTCCTCCACCGGATTACGGCCTCTCCCCTGTCCGAGAGGATGTGAACGCCCGCCGGGCTCCAGGTGACGGCGAAATTCACACCTTCCGTGCGGGCCAGGATCTCGGTCATGGCCCTGGCGTTTTGATAGTCCGTGTAGATGGGGGCGATGCCGATCATCCCGTAGCGTGGGCAGACGAAATCCTTCGGGGATTCCAGGGACCGGTTTTCGCGGTACCCGGCCTCTTCCAGGGGCGTGATCACGTCCACGTACCGGCCCTCGACCCGGTTGTTCCCGTGATCCGAAACGAGGGTGAGCCGCGGCCGGCAGCCCCAGGCGTGGAATATCCGTTCGATGGATCGGTCCAGCTGGAGCAGCAGTTCCACGAACTCCCCGTCATCCACCCGGTGCCCCGCCGCGTCCACGCAGAGATAGTAGAGCAGGACCGCCTCCTCTCCGCGGTCCCGCATCTCCCGTGCGGTTTTGGTGCGGTCCCGGATCTCGCTGTCCCCGTAAGACAGGACCTGCACGTAGGCCCGCGCGTGATCCAGGGATCCGATGATCTCGTTGGACTGGGGGAAGACGTGCCCCCCCGGCTGGGTCTCGATCCGGTTGTCCTTCGGACTGAAATACTTCGCCTCGTACCCGGCCGGGGGGCTCCTCTCCAGGATCCTGGGCCAGCTTACCCCTGTGAGGCTGGGATACGGAGCCACCATCTTCCCCACGGAACGGAACAGCAGGAAGTGTCCCTGTGCGCGCAAACGCTCCATGGTCCGGTAGGGAAACCCATCCACTGCGAACACGATGTGGGCACGGCGGCCCGGAAAGGGGCGGGTCAGGTCCACGACCTCCTCGAAGGTTCCGTCCTGATCCCGGTCCAGGTAAAAAGCGTTCTTCCAGCCCTGCCTCCGGTCCAACCGCTGAACGGTATCGATCCGGGAATCCCCATCCATGTCCAGAGGGAGATACGTGTAGCGGTCGGTGTCGTGGAAGGAAGTCAGCGTTCGGCCCCCCGGGGCGCACCGGGGAAGAAGCACCGTCAGGGTGGCAAGCAGGAGCAGTGGGACGACAGGCTGCCTCCGCCGCGTTCGGGGGTGCGATGGATGGCTCACCTCATGACTCCTTGTTGTCCGAACAGAAGGGGGTTACTCCGCCGACAGACCGCCTGAACCCTTCTTCTTCCCTTTCCGAACCCGCCGGGTCCCCCCCATGCCTCCGTACATCGCGGATCGTGGCGCCGTCCGGGCTCCTCCGAACCCACTTCACCGATACGGAGCCCACCTCCAGCCCTTGAAAGACCGGGCCTTGCCCCGAAAGGTGTGACGGCGTTTCCTCGATCATATCTCCTCCCTTCTATCCGCTTTCGATCTCCACACTTGGACACCGATAGGAGGGGCCTCGCAAACGTCCGGATTGTTCCGATGATGGACATCCGACGCTTTCCTCCGCAGCCAATCAGTGTAGGCCAAGAAAACGATCCATTTCAAGGTTCTTGCATTGCCCCCAGGCGACGGTTTTCCTGCACGGGGCTCGTGGCCCGGCCGAATCCGGCTGGCCGGTTTTCCGGTTGCGTTGGAAGTCTGTTCGTCCCGTGGAGGGAAGGAACCCGGCTCGACCCGGGAAAGTGACGCAAGGGTCCCTTGCCTGTTTCCCGTGTGGCCCCGGACGGGACAAGACAACGCGGCTTCCGGGATTGACACCCGGACCCTTGATTTTATATACTGTTTCTTTGGCGAAACATATTTCTACTAGAGAAACAAGGTTTTATACATGCCCCGTGTCCCCAGGAAAGGTTTACGGACAGTTCCGGACCCGGTCGCAGAAGAGCCTCTGGAGAACGAGATGAGGCTCCTGGAGATCATCCGGCGCGTTCCCGTGGCCGTGGCCGAGACGGACCTGTCCACCCTGCGCTTCGTGAGCGTCAACGATGTCATGTGCGAAAAGACCGGGTACTGCGAACGGGAACTGCTTTCCATGCGGCCCATCGACCTTCTGATCGAGGAGGGGCACAAGGGGAAGCACCTGGCGCGGATGCGGGCTTTTCTTTCCGGCGAGCCGGAAGCCCTCACCTCGGACTACCCCATCCGCACCCGTGACGGAAGGATTTTGTGGGTCCATATCCAGGCCAACATCATTCATGAAGCCGGCCTCCCGATCCGTGTGCAGACCCTGGCCACGGACATTACGGAGAGAAAGAGGCTGGAATTGGCGCTGGCGGAAAGCGAGGGGAAGTACCGCGCCATTTTCGAGAACATCCAGGACATCTATTACGAGAGCAGCCTGGACGGTCGGCTCCTGGAGGTGAGCCCATCGGTGAGCCGGGTGTCCGGGTATTCGAGGGAGGAACTCAAGAGACTTTCGCTCTATGATCTGTATCCGGACCCAAGGGAGAGGGATGAGGTGATGCGGACCTTCCTGGAAAAGGGAAAGGTCACAGATTACGAGATCACGCTGAAGGAAAAGGACGGTTCGCTTCGAAGATGTTCCGTCAACGCCTCGCTCCTTCGGGACGCCGCCGGCAACCCGGACCGGATCGTGGGTTCCATGCGGGACGTCACGGAGCAGGTGGCAGCCAGGGAAAAGATGCAACAGGCGGAACAGGTGCTGAAAAAGGCCCGGGAAGAGCTGGAGCGCCGTGTGCAGGAACGAACACAGGCCCTCCGGGAGTCGGAGCAGAAATACAGGGCCATTCTGGAAAGCATCGAAGAGGGCTATTACGAGGTGGACCTTACCGGCAAGCTGCGGTTTTTCAACCGCTCCCTGTGCGTCCTCTCAGGCTATGGCCCGGAGGAGATCTCCGGGATGGACATGCTGCGCCTGGTCACCCCCGAGGTGGCGCGGCAGCTCAGGGAATCGTACACAGAGATTCTTCGTGCGGGCGTTCCCCGCAAGATCGCCGAATGCACCTTTCTCCGCAAGGACGGTGTGCCAAGGACCGTCCAGATGTCGGCGTCTCTCCTGCGGGACGCACAAGGCCGTCCGGACGGGTTTTGCGGGATCCTGAGGGACGTCACCGAGCTTCTGGAATCCAGGAGGGAAAGGGAACTTCTCCGGGAGAGGCTGTTGCATGTCCAGAAGATGGAGTCGATGGGAACCCTGGCGGGAGGGATCACCCACGACTTCAACAACCTCCTGATGGGCATCCGGGCCAACCTGGAACTGATACTTCAGGACGAGGAAGCCAGCCGGCCGTTCCGGCAGGAACTCCGGGATATCGAAACCTGCATCCAGGACGCGGCCAGGCTCACGGACCAGCTTCTTGGCTACGCGCGAAAGGGGAGCTTTCATGCCCGTCCCACCGACATCAACGGGATCATCCGCAAGACGGCCTCCCTGTTCCAGCGGACCTGGAAAGAGATCCGGGTGAACACCCGTTTGGAATCCACCTGGCTGGTGCGGGCAGACCGGGGCCAGATGGAACAAGTCCTGCTGAACCTGTACATCAACGCCTGGCAGGCCATGTCGGGGGGCGGTGAGATGACCATAGAATCCGGCCACACGGTGTTGCCGGAAACGAGCATGGGGGCCACTGGCCTGTCGCCGGGAAGGTATGTGACCGTTTCCGTGACCGACACGGGAACGGGCATGGATGAGGCCACGCGGATGCGGGTCTTCGATCCGTTCTTCACCACCAAGCCGGGGGAAAAGAACACCGGCCTGGGGCTTTCCTCCGGGGACGGCATCGTCCGCAAACACGGGGGGATCCTGACGGTGAAAAGCCGGGTAGGGCAGGGCTCCACCTTTACGATCTACCTGCCGGTCCTGGATCCGCCGGCCGGTTCTTCCGGGGACGGCCGACGGTAAATCAGCTTGAGGATGTCGTTCCGGGTGATGATTCCCAGGAGGTTTTCGCCCCGGACCACCGGGAGCCTGCCGATCTGTTCTTCGGCCATCTTCTCCACGGCCCGCACCAGGGACTGGTCGGGCTCGATGGTCTTGACCTCGTGGGACATGCAGCTGGAAACCGGAAAGTGGGACCGTCCGGCACGCCTGGCCGCTCGAATGTCCCGCTTGGAGATCATGCCCACGATCCTCCCTTCCCTGAGCACGGGTGCGCCGCTGATCTTCTTCTGGGCGAGACGGCGCTGGATATCGTCAAGGATCTGGTCGGGCGAGACCGTGTATACCGGGGTGGACATCTGATGCCGGATCAGGTGCGGCCTGGGCGGAGAGGCCGAGAGGGCCTCCAGGAGTGCGGCCCTGGCCTTTCCCGGCGTGGTCTTCTTGAGCGTCGCCGATCCGGCTCCGTGGTGTCCGCCGCCACCGAGCTGCTGCAGAACCGACCCCACATCCACGGCAGGCAGCCAGGATCGGCCGATGATGGTCACGCTGGAATCCTTTGTGAAAAGCGCGAAGATCGCGTCGTTCCCTTCATGCGTGAGCGCTTCTCCCACGAGCTCGGAAAGTCCGGGAAGCATCTTGCCAAGGGGAACCGTGCTGATCCCGATCTTGACCCCGCTGAACTCCAGGGTGCCGGAACTGGAAAGCAGCGCCGTGAGGATCTCCCATTGCCGTTTGCTGAGCGGGGCGTGGAGAAAATATCGGAGGGCGGTCCTGCTGGCGCCCCGGCTCAGCAGGAAGGCCGCTGCCTGGGCGTCCCGCACCGTGGTGTTGTCATAGGTCAGCGATCCGGTGTCCGCGTAGACCCCCAGGGCCAGGGCGGTGGCCTCGATGGGGGTCACGGGAACCCCGCGCTCCTGCAGACGCTCCACCAGGAGTGTGCACGCGGCTCCCACGGGTTCCACATGTACTTCCTGGCCCTGCAGGTCGTCCGGGGCCTCCATGTGATGATCGTAGATGTGAACCTCCAGGGGGGCGATGCCCGTTTCGGCCCGCTTCAGCAGGGGAGCAAAATCCTTGAGCCGGCTTTTTCTCCGGACATCCACCACGATCATGCGCGTGACCGCAGCCAGGTCCACCTGCTGGACCGGGGTAAGCTCGAAATGATCCATGTGCAGCGCCAGGAACTTCCTTACGATGGGCGGGAGCCCCCCTGCGGCGACCTTGACCGCTCCGGGGTAGAGCTTGGATGCCGCGACCATGGAGCCGAGGGCATCGAAATCCGCGTTGCGGTGGCTGACGATGATTTCCATCTGGATCCCCTTCTTTTTGGCAAAGGAGCCGCACATCGGGTCCTCTCACCATAGAGGAGGGTCGGAGGACGCGTCAATCGAGATGCGATGAGATCCGGGGAAAGGGAGGTCATTTCGAAACCCGCATGTTCCTGCTGCGGGGGGGGGAGTGAACGACAGGCACGCGGTAACGGTCGGCAAGCTGCGCCGGGAGGGTTC
>CAYTRL010000182.1:0-2359 GCA_964439795.1 uncultured Thermodesulfobacteriota bacterium
CCTCCCGGCAGTACTCGTTTCCCACCACGGCATCCGCCCCGGAGGGCAGAACGGCGCCGCTGGTCACCCGGACCGCCCCGCCCGGTGACACCGGCGGGCCTTCTTCCTCCTCAACCACGCTGCCGGCAAAGCGGCTTCCTCCGAGAAGAAGGGTCTGCGGGTGTTTCTCCCCCGCAGACAACGTATCCCGGGCCATCACGGCAAATCCGTCCTTCAGGGACACATCGTGAGTAGGGCTGTTCACCCGCGCGGCCACGTCTCCGGCCAAGGTGCGGTGCAGGGCCCGTTCCAGCGGGAGATCCTCGGACGACAGGGGTTGGACATGGGTCCGGACCAGGTCCTGTGCCTCTGAAAACCCGATGAGGCGCCGGCGGCCCTTCCGGCGGCCGGCGTTTTCGTTCTCCACACGTTGCATAATTATCCTTCTCGTGAGATCATGAAAATAAAACAGGTGTTCTCCTGATTATCTTTTGTTTCGCCTTCATCCTGCAAGCGCGATCCAGCCGGTTGTGAACACACCTTCATCCTCTGTCGAACCCTGACAGACTGGGAACAGGCCGCTCCGGACCGGGAGAGATCACTCGGGGCCGCGCGGCTCTCACGCCGATTCCGCCCCATGTTATCCATGGGATGACAAGAAGTCATGTTTTTTTAAGTCTTTAGGAGGAATTTTTTTATGCCACAGAAGAAAAAACAACAGCAGGAACCCAAGATTCTGATCACCGGCGCCACGGGCTTCCTGGGCAGGAACATCCTGTTCCGGTTGCTGGAAAGGGACCCGAAAAGCCGCTTCGCCCTGATCATCCGGGGTCGCGGGGAATACAGCCCCAGGGACCGGCTGCACAAGATCCTGAACTCCCGGTACGACGAAGAACAGGCCCGCGCCTATGAAAAGCGGATCGACCTGGTCCTGGGGGACGTGACCTGGAAACACTTCGGAATGGACGACCGGGCCTACTCCCGGCTCACCTACAACGTGGTGCGCGTGATACACGCCGCGGCCAGCGTCTCCTTCAACCTTCCGCTGGACATGGCCCGGAACATCAACGTGGCCGGCACGGAAAACCTGCTGGATTTCGCGGCCAACGCCCACAAGGCCGGAACCCTCGAGCGGGCGGACTACGTGGGAACGGCCTACGTGGCAGGGAAGCGTTCCGGGACGATCCGGGAAACCGAGCTGAACGAAGGCCAGGGGTTCCACAACACCTACGAGCAGACCAAGTGCGAGGCGGAACAGCTTGTCCGGGAACGGTGGGGGGATGTGCCGGTGGCCGTTCACCGGCCGAGCATTATCGTGGGGGAGTCCACCACCGGGAGAACCTCGAGCTTCAACGTGATGTACTTTCCCCTGAAGATCTACACCCGCGGGATCTGGCGCTGGATCCCCGGAAGCCCGGACACACCCGTGGACATCGACCCCGTGGACTTCGTGTGCGACGCCCTGGAAGCCATCGCCCGGGACCCGGACACGGTGGGCCACAGCTTCCACCTGTCAGCCAGCGCAAAAGCCACCACCCTGGGCCGCGCCGCCGGCATGGCCGCTTCCTACTTCGGCGCCAAGCCGGTCCGGTTCATTCAGCCCACGGTGTACATGAACACCGTACACCCCATGGTAGGGCTGCTCACCTTCGGGCGCCTGCACGACATGCTCATGAAAAAGGGCGCCTTGTACCTCCCCTACTTCATGAACAAGCTGGAGTTTGACAATACAAACACAAAGGCCATACTGGACAAGCACAAGCTGGAAGCCCCTCCTGTGGAAGACTATTTTGCCCGGATCTTTCAGTACTGCATCGATACGAACTGGGGGAAGAACCTGGAGGAGAAAGAAGACTGACAGGCCGGCGCGGGGGCCGATCCGACTCACTCGGTGGAAGGAGGTTTTGGAATGAAAGCGTTCCTGGTATTCGCGATCATCCTGGCAGCGGCCGCCGCATTCTTTGCGTTCCAGTACCATTTCATCCTCATCGACGACGGCCTCAAGATCCTGAAAAAGTCGGAGTCCGGTTTGGAGTACACCTTTGTGGACGGCCGGGGCACGGTCAACAAGGCCAAGATCCTGGTGAACCCTACACTGATGCAGGCCGGGATCAAGGACATCTTTTCCGGGGACGGGGTCACTATCCGGCCCAAGAAGCAGATCCAGGACGGCATCGACTCCCTCAAGGACGCAGCGGACTGAGTACCCGCCGTCCTTTTGACACCAACGCATCTTATGGATATTGCGAGAAGCGGCCAAAGGCTGCGACGAAGCAATCCCTCAGCTCTGTTTGGGTATTTCCCGCTGGGACGGGAGGTCGCTTCACTTCGTTCGCGATCTTCGACCGCGCACCGCTCGCAATCTCCAATTCTGTGTCTC
>CAYTRL010000182.1:2369-11357 GCA_964439795.1 uncultured Thermodesulfobacteriota bacterium
TAACGGAAGCCCCCCGCTGAGCCGGGGGGTTGCCGCGCTTCGCTCGCAATCTCCAATTTTGTGCCTCCCTGCGCGCAAGAGATGGCGGCGGGGAGCCGAATGCTGACCGCCGACAGCTGACAGCCGGGAACGATTCTGCTTCGCTCGTGCAACTGTCCCCGCCGGCGAAGCAATAAACCTGTCACCGTATGAATGACAAATGCTTCGTGTAGAGCATCTCACTGTCCGGTTCGGCCGCTACACGGCCGTTGACGATATTTCCTTCCGGGTTCCCGCCGGGGAAATCTTCGGATTCCTGGGCCCCAACGGAGCCGGCAAGACCACCACCATCAAGGCCCTCACAGGGCAGGTCCGTCCCTTCGGAGGAAACGTTTTTTTCCGGGACCGGGACCTGTGGGAACATTTCGACGATCTGAAATCCGGCTTCGGTTATGTGGCTGACTTCGACAACCACCTGGAGGAGCTCAGCGCACGGCAGAACCTGGATATCTTCCGGCGTCTGTACGGCGTTTCCCCGGAAAGGGTTCTGGACGTCCTGGAGATCGTGGAACTGCTCCAGGAAAAAGACCAGAAGGTCCGCAACTATTCCAAGGGCATGAAGAAAAAGCTCACCATCGCCCGGGAAATCCTTCACGAGCCGGACCTGCTCTACCTGGACGAACCCACGGCGAACCTGGACGTCCACTCCACGTCGGTCATACGAAACCTGCTGAAGCAGCTGGCCGGGCGGGGGACAGCCGTCTTCTGCACCACGCACAACATGGAAGAGGCCGAGGAGATCTGCGACCGCATCGCGGTCCTGGATCAGGGCAGGATCCTGGAACTGGAGACTCCGGAAAAGTTCCTCCACAGGTATGCGGATCCGGTGCTCCGGGTGGTCCTGGACCGGGAAGAGGGTCAAGAGACCCGGTGGCTGAAAATGGACACCCCGGAGGACATGCATTTCCTGGCGGACCGGATCCGGGACGGCAGCGTGGTGTCGATCCAATCCCATTCAGCATCTTTCAAGGATGTGTTCCTCAAACTCACCGGGAGAGCGTTTCGTTGATCCGCGTCCGATACGTACGAACCCTGTTCCACAAGGAATTCCTCCGGTTCCTGGCCAACCCGGCCCTGTGGATCCTGATCCTCCTGTTCTTTCTCATCGGCATCCTGGTGGGCGCCTCGGACGTGATCCTGCAGCGGGACACCTACAACATCGTGCTCGAGGAGGGGGAACCTTCCGGGTTTCTCCTGTTTGCGGCCGGAAACGAGCCGAACCTGCGGGTGTACAGCCCCGAGGAAATCGGCTCGACCCGGGGATTGAACCGGCTGGTCCTGCTCCGGCAGGGGTCCGGCGACCCGGCCGTAGAACCTGAAACCGGAGATCTGCCCTCCCTGGAAATCTCCTCGCCGGAACTCTCCCGGGAGGATCTGGGCCGGCTCCGTGACCTGCTCGTAAAGAACGCGTTCCAGTATCTGGGCATCCGGGCCCCCCTGGACATCCGGATCACCTCTGCGTCGTCCGGGGCCTCCCTGCCGGGTCCGGAGATCGCCATGGAACCCATGAAGTCCGCGGAGGACTTCAAGAAGCTGATCATGGCCCTGCTCATCACCATCAGCCTGAACATCATCAACTTCAACCTGTTCACCGTATCCTTTACCGAGGAAAAGCAGAACCGCACCCTGCTGGCCGTGCTCCTCTCTCCGGCCAGGAGTTCCGAGGTGGCCGCGGCCAAGGCCCTGTTCTTTCTCATCCCGGGTCTGGCCCTGCCCGCTTCCATGGCCGGATTCTACCGTCCCGATGTCCTGGCCCAGCCCGTTTTCTGGGCCACCCTGGTGGCCGGCGCCCTGCTGTATATGTCCATGGCCCTGGTCCTGGTCAGTTTCGTGCAGAGGCAGTCCACCGCAAACCTGATCTGTCTGGGCTACCTGTTCTTCCTCTCGAGCATGTTCATCCTTGCCCCGCGTTTTACCGCGCTGTATCCCATCAAGAACCACCTGCCCGAGAACTTCATCTTCTCCATCCTGAGCTTTCTCTTCGACGGAACCCCGTTCGCCTCTTATGCCCCGTTCTTCTGGAGCTTCCTGGCCGTGGCCGTGGCGGCGCCGTTCGCGGCCATGGCCGTGTTCATCCGCAGGATGGGGAGCCGGCCCCCGGAGACCGAACCCCGGCAGCGGCAATGGACCCTGGGGGATTGCGCCCTGATCTTCGCCCTCTGCCTGTTCTTCCATTTCGTGATCTCTCCGATGATATTCCGGTTCTTCCGCTCCGCGCCCATGCTCCCGCAGAACCGGATGGCAGGATACCTTATGATCTACCTGATGGTCTTTGCCCTGCCGCTGGCCCTGATCCTGCCGGTGTACACCCGGGTCAAGTTCCGGTCGCCCCTCACCCGAACCTTTCTCAAAAGCGACGCTCCCGTCGCAGACCTCATGGCCGGGGCGGTCTGGTTCGTTCTTTATCTTGCGGGCGTTCTCGCCGCCGGCTGGGTTTTTGTTTCCGCCTGCATGCCCCAGGGGCCCCCGGAAGCGCTTGGGGAGCTGAAAACCCTGGCCCCGCACCAGGTGCACTTCTTCCAGAACGTGCTGCGCCTGCTGCGGAGCCTGGGCCCGGGGAGCGTACTGCTGTTCCTGTTCGTGCTGGGCGTGGCGGTCCCGGTCCTGGAAGAGTTCTTCTTCCGCGGCTGCCTGCTGTCCGCGCTTCAGAACCGCTGGGGCCCGCGCGTGGCCCTGGTGGGCAGCGCTTTGTGCTTCGGGGTCGCCCACCTGAACCCCATGCTTTTTCCCCTCTATTTCCTGCTGGGCATCCTCACCGGCCGGCTGGCCCAGAAGCGGGGGGGGCTTCTGGCGCCCATAGCGTTTCACTCCCTGAACAACCTTGCCTCTTTAGGCGTGATCCTCCTGGTGTTCTGACAGGCCGCTGAAAAAGCACCATCTGCTGCGTTCCACTCATCCCTCGTCGGTCAACGTACTTTCTAGGTACGCCTCCCTCCTCATAATTGGATTCGGGCCGACACCGGCCCTCACCCTGCGGGCACATCAATCCTTCGGATGACGTGTCCAATTCCGCAACACAGAAAAGCGAACGCGGAATTGTCGTGCGCCTTGCATAGGGCACTTTTTGAACGGCCTGCCCCAATGTACTTTTTCTGCGGGCTTCTGAAAGGCCGAACTTTTTTCTTTGCCCGCTTGCTGCTATATTCTGGGTCCGGCACCAACGACCTGACCCCATTCCCCTGAAATCTCTTTTCCAGCAGGAGGGTACTTTTCATGGCGAAAAAAATCGGCGTGGCTGTCATCGGCTGTGGCTTTATCGGCGCGTATCATGCCCGGGCGATCATGGCCTGTAAAAACGCGGAACTGGTGGGCGCCCTTTCGCGCACCTCCGGGTCCCTGAAGCGGTTCACTCAACAGATTCCCGTCCCGTTCACCACCACCGACATCGAGGAACTGGCCGCGCATCCCGATGTGGATGCCGTGGCGATCGGGACCCCCAACCGGCTCCACGCCCCCCAGACGATCCGCATGCTCCGGGCGGGAAAACACGTCCTGCTGGAGAAGCCCATGGCCATGAACGCGGCCGAGGGGCGGAAGATCGCCCGGGTGGCCAGGGACCGGGGGCTGTGCCTGCAGATCGGGCACAACTGGCGGTACGATGTGGAAGCGCTCTATCTCAAGGAGGTGATCCGAAAGGGGACCCTGGGCAAGATCGTCAAGACCAAGGGGTACGGCATCCACCTGAACTGGGGCCCCGATGGCTGGTTCACGAAAAAATCAGAGGCCGGGGGCGGCGCGCTCATCGACATGGGCGTCCACGCCATCGACACGATCTCCTTCCTCCTGGGAGACCCGGCGCCGGTTTCCGTCTATGCAAAGATCGGGACCTACTACGGTTCCTACGACGTGGACGACACCGGGGTCATGATGATCGAGTGGGACAACGGCACGGTCTCCATGGTGGAAAGCGGGTGGTGGCACCCACACATGGACGGCCTGGAGGCCTCCGTCCAGGTGTTCGGGACCAAGGGATACGCCCAGATCCTGCCCACGGAGCTGAAAATTTCCGTGGGGTCCATGCCGGGCACCTTCCGGCCGGAGTTTCACGTAAGGGACGACCACTGCGAGCAGCCCATGTACGACCGCCAGATGGACGCCTTTGTCCGCTCCGCCCTCCAGGAAAGTCCACCGCAACCGGACGGGGAACACGGGGTCACCATCATGCGGATCCTGGACGCCTGCTACCGCTCCGCGCATACGGGCAAGGCCTGCAAGCTGGGGTAGCAGGCCGGCCGGCCGCGGGAAGCTTTATCCTTTTCTTCCGTTTCATGCATCCAAAAAAGGAAACGGAATAAAAGGGGACCCCCATGAAAGACCGAATCGAGGAAATCCTGCGCTACTGGTTCCAAGGGCTGAACGACGACTCCGAATTCCGGATGGACTCTCCACAGTTCCGCCGATGGTTCGGCAAGGACGAGGCCACGGACCAGGAAATCCGCAAGCGTTTCGAGGACGACTACACACGGGCGGCCGCGGGTGAGTACACGGCATGGGAAAGCGATCCGCGGGGACGGCTGGCGCTGATCGTTCTGCTGGATCAGTTTCCCAGGAACATGTACAGGGACGCCCCCCGGATGTTCCAAACCGATCCCGAGGCACGGACGCTCACCCTCGGGGCCATCGAATCCGGGCAGGACGAAAAGCTTTCTCTCATCGAGCGCATGTTTCTCTACATGCCCCTCATGCACGCGGAATCCCGGGACATCCAGGAGATCTCTGTTAAGTATTTTTCCCTGCTCGTGGAGCTTGCCGGGAAGAGATGCCCGGGGAACGTGAAATTTTTCGCGCTCAGCCGGGACTATGCCTACAAGCACAAGGCGATCATCGACCGGTTCGGTCACTACCCGCACCGGAACCAGGCGCTGGGTCGTGAATCGACGCCGGAAGAGGTGGAGTTCCTGAAAGGGCCGGATTCATCCTTCTGATTCAGAGGCTTTCAGGGTCTTGGCACCCGGGTATCCCGAATCATTTGAATGTTGAAAAACGGTATTCCCTTGTCATCCCGACGAAAGAGGGTATCTATAAACGAGGCATAGTTGCTTATCTGTCATCCCGGACTTGATCCGGGATCCACAGTTCAGAAGCATTTCTGGATGGCCTTCATCGGCATGATGGAAGAAAAGCATTTATCGACACCTTGAAAGTCGGGATCCAGAGGTGTGGGCCAGAGGGGATACCATAAAACCTCCCTCTCCACGCCCCTGGATTCCGGATCAAGTCCGGAATGACGGAAAATAATTCATCCTTTATCAGAACACTCTCATTCAGATATCTACTGCCAGAGATGGGAAGGAATATGCGGTTTTCAATCCTGCAGGCGGGTGCCGTTCCGCCGGAAGCCCAGAAACGGCTGGGCGGGTTCGGCGACATGTTCGTGAACCTTCTTGGCGGAGCAGGGGGGGCATGGGAGATCCACGATGTGGAGCACGGCCGGTTCCCCGAGAACCCCAGCGAGTACAATGGATTCATCGTCACGGGAAGCCGAGCCTCCGTGTATGAGGATCAGCCCTGGATTCGGCGGTTGCTCTCCTTCATCCGTGACGTGCACGGGCGGCGGATCCCCCTGCTGGGCGTCTGTTTCGGGCATCAGGCGGTGGCGCAGGCGCTGGGCGGAAAGGTGGCCCCCAACCCCCTGGGCTGGGACCTGGGTCTGACACGGGTTCAACTCACCCGGGAGGCGGCACAACTTCCATACATGTCTTCTTTGTTCCAGCAGGATCCCTGCTCCCTGCGGATACTCGAGAGCCATCAGGACATCGTCGTCCGGTTACCCCCGGGCGCCGTCCACCTTGGGTGGAGCGACAAGACAGAGTACGAAATGTTTGCCATGGGCCGGACCGTTCTCGGCATGCAGGGACACCCGGAGTTTGACCGGGAGGCGATCCGGGAGATAGCGGGAACCCTGCGAGAACAGGAGGTCCTCCGCCCGGCTCAGGAACAAGAGGCCCTGAGCACCCTGAACCGCGAACCGGACCGGGACCGGATCTGTACCCTGATGCTCGGCTTTCTTCAGGGCCCGCCTCATGGCAGGTGTTGATAAGGTCCGTTAAGGCAGGCTGGTCAAAAAGGTTTAGATGCAAGGCGCGCGCAAGCCTGAGGAAGGAGGCGTACCTCGGAAGTACGTTGACTGACGAGGGGCGAAGCGGAACGCAGCAGATGAGCCTTTTTCAACTGCCTGCCCGGACATAGATCGGGCTGGCGATAAGCCAGGGATAGTCCACGATGAAGCGTTCCGCGTTGGATCCCAGGCGAGGGGCCAGGTGGTGGGGCGTGATGTGCACTTCCACGCGATACGCACCCGGACCCGGTACGGCAATCGCCAGGTCTTTGCCGGATTCGGCCACGACCTGTACCCCCTGACCCTCCACGCGGACGAGCCGGACCCGGATCTCGGGCTGCGCTCCCGCCGGGTCCAGGGCCCGTACGGCGGGCACGCTCACGCGCATGACGAGGTCGGGCGACCATGGGACCTCTTCTCCCATCTCCACGGTGCCGTCCCCTGCGGTTGCGAAGAAATCAAACCCCTCCTGCCCCCCCAGAAAGTCGAACTGGACGTAGACCCTCCCGGCGGCCAGGGCGTTCTCGATCCCCGACGGCGAGGGCTCGCGGACGAGCAGGTGGTTGCCGAAGAACTGTATCATCCGCCGGTAGCTGTCCGCACGGTCGCCGTCGGCAAGGTCGAACGGAAGGGTGTTCCGGTGCGCATCCGTGGCCGCAATCCCATAGCATCGCCCGGCGACAAGGAGAGCGTCCCACCGCTCCAGCCAGGCACGCAGGTCGGGCCAGAAGGTCACGATGGCCAGGTCCATATCGGGCTTTGCCGTATCCGTCAGGAACCCCAGGAGATCCAGTACGAACCCCAGGGGTTCCTCCCCCAGGTCCGGGCGGATGGTCGGGTCGATGGCGGCGTGCAGGTTGAACACCTCGACACCGTCCGGTGCCAGGTCCAGCAGGTCCTGCACCGCCCACCCCTCGGGGTGGGGAACGATGACCGAGCCCCCCAGCTCCCGGAACCTCTCCGCGGCCCCGGCATCCCTCCTCCCGTACAAGGCCATCCGATCCTCGATGGATCCCTCCGGGTGCCGGTGGAGGTGCACCGGCATGAGAGCGTTTTCGGTTCCGGCCATGATGATGACCGGCGTGCCGTGCCCGCAGGCCATGCGGTTGGCGACGGGAAGCCCGGCCGGGTCGTACAACAGCTCGTCGCCGAAATCGGGCAGGTACAGGAGGACCTCGGGAAACTCATGCTCCGCGAACATCTCGCGGTGATCCGTGAGCAGCAGATACTCCTGCCCCGTGTCACAGAGCGCCTCCCGGAGTTCCATGAGGCACTGCGTGTTTCCCTCGGGCTGGTAATCACAGGCGTCGTGGGAGTAAATCGAGTGGGCGTGGATGATCCCCTTCAGGTCCCGGAGCCCGGCAAAGGGCCGCGGGGCCGGGTCTGTCGTGCCGTTTTGCCCGCCCGAAGCATCCGTCGTGTCCCCGTCCCCGGAGCAGGCCCCCAGGGCCGGGATCAAGGGGAAAACCAGAAGAAGGCAAAGAAGAAGTCGATGCAAATCAAGCCGGGTTCGTCGTTTCATGGGAATCTCCTCACCACGGGTTGCGCCCTACGGCGCGGCGGTCTGGATGGTAACGCTGGAAATGCTGGATCCCTGCCCGTCCTCCACCCGGGCGGACAGGGTGTGGGCGCCGGGGGCCATGGGCCGGGTGTCCAGGGTCCCCCCCCAGATCAGGCCGCCGGCGGGTTCCGCCCGCTGCCACGGCCCTTCGTCGATCCGGAACTCCACTCCGGTGACCGGCAGGAGGCTGAAAGCGTTGAACACGAGAGGGACTTCACCTCGGAGGGGTTCGGAAACAGGCGTCCCTGTGGACGCGCCGCCGTCCCCGCCGTCCATCGCGAGCATGAACGTGTAGCTGTTCCGGGGGTCCAGGTCCAGGTAGGAAAGCTTTCCGGTCCCGATATCCGTGGCGGCCGGGTTGGCGAAGGTGACTTTCCTTTCTTCCCGGAAGGCCTTGAAAGAAGAGCTCAGAAGGTCTTGCCCCAGGGTGAGGATCCTGTACCCCTGGGGCGTTCCGTCCGGTCCGGAATTGATGCCCAGGGCCGCGTATTCGGGATAGAGAAGGTCCATCAGGCCGTTGAAATCGGGTCCCCACCACGCACCGGACACGGCCCCGTTGGTCACGTAGATTGTTCCCGCTTCCTCGTACAGACCGTTGGAGTGGGTGTGGCCGGCAAAGGTCGCCATCACGGGATGGGATCGGAACAGCTCCAGGATCTCCTCTTTCCCGACCCACACGTCGGGCTTTTTTCCGGTAAGGAGTTTGATCAGGACCTCCAGGGTGTTCTCCGTGTTGTCGATCGGTTCGTGGTAGAAGAGCAGGACGCGCTTGTCCCGGTTGCGCTCCAGATCCTCCCGGAACCAGGCGAGCTGCCGTTCATCCAAACCGAAGGCCAGCTCCCGGCCATGGTCGCCCGAGATGAGGTTGGTGTCCAGCACGATCAGGTGCCAGCCGGTCACATCGAATGCGTAGTAGAGGGGGCCGAAACGGGCCCGGTACGCGCTCTTGAAGAAGACCCGGTCCAGGTCGCCGTCGTTGTGGCCGGGGTTGCCCATCACGTTGTAGACGGGGACCCCCAGCCTGCCGCAGGAATCCACATAGGCATCCAGGCCGGAGGTGTTTTCCGGGGTGACTCCGCTCTGGTCCCCGATGGAGACGAAAAAGTCCCGGGGGGGATCCATGGCCAGGAACTCGTCCACGAACTCGTTGAACGTCTCCACCGGATCCTGGTCGGCATGGTGCCCTCCTTCTCCGGGCTCCACCTCCAGATGGATGTCGTTCATGAGGACCGCCGTGAAGGTGCCCGTCAGCGGGGCCGGCATCAGCGGGAAGGTGTAGACCTGTGCCTGCGGGCCGTCCTCGATCTTCCGAAAGAACCGCGGAACGGAG
>CAYTRL010000183.1:0-11345 GCA_964439795.1 uncultured Thermodesulfobacteriota bacterium
AAAACCCGGCCACTGAGGAAGATGCAGGCTTCGAGAACTGTGCGGGGCTCATCGGTCTGGATATGCCGGTTCAGTTTCCACTTGACCCGGATCACCCCTGGTTTGGCGGGTTTTGTGAACCGATCAGCGAGGCAGACTATGTCAAGGCTTTGGCAGACATGCGAAGCGGGGCCGCACCTCGCCTGGACGAACTTCTATCTGCTCCGGTTGCACCGGTCATGGCCGGCCAGGAGAGAGACAGCCTGTGGGCGGCCTTCCTGCCGAACGAAGAGGCAACCCGAATGAGGGAGCTTCCCTATCCTGAAGAGACGCTACTTTCCTTCCGAATGATCCATTCACGCAATTTGAGCCATTTCTTCAGCGGTGTGCCCGCATTTACCAGTTTTCGACTTACCAATGAGGCCAAATTGGCAATATCAACGGATGACAATTTCCAACCCTCCACAATCCTGCAGACAAGTCTTGGCTTTCTACAAGGTGGATCTGTTGTCGAAAAGACGATGCTTCAGGAAATGAGACTTCTACTGGAGCTTCTGCTGCCGGATTGGGTGCCAATCATTGACTTTGACGGCCTCTTCACTCCCTGGGATGCAGGCGATCCTTGTTGCCCGGGCAGTGGCCCTCTTTACTCCTGGGCAAACTTCGACGAAGTCGGAAACGCCGATGATCCTGATGACCGGGATCCCTTCGGAACGGTTACTTTTACGGCGAAGACAGAGGAGGTTACGGACATCCAGGATGTCGCCCGCGCGGGTTACCGGGGCCCTTCAAATTCTGGCGAGTGGTATTTCCCGGCACGGCTCCCGATGGATATGCAGGCTGCAGCCTCGCAGTTCGATACCAGCGGCTACGGAATTCACTACTCCCACGAGATTCCAGGTGATTTTCCGATCATGGAG
Organism: uncultured Thermodesulfobacteriota bacterium; assembly: GCA_964439795.1. GTDB lineage: Bacteria > Desulfobacterota > DSWW01 > DSWW01 > DSWW01 > CAYTRL01. Next base: position 900 of record CAYTRL010000183.1, read on the forward strand.
TTCCTGACGGATAATCATCCGAATCCTGACCCGAATCTGTCGGGGTACAACCACGTGGATGTTGTCATGGCGTCAGTGGACAGGCCCGAACTCAGACCGAATGAGGTCTTCGGACGCTTGATGGAGTTCGTGTTCGACCACAGCAATGGAACTGTGATCCCTCTGGATTGATCATCGTTAATAGTTATATGCCGGAGAAAAATCTTGTTTGATTGGGTTTTTGAATAGTGTTTCTAGGTCTACATATTCTGAAAAGATCATGTATCCCATGAGGCGGGTGCGTTGCCTTTCTGTTTGCGGGGTGGGTGGATCTCAATTTACCTCAAGATTTCGTTTCGACTTTGTAAAGAAATCCGTCCCCTGTAATCTCAGACTCTCTGCCATAGCTGTTGAATGCGTAACCTTCAGAAATTGAAGCGGTGTTATTTCGAAATGCTCAGCAGGGCAGGATAGGGGAATCGACAAGAAAAGACGAACCTCACCAAATGCACTTTTTCAGCGGACGGCCAAGGCGGGGAGTTATGTGCAGCGTTTTTCCTGGATGCGCTTAACGCAGTTGCGGATTTCCTGCTTCTGTTCCCCGGAGAGTTCGAGGAACTGCAGGCCGGCCTGAAAGGAGAAGGGGGATCCTTCCCCCGCTTTGTCGTACCAGGCCACCCGGGCGCGGAGGGTCAGCGGCGGGTCCATGTCCACGGTCTCCACGTCCAGCTCGCACTGCTCGGACGAGGACAGGGTGGGCTGAAGAATGTGCAGATTCTGTACCCGGACCGTGTTCGTGAGCATCCGCACGCCTCCTTCGGAAAGGTTGGTGAGCCGTGCGGTCTGGAACGGGGAGGCCATTGCAGGCTGAGAGGGCGGGACGATTCGGAAACGTACGGGCAGGTCGAGCTGAAATCGTTTGTGGCGACGGCGTTCTCTGGACAACGCGGTGTTCCTTTTCAGGAGGTTGAGTCCCAGATGGCCTGCACCCGCGAACGCGTCCGTTCCCGGCGGGCGCTCAGGCGTCCTGTCCCGTCTTCTTTTGCCACTTGAAAAACTCGTCTCTGACCCGGGTCAGCCAGACCGTTCTTGTCTGCTCCTTCTGGAAGTGGAGCAGATCGAACACGGCATCCTCTCCCGTGTCCGGATGCTGGTAGACCTGGTGGGGCGGGAGCACGGCGATCTCTTCCCCCTGCCGGAGGATGTGCCAGCCGCGAAGCGAGACGCCTGGGAACAGGGTGACCTCCGCCACGGCCAGGAGCCCGGAATCTTTGGGTGCTTGAAAAAATCGGATCGTTTCGTCTGCCATGCCGGTCCCGCGTCTCGTTCCACGTTTCTGCGAGGTGGTTGAAGCGGCACGCCCCATCCGGGGGCCCCTTCCGGGATCCGCCGGGTTATGGGTTGCCCAGGGGCGCCAGCAGCATGAACCCCTGCAGGGATGCTTCCCGGGTAACTTCCATGGAAAGGATCTGCCGCACGGCCGCATTCACCATGCCTTCCGAAAAAAAGCGGCGTTTTCTCCGGAAGGAAACCACATGAGGGTCTTCGGGGATCCCCACGCTCTTTCCCACTTCGCGCAGGGCGGTCTGCAACCCGCCCAGGGCGTCTACCAGGCCCAGTTCCTTGGCCCGGTCCCCGGTGTAGATCTTTCCATGCGCCAACTCCGCCGCCTGATCGTGGTCCAGCTTTCTTCCCCGGGCTACGGCCTGGAGAAACTGTTCGTAAATTTCGTCCGAAACACCCTGGAGGTACCTGGACTCCTTGGGCGTCATTTTCCGGTAGGGGGACCCCGCGTCCTTGAACTCCCCGCTCTTGATGATGGAGTTGTCGACCCCGATCTTGGAAAGCAGCCCCTGGACGTTCCGCAGGTGCATGGCTACCCCGATGCTGCCGGTGAGCGATCCCGGGTTGGCGTAGATCTTTTCCGCGGCGCTGGCGATGTAGTACCCCCCCGACGCACCCACGGATCCCAGCGAAGCATAGACCGGTTTCTTCTCACGGGCCCGAACGATGGCCTCGTAAATTTCCTGGGAGGGCGCCACGGCTCCGCCGGGGGAGTCGATCCGGAGAACCACGGCCCGGACGTTCGGGATTTTCCGGAACCGCTCGATCTCATCCACGAACGGCTTTGCCGAAAGGATGACTCCCTTGATTTCCACCATTCCCAGGAGCTTTTTTCGAACCCGGACAACGATCTTTTCCAGCATGAAACGGGGTCCTTTCTCAGGGAAGTGCACATTCCGAAAGATGACTATATCGATAACGCCTTTTGTTTGTCAACCGAAACACCTTCCCGATTCGCGCTCCGGTTGATTCAAAAATCTTGAATATGATATTTTACCACCTTTCCTTTCCAATCTTCAGGCCGGGTACGGGCGGTACAGGTCCGGGACGGCCGATCAGAGAACGGAGGTGGGCGATGAAGGTGGACCTCCACGAGGTGGAGCATGTGGCCGCGTTGGCCCGGATCGAGTTGGGGGAAGGGGAGCGGGAGAGTTACTCGGAAACACTCAGTTCGATCCTGGCGTTTTTCGATCGACTGAAAGAGGTGGATACGGAAGGGGTCCCCCCCACGTCTCACGTGCTGGACCTGACCAACGCCCTGCGCATCGATCGGCGTGAGCCCTCTCTGGATGTGGATGAAACACTGCAAAACGCCCCGGATCGAGCGGACCGCTTCTTTCGCGTCCCGAAGATTATCGACTGATCTCGCAGGAAACGAGCTACGTTTCTTGATCAGTCTTTGAAGCAGGTCTTTTTCGGCAAGGGGTGGAGCTGAACGCCGATCGCTTGCGGCTTTGCCGCAATAGAAACGAGGGGACAGAGGCATGCCTCTATACCAGGAAACCATCGCCGGCCTTCACGAAAAGTTACGCCGAAGGGAGGTGGGCGCCGAGGAGTTGACCCGTTGTGTCCTGGACCGGATCGAGGAGCGCAACGGGGGCCTGAACGCTTACATCACCGTTACCCCGGATGAGGCCATGGAGCAGGCCCGGGAAGCGGAAAGACGCTTCTCCGCCGGGGAGGCGGTCGGCCCGCTCTGCGGTATCCCGCTGTCGATCAAGGACCTGCTCACCACGCGGGGAGTCCGGACCACCTGCGGGTCCCGCATGCTGGAACGGTTCATACCCCCCTACGACAGCACCGTGGTTCGCAAGCTCAAGGAGGAGGGTGCCGTGCTGGTGGGCAAGACCAACATGGACGAGTTCGCCATGGGGGCATCCAACGAAACCAGCTTCTTCGGCCCCTGCCGGAACCCGTACGATCCGGAGAGGGTGACGGGAGGGTCCAGCGGCGGGTCGGCCTGTTCGGTTGCCGCCGACCTGTGCATCGCCTCCGTGGGAACGGACACGGGCGGATCGATCCGGCAGCCGGCCGCGTACTGCGGCGTGGTGGGACTGAAGCCCACCTACGGCCGGGTGAGCCGTTTTGGGTTGGTGGCCTTCGCGTCCAGCCTGGACCAGGCCGGGCCCATCACCAAGGACGTCACCGACTCGAGCCTTCTTCTCCAGGCGATCAGCGGGCACGACCCCCGGGATTCCACCAGCGTGGACCAGCCGGTTCCCGATTTTTCCGCCTTCCTGAAGGACGACATCCGCGGACTGCGCTTCGGAATCCCCGGCGAATATTTCATCGAGGGGATGGACCCGGACGTGGAGTCGGCTCTCCGGGAGGCCGCAGCGATCTTCGAGGCGGCGGGAGCCGTCCCCGTGGAGGTTTCTCTCCCCCACACCCAGTACGTGATCCCGGTCTATTATCTCATCGCCACGGCGGAGGCCAGCTCCAACCTGGCGCGCTACGACGGCGTGAAGTACGGCACCCGCGCCCGGGGCCCCTTCAAAAACCTCCGGGAGATGTACGAGCGCACGCGCGCCGAAGGGTTCGGGCCCGAGGTGAAGCGGAGGATCATGCTGGGGACCTATGCCCTGAGTTCCGGGTATTACGACGCTTACTACCGGAAGGCGCAGCAGGTGCGGACCCTGATCCGGCAGGATTTCGAGGAGGCGTTCCGGCACTGCGATGTCCTGCTGGCCCCGGCCTCGCCCACGGCCGCCTTTCCCATCGGGGAGAAGATCCACGACCCCCTGCAGATGTACCTCCTGGACATCTTCACTGCTTCGGCGAACCTGGCCGGCCTGCCCGGCATCAGTCTGCCCTGCGGAACCAACGGGGAGGGGCTTCCCCTGGGGATGCAGATCCTGGGCCGCCCGTTCGATGAAGGAACGGTCCTGCAGGCGGCCTTTGCCTACGAATGCCGGTCCGAGGGCGCCCCCGGAAAGCCTCCAGGCTGAACCGGCCGGACGTCTGAAAGCGCAAGGAGTGTTCATGGACTACGAAGCGGTCATCGGGCTCGAGATCCACGCCCAGCTGTTGACGGAGAGCAAGATCTTCTGCGGGTGTTCCACCGAGTTCGGGGCCGAGCCCAACGCGCACACCTGTCCCGTGTGCATCGGGTTGCCCGGTGTCCTGCCCGTGCTGAACCGCAAGGTGGTGGAGTTCGCGGTGCGTGCAGCCCTGTCCCTGGGCGGCACAATTGCGGAGCGGTCCGTGTTTGCCCGGAAGAACTATTTCTATCCCGATCTTCCCAAGGGGTACCAGATCTCTCAGTACGATCAGCCCCTTTCCCTGGGCGGAAGCGTGGACCTGGAGGTCCAGGGCCAGCCACGGCGGGTGGGCATCACCCGTGTGCACCTGGAAGAGGACGCGGGCAAGCTGGTTTATACGGGAACCATGGGATCGGCGGACGCCGGCTATGTGGATCTGAACCGGGCGGGTGTGCCGCTGATCGAGATCGTCTCCGAACCGGACATCCGTTCGCCGGAGGAAGCGGGGATGTTCCTGCGCGAGCTCCGGAACATCGTGCGGTACCTGGGTGTGTGTGACGGAAACATGGAGCAGGGCAGTCTCCGCTGCGACGCCAACGTGTCAGTGAGACCCCGGGGCGCCACCGAACTGGGGGTGAAGGCCGAGTTGAAGAACATGAACTCCTTCCGCTTCGTGGAGCATGCCCTGGTGTACGAGATCCAGCGGCAGATCGATGTGCTGGACGAAGGGGGAAAAGTGCTCCAGGAAACGCGTCTCTGGGACGAGGCGAAAAACGCCACCATGAGCATGCGGGGCAAGGAAGAGGCCCACGATTACCGGTATTTTCCCGACCCGGACCTGGTCCCCGTGGAGGTGGATGCATCGTGGGTGGAGGAGATACGAAGCACCCTGCCCGAACTGCCGGGTCCGAAAGAGGAGCGGTTCGTGACCGGTCACGGCCTGCCCCGGGAGGACGCCAGGGTTCTCACCGCCACGAAGGAACTGGCCGATTACTTCGAGCAGGCCACCGCCCGGTTTCCGCAACCCCGGAAGGTGGCCAACTGGATCCTCACCGAGCTGCTGCGAGAACGGAAGCGGGACGGCCCGGCCGCGGATCCGTATGCCGTTTCCCCGGAAAACCTGGCCGGAATGCTTGTCATGATCGAGGAGGGTGTGATCAGCGGGAAGATCGGCAAACAGGTCCTGGAGGAGATGCTCCGCACGGGCAAAGACCCGCAGACCGTGGTCAAGGAACAGGGACTGGTGCAGATCCAGGACACGTCCGAACTGGATCGCGTCATCGACGAGGTTCTGGCGGCCCATCCCGCCGAGGTGGAGGCGTTCCGGGGGGGCAAGGAAAAGGTGATCGGTTTTCTGATGGGCCAGGTGATGAAGCAGACCCGGGGCAAGGCCAATCCGAAGCGTGCCCAGGAGATCATGAGAGAGAAACTGAAGGGAACCTGACGCCGAAGAGCAGCCCATTTAAAGAGTGCAGTTTTGCATTTGCAGGCTGTTCAAAAAGGTTTAGATGCAAGGCGCGCGAAATCCCGAGGATTGAGGCGTACTTTGGAAGTACGTTGATTGACGAGGGATGAGTGGAACGCAGCAGATGAGCCTATTTCAACAGCCTGCTAGGGAGGCGTTTATGAAGAAGGCCAAAGGTAAGAAGAAAGAGGCGATCGACTACCGGCCCCCCTACCGGACCATCGAGTGGAAGCGGGACCGGGTGGTGATGCTGGATCAGCGGCGCCTGCCCAAGCAGGAGAAGTATGTGATCCTGCGTACACACCGGGAGGTCGCTGAAGCGATCCGGGACATGGTCATCCGCGGTGCGCCGGCCATCGGGATCGCCGCGGCCATGGGGTGCGCGCTGGGGGCGGTCCGGAGCACCGCCAGGGACCTGCGCCTTTTTGAGCGAGAGATGGAGGCCGTGTTCCAGGGTATGGTGAAGGCACGGCCCACGGCCGTGAACCTGGGGTGGGCGGTAAGCCGTATGCGGGATGTTTGCTTCGGGCGGGACGAAAAGGATGTGGCGTTTCTGCGTAAAGCCCTGGTGGAAGAGTGCCTCCAGATCCAGCAGGAGGACCTGGAGATCAACTGGAACCTGGGTCTCCAGGGCAGCAGCCTGATCCCGAAAGGCGCCCGGGTGCTCACGTACTGCAACGCCGGGACCCTGGCCACGGGAGGATACGGCACGGCGCTGGGGGTGATCCGCACCTGCCTTCGGCAGGGAAAGAAGATCGACGTGATCGCATGCGAGACCCGGCCGTTTCTCCAGGGGGCCCGCCTGACCGCCTGGGAGTTGATGAAGGAAGACATCCCGGTCACCCTGATCACGGACAACATGGTCGGGTATCTCATGCAGGAAGGCGGTGTGGACTGTGTCATCGTGGGCACGGACCGGGTGGCGGCCAACGGGGACGTGGCGAACAAGATCGGAACGTACAGCGTGGCGGCGCTCTGCCGGGTGCACAAGATCCCCTTTTACGTGGCGGCTCCTCTCTCCAGCATCGATCTCCGCTGCCGGGCGGGGGTGGAAATTCCCATCGAAAAGCGGGACCCCGGAGAGGTGACGTCCGTGCTGGGGGTCCCCACGGCCCCGCAGGGCTGCCGGGCCCTTCACCCGGCCTTCGATGTCACGCCGGCCAGGTTCGTGACCGCAGTGATCACCGAGCGGGGGGTGGCCGTTCCGCCCTACCGGACCCACCTCCGCAAGCTGAGAAGTACGCCTCCCGGCGCGTAACCGGCAACGCTTTTCTCGGATCGTCCCACTGGAAGGGAGAAACCGAACCATGGTGGAAAAAACAGCCTGGATATGGATGGACGGCAAGTTGATCCCCTGGGAAGAGGCCACGGTACACGTGCTGTCCCATACGCTGCATTATGGCATGGGGGCGTTCGAAGGGATCCGCTGTTACCGGCAGCAGGATGGGTCCCCGGGGGTGTTCCGGCTCCCGGAGCACGTGGACCGGCTGTTTCATTCCGCCCTGATCGGGGGGTTCCAGATCCCGTTCGAGCCGGCGGAGATCGTGGATGCCATCCGGGAAACCCTTCGGGCCAACCAGCTGCAGGAGGCCTACATCCGTCCCCTGGTGTTCATCGGGGCAGGAGCCATGGGGGTCCTTCCCCAGGACAATCCCGTTCACGTGTGTATCGCCGTGTGGTCCTGGGGGGCATACCTGGGCGAGGAGGGGCTGAAGCACGGAATCCGCATCAAGACCTCTTCCTACAACCGGCATCACGTGAACGTGATGATGACCAAGGCGAAGATCTGCGGCAACTACGTGAACTCGGTGCTGGCCAAGCAGGAGGCCTCGCGCATGGGGTTCGATGAGGCGCTTATGCTGGATACCGACGGATACGTGTCCGAGGCCAGCGGGGAGAATATCTTTATCGTGAACCGCGGGGGGCTGAAGACCACCCCGCTCACCTCCATCCTTCCCGGGATTACGCGGGACACCGTCATCCGGCTGGCCGAAGACAAGGGGGTTTCCGTGCGGGAGGAGCGGTTCACACGGGACGAACTGTACACGGCGGAGGAGGCGTTCTTCACCGGAACGGCCGCCGAAATCACGCCGATTCGCGAGGCCGATCACCGCACCATCGGAGCCGGCAGGCCGGGGCCGATCACCCGGTCTCTTCAGACCGAGTTTTTCTCGGTGATCCGGGGGGAGAACCGCATGTATGCCCACTGGGTGACACCGGTTTGATGTCCCGCACCGGAGGATGTTCCGGATGGCCTTTTGTCCGGGGGATTGACAAGGCGGAAGAAGATTGAATAGAACTACTAGAAGCGTCGGAATTCACTTGCCACCACCCAAGGAAGTCAGGAGGAAAGACGATGGAAGACGAAATCAGAAAACACCTTCGAGGGGTTCGGATTATTGTGACCCTTTCCCTGCTCGCCGCATGTCTTTCGTTCGCATTCAGCTATGTACTGTTCAAGGACGTGAGTGTCCCTCTGGAACGGATGCGATCCCAGGAACTCAGTGCCCTGCAGACCAAGGTGGATTACATCGTCGCCACCCGGATGAACGGGCGCATGGATGTGGAACTTCAGATGGCCGTCCACAACATGAAAGAGCTGAAGACCCACGCGTCGCCGGCTGTCAAGGCGCAGGCGGCGAAGGCCATCGCCGAAACGCAGAACCTGCTGAACATGCTGCGGGGGCAGTAGACAGGAAAGCGCCGGCCCTTATCCAGGGGGGCATCCACGGCCGGAGCTGCGGAACCGGCCGTTCCCGTTTTCCGTGGATCGCCGGGCTCCTGTTTTGCTCCACGGATCCCTGTTCATGAACCCTATGGAGAAGGAACCGTTTCATGGGTGACATCGTGCATCAGTTCCCGAAAAATGCCACCGAGGAGGTCCGTGCGTCCCTCACCGAGTACAAGGGACACAAGCTCATCGATCTCCGGATCTACTACGAACCCGAGGACGGGGGGGAACGACGCCCCACCAAAAAAGGGATCACCATCGATGTGGGTCTGTATCCGGAACTGAAAAAGGCCATGATGAAGATGGAAAAGGAACTGCTCCGCAAAGAGCTGCTCAAGCAGGAAGCCCTGGAGGAGATGGAAAAGGAGTTGTCGGAAGAACTGTCGGAAGAACCGGAAGAGTGAGTCTCCGGATTCCGCTAGCAAGCCGTTGATGAAGACCATTGGAGCAGGCTGTTCAAAAGGGTTTAGATGCAAGGCGCGCGCAATCCCGAGGAATGAGGCGTACATTGAAAGTACGTTGATTGACGAGGGATAAGCGGAACGCAGCAGATGAGCCTTTTTCAACAGCCTGCCAGGGAGCGTGAAGGGGTGGCGGGGACAAGATCGCGGCCAGGGCAGTCCATGCCTCGCGACCCTGTCCCGCGCCGGCTCCTTCCCCTGAATCAGGACCCTCCCTGCCCCTCGACCCCCTGTTCGTTCTCCAGACCGTTCTTCTTCCCCTCCCCGATTTTTTTGAAACCATTTTCTCCTTGCGTGGATCAACAGTTCAAAGGGCGCGCAGCGGGCGCGTCTGCATGATCGAACTTCCTTCACGGAAGGTTGTCGCCGTTGATCAACCCCTATGAAAAAGCGGTTGGCATAAAAAATGGTTGCTTTTTCATATGATCACTTATGAAAAAGTGGCCGGCTCTAAAAGAGGTAGCTTTTTCATATGATCACCCTCACACGGGAGATTCAACGATGAAAGATCTGGCATTTGTACTGGCGATCGTAGCGGCCTGGTTTCTGCTGCAAACGGTGGTTCTTCCCTATTTCGGTATTTCCACCTGACTGAAGCCAGGCTGCCGGGACGCGGTGCGTTCCGAAAAAGGGTCCGGAAAGGGGAGCCTCGCCCCCTTGAAACAGCAGAAGGAGAAGACCATGAGCGGTCAGGAAGCAAAAGGGTTGGTGAACCACGTATCGGAAAACAGCTTTGACCAGGAGGTGATCGCATCGGCGGATCCGGTCCTGGTGGATTTCTGGGCACCGTGGTGCGGGCCCTGCAAGCAGATTGCGCCGGTTCTGGACGAACTGGCTTCCCAGTACCAGGGGAAACTGACGGTGGCCAAGGTGAACGTGGATGAAAACGCAGCCGTAGCATCCAGGTTCGGTGTCCGCAGCATTCCGGTGCTGATGCTCTTCAAAGAGGGCAAGATGGTGGACAGCCTGGTAGGTGCCCGTCCCCTGGAAGACCTGGAGCGTTTCGTAAATCAATGGGTATGATCCCCTCCGGTGCTTTCTCCCGGCAAGAATCCTCGTTCCAGAGCCACGGGTCCCTGTGCCGGGGAACCCTCTTTCTGCCGGAGGGAGAAACGGCCCCGCCCCTGGTGGTCATGGCCCATGGATTCGCTGCGGAGCGATGCTTTGGCCTTCCCGCATACGCTGAACGGTTCGCGAAGGCGGGTCTGGCCGTATTCTTCTTTGATTACAGGAATTTCGGGGAGAGCCGGGGGGAACCGAGAAACTGGGTGAGCCCTTCCAGGCACCTGCAGGACTGGCAGAACGCCCTGGAGCATGTCCGGGCTTTTCCGGGGATCACGTTTCCCCGGATAGGCCTGTGGGGCAGTTCCCTGAGCGGCGCTCATGTGATCGTCACCGCCGCGAAGGACGGAAGAGTCTCCGCCGTGTCGGCGCAGGTTCCCTTTGTGGACGATCTCCGGTCCATGGGTTCCCTGGGCGTGGGGT
>CAYTRL010000184.1:0-11325 GCA_964439795.1 uncultured Thermodesulfobacteriota bacterium
CCTGCAGGAGACGGTCCACCCCGACCCCCTCCAGTACACGTACCGACGAGGCCCGGGCCCTTTCCAGCAGGAGATGGTCGAACTCCTCCCGGGGAAACACGTAAAACAGCGGACCCTCGGGGTCCGCCCCGGTGTCGAAACGGAGGGAGTGACGCGGTGTCTGGGCGTGAACGAACCGGATCGGCTGCCCCGTCCGGATCGTGGTTTCCAGCCCCAGGCTTTTCAGGAGGGGAAACGACCGGGCGGAAAAACAACCGGCACACGGTTTCCGCCGCGGGAAGCGGGCCTTGTCCACCAGGAGGCAGTCCCAGCCCTGTTTCCCGAGCCAGGCGGCCAGCGCCGCCCCGGCCGGTCCTGCCCCGATGATCAGTGCTTCGGTACGAAGAACACGCTCCATGCAAGATCCCCGTTTTCTTGAACCGTCGCCACAACATACCCACGATTCACGAGCGGTCGGCCTTCTGCGGCGAAACCTCCGGCGCTTTCACGGGGAACCCTAGCATGCCGTTGACAATTCCTCATAACCGTTACACCAACGAGGAATTGGACGCATCCGAAGGATGCGCCTGCAAGGCGAAGCGCGTGGTCGCGCTGAGTCCAAAAGCACCATCTGCTGCGTTCCCCCTCGTCGCGTCACTGCAACGTACAGGGAGTACGCCTCCGTTCCTCGACTTCGGGGCGCCTTGCATCCCCGCGATTTCTGCATGGTACCAGCAAGCAAACGTTCTTCCATGCGGCTTCAGAAATCGTGTGTCTTTTCCGGCACCTTTTGAACGGCCTGCTCCAAATGGACTTTTTTTTGACAGGCCCCTAGGAATCGGGCGTTTCTTCCAGCACCTTCAAGATCACCTTTTCGGTAATATAGTCAGGGTGACCGTGCCAGCGGACCTTCCCCCGGGCATCCACCACCACGATCCGCGGGATGCTGCTCACCGCGTAGGCCGTGGAGGTTTTTGCCCCGTTATCGATCCCGGTGGGAAAGTGCATGGGGTGTGTGCGGATATATTCGCGGATCTTTTCCGCCTCAAAGTTCTTCCGTTCCCGGCTCACCCCCACCACGTTCAATCCCACGTCAGAAAACTTGTTGGCCAGCTTGCCGATCTTGGGGATGTTCCGCTTGCAGTGGGGACACCAGATCGCCCAGAAATTGAGCAGAGTGGCCTTTCCCTTCAGGTCCTTGATCTCGGGAGGGGGATCGCCGATCCATTCCTGGATCTCCAGCGGCGCCGCGGTGTAGCCCACCAAGCCGATCCCCTCCAGCCTGGACCTGGCCTTCTGGGCCATGCGGTTTTTGGGGTACCGGTCGGTGATCTCGCCGAAGGTCCGCTCCGCGGCATCCATGTCTCCCTCGCTCAGATAGACCCCTGCCAGGGAATACAACGCCTTGGGGGGCACCGACGTTTCCGGGTACTGGTCCACCACCTTCCGGTAGGCTTCGCCCGCATGGGCCCCATCCTCCAGCTCCTCGTAAGTCCTTCCGATAAAATAGAGCGCCTGAGCCCCGAGGTCCTGGTTCTCCGGGTACTTTTTCTGTATCTCCTCGAAGACCTGGAGGGCCTTGTTCAGGTAGAACCTGCTCATGGGGTTTACACTGCCGGTTCCCTTTCTCTGCTTTCCGATCCTGAGATTGATCTCCCCCTTGTACTGCAGTGCATCGGGTGCATTGGGGCTGGCCGGGTATTTATCCAGGAACAGATCCAGCTGCCTCAGTGCCTGTGGAAACTGGCCCTTCATCCTCAGGGCCTGTGCCAGCTGAAACTGAACGAGTTCCGCCCACGGCGCATCCGGTGATTCCTTGAGGAGGGTTTCCAGCTTCTTCAGCGCCTCGTCGAAGTTGGAGGATCGATAATCGGCCTGTACGCTCTCGTAGACCTTGTAACTTTCCGGATCGTCCTTGAACAGGACCGCAACCCGCTCCCCCCCTGAGGGCGTCTTCGACGCCGCGGCGGGCTTCTGGTCCTGCGACGGGGACTCGGAGGACGGGGGAGAAGATTTGCATCCGGCGAGAAAAAAACCGTTGGAGAACAACAGGAAAAAGGTAAGCAGGATGACTGCGAACACATCCGTCTTTGCCGGACGCCCCCTCGGGATTCTTTGGTTCCGCATGAACAGGGTTCCTTTCTTCGGTTGCCGGGTTTTTTGAGAGCGTTCCGCCTATTCTAATCCAGCATAACCGTGCAGTGCAATCCCTGCCCAGGGGAGGGCGGGCAGAGAGGTTCTAGTAAGAGAAAAAAGAAAAAAAAGAAAAAGAAAAAAAAGAAAAAGGGGACAGATCTATTTTCTTGTTATTTTCTTGTTGTGAGGGAAAATAGATCCGTCCCCTTTTTGTTTGATCCGTCCCCTTTTTGAGTCCTTTTTGAGTCCCCTTTTTGAATAAATGGGGGAACGCCAACAAAAACCTTCAGGAGGAGAGATCGGCGTCTGAGGAAAAAACAAAAAGGGTTGTCCCCGGGAACCGTCGTTTCAGCAAGCGGACGGCCGCATGCACCGCTCGTCGTTCCCGGAAAAAAGCCAGGTGAGAGGGACACGGGGACCGGCAGTCCGACGACCCGAACCCGGGCACGGGAACCACGGCGCCCCGCACCCCCAGAATCCCCTGCATGATCCCGCACTCGGTGACCCCTTCCAGGGGGAGAACCAGGGCGCGTGAAGCACGCACGTGGAGGCTCGAGGTAAGGGTGTCGATGTGCCAGTGCCGCCTCCTGGGGCCCGGAAACAGGTGCCGCTTCAGACGGCCCCCCAACCCGCGGCGCGCCCGGCCCACGTACAGGTACCACCCCCTGGGAAACCGGTGACACCCCTTTCGGCCCACCTGGAGGGTAGAGGACCGCCGGAGAAACAGTTCCACCACGTAGTGCCCTCCCCGGGGGAGGGGGGGCAGAGATGTTGGATGGGATCCGGATAGAGTATCGGGCGGATTCATGAGTTGACAGCGGCCATATAGTTCGTTATCGTATTATCTCTACGTGTACCTTTTCCCCTGAGCCGTGCAGTGAAAGAACAACCACCTACAGGACCATTGGGAACAGAGATGTTGCGCTTTGAAAACAACCTCGGCATCCACCTTTTCAAGGCCTATTTTAGCATTTACAAGTATTTGAAAAAGGTCTTTGTCGAAAACGACATCGAAAACATGAACCCCACCAGGCTGGGGATCCTGCTGGCTCTTGCCGACGAAGACGGTCTGATCATGTCCAAGCTGGGTCAGAAACTCTTCCTGGAAAAGTCCACCATGACCGGTGTCATCGACAAGATGGAGTCGGACGGACTGGTGGAGAGACAGAGCGACGAGAACGACCGCAGGGCGTTGCGTATCTATCTCACGCCCAAGGCAAAGCGGTTGAACGAAACCATCTTCCACATCATCGACGAGGCGTACAGCAAGCTGTCCGTGAACCTCACCGGCAAAGAGTTGGCCGCTGCGGTGAAGGTCACCCAGATGATCGGTCAGGCAGCGTACGAACTGGCGCCCGGCAACGAGAAAAAGTCCTAGCAGCCCCCACCACCCCACTCTGCGTACGCCGGGCGGTCGGCAATCAGCGATCAGCTTTCGGCTTTACACAACCCCACCTCAAATCGCCATTACGACGGACCCAGTCTACCCGGGGCGACCGGCCAGGACCAGGCGACCGGCGGAAATTGTAGAGGCAATGGGTTCAGGTCTTTTGAAGGCCCCGAGGACCAGGGAAGCTCCCCCGGGCGCCCACACAAGAAGCCGGCCCCCCGCTGTTTGTTGACAGCCCCGGGGCAAAAACGATATATTTCACCCTCTGCCCCGCTGTATTTTTGCCTTCCATAAATACGATGGCCGGTCCGTTCTCGGCAGACATGTACCCCGGAACCCTCGTACCGAACCGGATGGGAAAGGAGACCGAACGCCGTGGCACTGAACAAAGATCTGGTCGGCAAGGAGTACCCGCCCCAGGAGCACAAGATCACCGCGGAAGAATCGATCAAGTACGCGGAGGGCATCAACGAGGACCTGCCCCTTTTCGTGGATGAGTCCCGCCCGGGCGGCATCCTGTCCCATCCCATGTTTGCCGTGAAGTATGCGGGCATGTCCATCGCCAACGCCTTCTTCGACCCGGATTTCAACGTGAACTTCGCCCGGCTGGTGCACGGGGAGCAGGAGATGGAGTTTCTCGCGCCGGTGAAACCCGGTGACACCGTCACCACGGTGCTCCGGATCGCTTCCGTGGAGGAGAAGAGCACCGGGGAGACCTTCACCACGGAGAGCCTCACCACCAATCAAAACGGGGAAAAGGTGGTTCGTTCGGCTTCCACTTTTTTTATCCGCGGCGAGGGAACCGGGAAACCCAAAAAGCCCGCCGCGGAGGAGGCGCTTCCGGAGTCGTACCGCTTCACGCAGGACATGGCCGTGAAGGAAAACCAGACGTACATCTATGCGGAAGGCTCGGGTGACAACAACCCCATACACATAGACCCGGATTTCGCCAAGAAGGTGGGGCTGCCCGGTATCATCCTGCAGGGACTCTGCACCATGGCCTTCTGCTTCAAGGCGGTACAGGACAGCCTCTGCGAACAGGACCCGTTGAGAGTCCGCCTCCTGAAGGTCCGGTTTGCGAAACCGGTCCTGCCGCTGGACACGGTGACCACCCGGGCGTGGGAGGAAGCCGCCGGACAGGAGGGCACTGCCCGGGTCGGGTTCGACGCCATGAACCAGAGAGAAGAAAAAGTGATCAAGAACGGGTTCGCCGAGGTGACGGGCCCGGTAACCGTGGAATAAGCACCGGAGATGGGGGTCCCATGAATCTCGTCGAAGAAGCCCTGGCCCAAGGCCGAAAGACCCTTTCCGAACACGCGTCCAAGCAGTTCCTGGCATCGCACGGCATCCCCGTGTGCCGGGAACATCTCGCACAGTCGGAAGACGATGCCGTTCGTGCGGCCTCCGACGTGGGCTTTCCGGTGGTCATGAAGGCCTGCGGAGCCGACCTCACCCACAAGACCGAGGACAACCTGATCCGGCTGGGGATACGCAGCGAAGAGGAGGTCCGCGAGGTCTATCGAGAGCTTTCCGGCAAACCGGTCCAGGGGGTCGAGGGGATCCTGGTCCAGGAGATGGTGAGCGGCCACAGGGAGCTGGTGATCGGCCTGATCCGTGACCCGCAGTTCGGACCCTGCGTCATGTTCGGGTTCGGCGGCATCTTCACCGAGGTCCTGAACGACGTGTCGTTCCGCGTGGCTCCCCTGGAACCGTATGACGCCGAGGAGATGATGGAAGAGATCCGTTCGAAAAAGATCCTGGATCCCTTCCGCGGGGAGCCCGAGGTGGACAGGGAGCAGCTGGCCCGGGCCCTGATCGCCCTGGGGAAGATCGGCATGGAAAACCCCGGCATCCAGGAAGTGGACATCAATCCGCTGAAGGTGCGGGAAGGAAAGCCCGTGGCCGTGGATGCGCTGGTGGTACTGGCCCAGCCTGAATCAGAGGGTGGTTCAGAATAGCGTTCAGCGCCCGCCCATGCCCACCGAAAAACGGCTCCCCGCTTTCTCGAAGATCACATCGTCCTCCAGGATCTCCATGACCCTGGAGCCGCCCACGGAATCCCCCTCGTACACGGTCTTCAGGTTCACGATGGCAAAGCGCTTCTCCCGGTTGGGGCTCCAGACGATGGCGCTGATCCGGAGCCCGGCCGCGCTTCCGGAGAGACGGGTCGGGGGCGGTTTCTGTTCCCGGGCGGCCGGGGCGGGAACCGGGGTCGCCACCGGTTCCGGCTTCCGGCTCCTCACCTGCTCCAGGGGCAAAACCGGCTTCGCGGGCTCCGGGAGAGAGGGGACGGCAACCGGGGTGTCCGGTGGAGGCAAGGGGGAGGAAGGCTCCGGTGCCCGCACCGAAGAGACGGCCCCGGGGGGCGGGGAAACGGACGGCGGAGAAACGCGGGGAACGGTCACAGCCGGGGTCTTCCGCGCCGTTTCCCTTCCATAGGGTTGGGGGGTGCGCAACCCTGTCCGGGAGGATTTGCCGGGTTCGGCAGGCGCCCCGCGGGACGGGGCCGGTGTGACGGCGGCAGCAGCACCCGGGGAGGAGGACATGGAGGACGAAACCGCCTGCGGCTCGGGCGCCGTTGTCCGGGCGACCCAGAAGGTAATCCCCACGGCCAGAAACAGCAGCAGGAGCCCGGCCAGGAGCCACGGCCACAAGGTCTTCTTTCCCCGCCTTTGACCCGCTTGCTCCTGCGGACCACCGTCGAGCACGGTCTGGATGGGGTTGGCGGGTTTCCGGGCCTTTTCCTTGTCCTGCTCCAGCCTTCGCAGCGCATCCAGGATGTAACTCATGACCCGCCATCCTTTTCCAGAATCGGCATCCGGAAACGGTTCAAAGCACGGAAAAGGACGATCTTGGTCTGCGGTCCCAGGATACCGTCGTCCTGAAGACCTGACGCCTTTTGGAAATTCTGGACCGCCAGGCGGGTATTGCCGTCGAAAAAGCCGGTGGGTACCCCTGATAGATAGCCCAGATCGATCAGGGCCGATTGCAGCCAGGTGACCTCCTCCCCCCGCCGTCCCTGCATCAGGATCGGTCTTCCCCCCACCCAGTCTTTCCAGAGAATGTAGGCGTTGCCGAACCAGAGTTCCTCGAGCATCTGTTCCGGGATCTGGCCGGAGCCGTCGGCCAGGAGCGGCCGGACCTCTGCGGAGGCCCCCTGAAGACCCACCAGGGCCACGTACCGTCTTCCCAGGATGTCTCCCAGCTTGAGTTCCAGCACCGCCGGCAGATCCAGGGCCCGGATACTCCCGTAACTTCCCTGCAGCCGGTACACGTCAAACCCCATGGCATTGGCCGCCGAATAGATGTCGCTTCCCGGGGGAAGGGCGTTCCGGGGCCGCGATTCCTGCACGATCCGGTCCCACGGTTCCAGCGCGGCGAGGAAAGACTCGTGCAGGGTTTCCTGGATCGTCCTGGAAGACAATGATTCCTTGAAGAGGTCCAGGGTCCGGGTCCGCACCTCCTCTGTCCTCCCGGTGGATTCCGCAACCGTACCGGCCTGTGCGTCCGGCGGCAGGGCCTCGGGCAGGGGATCCGCCGGCAGGGCATCCTCCGTTGCGGGCACCTCCGGCACGGGGGGTGCTTCCGCGGAGGGAACCGGCACGGAGGCGGGCGGCGGTTCCCCGGCGGCCTTCGGGACCGTCCCGCGGGCCGCAACCACGGGCGGCGGCCCGGGTACGGCTCCCGGGGCGGGGCCCGGCGACCGGCTTCCGTCCGGGACGGCGTCGGGCACCGCCGCGGCTCCTGTCCCCGGCCGGTCCGTCTGCACGGAGGCTTCCCCTGAACCGGGGTTCATGGCCGGACCCTGTCCCGGGTACAGAAATGCGTGAAACCCGTAACCGACCAGGAGAAGCCCCACCACCAGCAGCGCGCCGGGAAGGAACCCGGAACGAAACAGTTGAAGAACCTTTGGAAACGCGGACCCGGCGCGCTTTCCATGCACCTCCTGCCGGGCCTGCTTCACCATGCCTCCGTCGATCTCCCGGGTCCTCCGGCTGTAGCCCGCCAGGAGCGCGCGGTCGCAGAGCACGTTGATCAGGCGGGGGACGCCCCGGGTGTATTTTTGGATCTTCTTCATCGCATCGGGCGTGAAACGGATCTTGTCATCGGCCCCGGCAACGGTCAGCCGGTGCCGCACGTAGGCATCGGTCTCATCCCGGGACAGGGGGTTCAGGTGGTACCGTACGGTCACGCGCTGGTTGAGCTGCAGGAGCCGGGGCTGTTCGAGCATTTCCCGGAACTCGGGCTGGCCGATGAGGATGATCTGCAGCAGCTTTTCCGTGTCGGTCTCCAGGTTGGAGAGCAACCGGACGTGCTCCAGAACCTCCATGTCCAGGTTCTGCGCCTCGTCGATGATCAGCACCGTGTTCTTGCCCTGCTGCCTCTGCTCCAGCAGAAAACGGTTCAGCTCGTCGATGAGCTCCTTCTGCGTTGTCCCGCCGGACTCTATCCCCAGGTCCTCGTTGATGGTCTTCAGCAGTTCCAGGGCGGACAGGGTGGGGTTGAACACGAACGCCACCCGCATGTCGGCGTCCAGGTGGGTGAGCAGGGCGCGGCAGAGAGTGGTCTTCCCCGTGCCGATGTCGCCGGTCACCACGATGAACCCGCCCCGTTCACGGATGCCGTAGACCAGGTGGGCAAAGGCTTCCTGGTGAGTTTTCCCCAGGTAGAGATACTTGGGGTCCGGCGTGATGGAAAACGGTTTTTCCTGGATTCCGTAGAAGGAACAGTACATCAGCCCGTCTCTTTTTGCGGTTTGGCCTCAAAAAACATACCGGGAAACAAGATTACCAGAGGCATATTAGAGAAATCTCAAAAGGATAGCAATCCGTTCTTTGAGGACAAATAGCACATTTGGTATATAGCTGTTTCATTTCGCTATATCTGGTATTTTTCAAGTTTACGTTTGACAAGAATTACAGCACCGTGCTAGAAATCAAAATCCATCTGTCATCATTTCAGAAGCCTGACAAAGACGTTTTTTTCCATGGAGGACAAGTCATGGGAGACGGGCTCGCCCAGAGGATCAAGCGGATTCTTACAACGGAAGACAACCTCCCCTCCGGGGGAAGACAGGCCCGGGTGATCTCCATCTCCAACCAGAAGGGCGGGGTGGGGAAGACGACCACCACGGTCAACCTGGGGGCGGGTCTGGCGCAGTTCCATCACCAGAAGGTGCTCCTGATCGACATGGATCCCCAGGGGCACATCAGCACCAGCCTGGCGCGGGGCTTCGCGGAAAACGGAAACGGCCTGGCGAGGATCCTCACCACCAAGAACACGTCCCTGATGAACACCATCGTGGCCACGGACCAGCCCAACCTGGACATCACCCTCTCGGACCGGAGCCTGCTGGAAGCGGACGCGCAGCTGGCGGGGAAGATCGGCCGGGAATTCATGCTGCGCAAGGCCATCTCCCGGGCCAGGACCTACTACGACTATATCCTCATCGACTGTCCGCCGAACCTGGGCAACCTCACGATCAACGCCTACCTGGCCTCCAGCCACCTCCTGGTCCCCTGCGAGTTCTCCGCCCTGGCGCTGGAAGGCATGGAGGGCCTGCTGGAAACCGTGGAGACCGTGAACACCCGGCTCAACCACCCGCTGGAGGTCCTCGGCGTGCTGGTGACCCGCGTGGACCGCCGGAACCTGGTGATGAACGAGACGATCAACGAACGCCTGCGGGAAGCCTTTTCCAGCAAGCTGATGAGCACCCAGATCTCGGTGAACACCGACCTGAACAAGGCGCAGCTGGCCGGCAGGCCGATCTTCCAGTACGCTACCAGCTCCGCCGGGTCCCGTGACTACCACGCCCTTGCCGATGAACTCCTGGAGCGGCTGCGCAGGGGGAACCGGCCCCAGGGCTACTGAGCACACTCTCTGGCCCAGGGGAAATGGGTGCCTCGAGTACCTCACCGAACGTACAACCACGTTTACGAACGGCTTGCGCGCGAACCGCTTCTCCTTTATGAAAAGAGTGATCCACGAACCCCATGCGCACGCTGTTCCGGCGCGCTGCTCCGGTTGAGTCCCGGACCCGGTTCTGCTATACCTCTACCACCGGGCGGCAATCCCGTTTGATCCAACCCGCAGGAGACCTGAAAACCATGGCTGGAAATTCCCTGGGAACCGTTTTCCGCATCACCACGTGGGGGGAGTCCCACGGCAGGGGCATCGGTGTCGTGGTGGACGGGTGCCCGGCCCGCATCCCCCTGGACGAGGCCTGGATCCAGAAGGACCTGGACCGGCGCAGGCCCGGCCAGAGCGAGATCAGCACCGCCCGCAAGGAATCCGACCGGGTGGAGATCCTGTCCGGCGTGTTCGAGGGGGAAACCCTGGGGACCCCCATCTCCCTGTTCATTCCCAGCGAGGGCCAGCACTCGCACCGGTACGACCTCCTGAGGAACCTGTTCCGCCCCGGGCACGCGGAGGCCACCTACTTTCAGAAGTACGGGATCTACGATCACCGGGGCGGGGGACGCGCGTCGGCCCGGGAGACGGCGGCGCGGGTGGCGGCCGGCGCCGTTGCCAAACGCATCCTGGACCGGGAGGGGATCACCATCCACGGGTTCACCCGCAGGGTGGGCACGGTGGAGGCGCGAACCGTGGACCTGGATCAAGTGGAGAAAAACCCGGTCCGGTGCCCGGACCCGGCCCGGGCCAAGGAGATGGAAGCCCTCATCCGGCAGGTGCGGGAGGAAGGGGACTCCATCGGCGGGATCGTGGAGGTGCTTGCCCGGGGGGTCCCGCCGGGCCTGGGGGACCCGGTGTACGACAAGATGGATGCCGACCTGGCCAAGGCCATGATGAGCATCAACGCCGTAAAGGGGGTGGAGATCGGCGCCGGGTTCGGGGCGGCGGAGGCGAGAGGGTCTGAAAACAACGACCCGTGGGTCTTTGAAAACGGGCGGATCCGCACCCGGACCAACCACTGCGGCGGGATCATCGGCGGGATCACCACCGGAGAGGAGCTGGTGGTCCGCATCGCGGTGAAGCCCCCCTCCACCATCGCCCGGCCCCAGAAAACCCTGGACCGGGAGGGAAACACCAAAACCATCTCCCCGGGCGACCCGGAATCCGCCCGGCGGCACGACCCCTGCATCTGCCCCCGTGTGGTGCCCGTGGCGGAAGCCATGACGGCCATCGTACTCGTGGACCACCTCCTCCGGCACCGGGGCGCGCACCCGGACGACTGATCATTGAAAAGAGCTTGTCTTCCGGAACCGGTGGAGAGAGAATGGTTCAAGAAGCCCCGACCGCTTGACGAACCGTCCCTTCCAGCACCTCAGCGCGGCCGGGCGGACCGCGGCCCCTGAAACCGTCATCCCGTAAACAACCCGAGGGAAAACCCGTGCCGGAATCTGAAAAACCCAAGCGAAAACCGTTTTCCCGCACCCGGCGGCAGATGGTCCACATGACCACCCGTGCCGTTCAGGTCGCCACCGGCCAGGCCGCCGTTCAAAAGTTCTACGAGGGCATCGTCTGGAACCAGATCCGGCAGGGGCCGATCCCCGAACACATCGGCATCATCCTGGACGGGAACCGGCGCTGGGCCATCAAGCGGGGCCTGGACCCCTGGGTGGGGCACGAGCTGGGGGCCCAGAAGGTGGAGGACTTCCTGGACTGGATCGGGGAGATCGAAAAGGTCCGCACCGTCACCCTGTACGCCTTTTCCACCGAGAACTTCCAGCGGCCGCCCCAGGAGGTTTCCGCCATCTTCCGGCTGCTCAAGGACCACCTGAACGGCCTGCTCCGGGACGAGCGAATCCGGAAGAACCAGATCCGGGTCAAAGTCCTGGGCAGGACGCAGATGCTCCCCG
>CAYTRL010000185.1:0-11312 GCA_964439795.1 uncultured Thermodesulfobacteriota bacterium
TTCACAAATGTGCCGGTCCCAACAACTCGTTTTTAAAAACCAAAATTTTATAATTAATACCTTACCCCATTCCCCCCCCCCCCCGGTTGACCCTCGGGGCAGGCGTTGCGTATCCTTTCCTCTCTCATGAAGGAGGCACACGGATCATGGAACTGGACCTGAAACGGTTTTTCGAACCTCGGACCGTTGCCGTGGTTGGCGCCAGCGCCCGGAACGAGCCGGGCAGATATGATTATATTTCCTGGTTCAAACGTTCCGGGTTTTCCGGACGGCTCTACCCGGTGAACCCCCGTTACCGGGAGGTCCACGGAATTCAATGCTACCCATCGCTGGGGGAGGTCCCCGGGGCGGTGGACATGGCCTTTCTCATGGTGCCGGCTGAAAAGACCGTGGACCTCCTTCGGGAAACCCCTGCCGGCAAGGTGAAGTTTGCCGCGGTGATCACATCCGGTTTCGCTGAAACCGGAGAGGTCGAAAGGGAACGGGAACTGGTTGCCGTGTGCAACGCCAGGGGAATACGGATACTGGGGCCCAACTGCATGGGTATCTACAGCCGCAAAGGAAGGCTGGTTCAGGTCCCGGAGCAGCCCTCCGGCCCCGGGACCGGCGAAATCGCGGCCATGGGTCAATCCGGCGGCATCTCCGTGAACATGGTCAGCCGCAGCATCAACAGCGGCGTGACGGTGAAGAACTGCGTCTCCGTGGGGAACCAGGCGGATCTCTGCCTGGAGGATTTCCTTGCCTACTATGCCGAGGACGAGGATATCAAGGTCATTACCGCCTACGTGGAACATGTGAAACAGGGGCAGCGTTTCATCCGGATGGCCCGTGAAATATCGCCGCGAAAACCGATCATTCTTTGGAAAGGCGGGGCCACGCCCCGTGGTTCCAAGGCCGCGGCCAGCCACACGGGGGCGCTGGCCGTTCCCGGCGGGATCTGGGAGGGGGTGGTCCGCCAGACCGGGGCCATCCCCGCGGAAAACCTGTTCGACACCATCAACATCAGCCGGGCCCTGCTCTGGGAAACCCTGCCCCGGGGCCCGGGGGTGGGCCTCATCGCGCCGGGCGGCGGCACCTCCGTGTTCATGACCGACTGCTCCGCCCGGGCCGGCCTGGAGGTTCCCCTCCTTTCCCCGGCCACGCGTGAGACCCTTTCCCGGTTCATCGCCCGGGTCAACACGATCATCGAAAACCCCATCGATCTGGGATCGGCAAGCTACCTGCCGCAGACGGTCATGGACACCCTGGCCGCCATGGCCGGGGAAGAAACGATCCACTCGTTTCTCCTGTACCATTTCGTCTATCCGTACAAGAACGTGGGGGCCCGGGAGCTGGGCCGGGAGTTCTTGAAGGCGGTATGCAGGGTGCGGCGCACCATGGACAAGCCGATCTACGTGGCCCTGTACTGCCCCTTCCAGAACTTCCCGGAAGCTGATGAGGCCCGGCGGGAGATCACCGACGACCTCAACCTGTGGAAGGTCCCGTACACCATGGATCTGCAGAGCGGGGTGAGGATGCTGAAACAGGTATGGGAATACGCCCGCCGTCTTCAGGCGCGGAACCTTGGGTCGGACGTCTTTCGGGGAGCCGCCGCACGGTAGCCGGATCCCACACCCGAGAAACAGGCGGCCCCCATCGGTCAGGACCCCGAAAAACCGGCCTTCGCCTTCAACGCACGCTGAAACTGCCTGATCTTGATGTCGTCCACGTCCAGGGTATCCGGGTCCATCCGCCATCGGAACCTTCCCCGCGCCTCGGCATCCTCGAGACATTCCCGGAGACGGGCGTAATGGTCCCGGTTGGTGGAGGCCATCATGGACCAGTCGGCCTCGATGGCCAGTGTCGGGCATTCCATGACACACTGCAGGCAGTAGATACAGGGGTCCTGGATCCGGGGAGGGTCTGCCTGGACATCGATCCCGCCCACGGGGCAGACCTCCTCGCACTCCCGGCAGAGGGTACACGTCTCATCGTTGATGCTGAACCGGGGAATGACGGCCGCCAGGACCTCGCGTGTCAACGCGGCGGCGCTCCGGACCCATTCTTCGGAGACGGGCTCCGGATCGGGGATGAGACCCCTGTCCCCGGCCGCGATCCGTCGTGTCCGTCGGACGATCTCCGTTCCGAACCGGCGCGCCTGCTCGTACTCCGAATCGTCCGGGTGCCCGGTGGTGAGCGTGGGGTAGGGAATGAACGGGGCCCGGGCATCGGCATAGATGTCAAAGGCGCCCACGACCACGGCCCCTCTGGCTTCCAGGCGCTCGGTCATCGACCGCAGGGTGATTCCCATCACGGAACCGTGACTGCAGAAGACGAACCAGGGCCGGTCCTCCATGGCGGGCAGCCCGTCGATGAAGTCCCGCACGTGAAACGGTTCCTGGTAGAAATAGACAGGGCATCCCAGGCCCACGAGATCGTAGTCCTCCAGGGATTCCGGGTTCACCCCGGCCAGGTCCACCAGGTCGCATTCGCCGTCCGAGGCGAGGATCCCCTCCCGGATCCGCTCCGCGGTCTTCCGGGTGTAGCCGGTCTGGGAAAAGGTGATGATCAGGCATTTCATATTTGTCGCCCTCCCTGTGCATCTATCGAGCCCGATTCGGCATCTCCCCGGCTTGTTCAGGAACCCACGCGATACGTCCGGATCGCCTGGATGCCCCGGCTCGCGAAAAGGCGGGGGATGCCCGGGTGGATCCGGTGCAGCCACCAGAGAACGCGCGCGTGAAACGGGAAAACCATGATCCCCTTATTCCGGGCGATCCCACGAAGAATCTCTTGCGCCGCACGGTCGGCGTCCATGAGCATGAACGAAGGCATCTTCTTGAAAACGTTCTCCCGCAAAGAGGACGCCATCGTGGCCGCATCCACGATGTTGCTCTCCACCGGACCGGGGCACAGGACGCTGACCTTGACCCCGAGATCCGCGCCTTCCGCCCGGAGGGACGTGGAAAGGCCCACCACCCCGTGCTTGGTCGCCGCGTAGGCGGTGGTTGCGGGCATGGCGTGCAGGCCCGCATGCGAGGCGGTGTTGATGATGTGACCAAAGCCCTGCTTGACCATCACTTCATAGGCCGCGGTGGTGCCGTACAGGACCCCCAGCAGGTTGATGTCGATGATGCGCTGCCACTGCTCGGCCGTCATGTCTCGTACCTCGCCGAGGGTGGCGATCCCCGCGTTGTTGAACATGTAATCGAGCCGGCCGTGCCCCGCGGCCGTGTCCCGGATCAGCTTATTCACCGCCTCGGCCCCCCTCACATCCAGGAAAACCGCGCGGCCCTCGCCCCCGCTCGAAGAAACGGCGGCGGCAACACGCCGCGCACCCGGTTCATCGATGTCCGCTACAACCACCGTTGCCCCCCGCTTTCCCAGGGCCTCGCAGACGGCCTTTCCGATTCCCGACGACCCACCGGTCACGATGGCCACTTTATCCCTGAAAATATCCATGTCTTCCCGCCTTTCCGTTGACTCCGCGAACGATCACGTGCTCTTCTCAACACCCGTTTTTCTTCTCCTCCATCCCGGCGACCCTTCCGGAATTCCAGGACACGCCGTGCTCCGGAGGCGTTCCAAGGCCCTGCCGGTTCAGGAGAATCCGGCTGTGGAAACGACGATTTCCCCGGTCCCGGCCGCACAGTCGAAAATTTTTAGCTTGACAGACCAGTTGAATTTCAATAAATCTTACTAGTATGAACCTTGACCGGTTGTTTAATATTTTATTTGACCATTCAACGAAGAGCTGTACCATACCACGTCCCTCCCGGATTTCAAAAAAAACCTCCGGAACCGAAACCCGCAGCACGGTTCCGGGAGGGGGCGGAAACCCATCATGCGATGCGTCATGCTATTTGCCAACAATTGTTCTAGAATGCCTGCCCACGTGTCCGGCTCATCCGCGTTTTTCCTTTGCAGCCCCTTCAAGAGGAACGCAGATCGTCCCGGACGCTCCTGATAAGAACAGACGCTAAAACCCGGATGAGCACGTAACATAATGTACAAGGAGAAAAATATGGGTGCCCCGGTCCCCAAGCAACCTTTCCTCCTGTTCGTGGGTATTCTTGCCGTCTTCTCGCTCTCCGCCTGCGAGTCGTACCCGGGCCCCACGTCCCCACCCACGGTCCAGACCATCTCGGGCAAAGTGCTGGAGCTGTCGCTGACAGCTCAGGCTCTCGGCGCCCCCGACAAGGAAGAACCGGCGCTGCCACCGGGAATACCGGTTCCCGGAGCCGTCGTGGAGATGATCGCAAACAACGTGGACACTACCGACCCGAACCTGAAGAGGGTCTGTGACTGCCTTGACGGCGCCTGCGAGTTCCGGACCGTCTCGGACGAAAACGGCCACTTTGTCTTGGAAAACGTCCCCCTCACCTACAACCCGGAAACGGCCATGGTCAACAGCCTTTTTCTCCGGATCACCAAGGAGGGGTATGCCACGACCTACCATGTCTTCCCCCTGTCGCTGGGGCCTGAGGGCGACATTACGATCATGAGCGATCTCTTTGTTGATTTATTGTCCTTTCTGTACAGCCTTATGGTCGGAGAGCCCATTCCAGACCCGGAAACGCGGTGCTTCATGATGGGCGCGGCCCTCGGCTTTGCAGATCCATACTACCCCCCCGTAACCGCGACTCTTGCGGGGGTTTCGGCCCAGGCCCTGGGCGGGAATCCACCGGAAGCGCGCCCCATCATCTACATGGGAGAGGACGGCATGCCGGTCCCGGAGGCGACCGAAACATCCGCCCTGGGCGCCTTCTTCTTCGTTGTCCCCGACGCACGGGACAGCTCCATGCCCATCATCGACTTGTCGGGCACCAAGCCCGGAGCATCCTTTGTAGGAGGCTACTACCCAGCCTGTCCGGGCGGCTTCGAGATGGTGGGCGTGATCGATCCTTTTTACGAGCCTTGAGTTGTCGGAATGAGCCCCGGCCTTGTCCGGCCGCCCAGGACCGCCGGACAAACCGATCTTTGAATATTTGATACAGGCCCCTGGAGGCACATTGAAAAACCACCTGGCCACCGCATCGCTCCTGTTTTTTCTTCTCACGGCCTTCTTCGCGGCCCCGGCTCCGGGGGATGCCGGAGAAGAGGCACCGGTCTGGACATTCGATTTCCGGGACGTTTTTTACGACGCCGCGGCGCTGGACGCCCGGAGGATGGTCATCGTGGGGGCGCGAGGCCGGGTTCTGACGTCCCACGACACGCACCCCGACCTGTGGAGTCCCCGGGATGCGGGGACCAACTTGCTTCTGACCTGCGTGAGCTTTCCGGACACCCGGCACGGCTGGGCCGCCGGCCACGGGGGTGTCATCACCCACACCCGCGACGGGGGCAGGACGTGGCAGGTCCAGCGTAAGCCCTCTTCCAAGCAGCAGCCCCTGTTCGACATCCAGTTCGTCTCCCCGGACATCGGATTCGCCTGCGGCGCCTACGACACCTTCCTGAAAACCACCGACGGCGGAAAAACCTGGAAACTTCTACCCACGGGCTCTGACAACATCTACAACGGGCTCGCCTTTCTCGACGAGAACACCGGCTATCTCGCTGGGGAGTTCGGCACGGTCCTGCGTACCGAGGACGGGGGGAAGAGCTGGAAACAGCTGGACCTGGGGGGCGGCCAGGGAGCGTTTTTCGGCATCACCCTTCTCTCCCCGCGTGAGATCCTGGCCTACGGGATCTCCGGCAAGGTCATGCACTCCGAAGACGAAGGCCTCACCTGGAAAGAGATCCCCCTGGGGGGCCACGACCGCTCCCTGTTCCGAGGCGCGGCCAGCGGAGACAACGTGGTCCTGGCCGGGGCATCCGGCTTCCTGTTCGTCAGCACCGACCGGGGCAGGAGCTTCCGCAAGGTCGCGGATGAGGAGATGACCTCCTTTGCAGGCGTCCGCGTCCATCCTTCCGGCGGGTTTATCTGCCTCGGGGAGAGGGGCAAGATCAAGCGGGTCCGGGCCGATGAGACAACACAGACAAAGGAATCCCATTGAAAGAAGCGGCCAGCATCATATTCCGGTACCGGACCCACCTGCTGATCCTGATCGGCGCCCTCACCCTGTTCCTGGGGTACGAGGCCCTCCAGATCCGGGTATCCACCGATTTCTCCAAGATGATCCCCCAGAGCCACGAGTACATCGAGGACTACCGGCCGTTCAAGGAGATCTTCGGCGGGGGCAACCAGCTCAAGGTCTCCGTGTCCCGGAACCAGGGCACGATCCTGGATACAGTCTTCCTGAAAACGCTCCGCCAGATCAACGAAGACGTGATGTTCGTCAAGGGCGTGGACCGCAGGAGCGTGAAATCCATTATGACCCCGGAAACCCGGGTCGTTCTCATCACGCAGGAAGGGTTCGAACTGGGATCGGTGGTGCCCGACAATATTCCGGAAACCGAGGAGGGGCTGGCCCAGGTGGGGAAGAACATCCAGCTGGGGGGATTCAAGGGCCTCCTGGTCTCCATGGACCTGCACTCGGCGCTGATCTACGCCGACATCTACGAGACCGGTGTGGACTACCTGTCGGTGTACCGGCAGTTGAACCAGATCCGGGACAAGTATTCCAACGACGACATCAGCATTCACATAAACGGCTTCGCCATGGTGGTGGGGTTCGTCAACGACGCCCTGCCCAAGATCGTACTGCTCTTCTCCCTTTCGATCCTCATCACGTTTTTCATCCTCTATCGATGCTTCCGATACATCAAGCTGGCCATTCTCCCCCTGTTCTCCGGCGGCCTGAGCGTTCTCTACACCCTGGGGATCGCCCGCCTGATGGGGCTGAGCCTGGATCCCATGACCACGGTCATCCCGTTTCTCGTCTTTGCCATCGGCGCCAGCCACGGGATCCAGATGGTCAAGCGGTACCTGGAAGAGTGCACGCTTCACTCCCGCGGCTACGACGCCGCCCTGCATTCCCTGGCCGCGCTGATGGTGCCCGGCACCGTGGCCCTGGTCACGGACGCCATCGGCTTCCTCACCATCATCTTCGTCCCCATCGGGGTCATCCTGGAACTGGCGGTGACGGCCGCCGTTGGGGTGGCCAGCATCATCGTGGCCAACACCCTGGTGATGACCCTGATCCTCTCCTTTTTCTCCAACCTCCTGCCCCGGGAGATCCCGGAGGCAGAGGACCAGACCGTTCCCTGGGTGCACCGCGCCCTGCTCGGCATCGCCCGGCTGACGTACGGGAAGAACGCCTACCGGGTGATCGGCGTGTCCTTGCTGCTCCTTCTCATCGGCCTGTTCACAGCCCGGACCATGACCGTGGGAGACGTGAACCCCGGCGAACCCCTTCTGTGGGAGGACTCGGTATACAACCTGGACGCGGGCAAGATGATGTCGGACTACATGCTGGGGATCGACAGCATGTCCGTGGTGCTGGCCGGGGATGAGCCGGGCATCTGCAAGCGGCACGACATCCTGCAGGTGATGCAGGACTACGAGTGGGAGATCGGCAAGATCCCGGGCGTCACCGTGGTGATCTCCGCCCTGTTCATTGCCGGGATGATCAACGAGGTCTTTCACGAAGGGGACATCCGCTGGCGGGAGCTGCCCATGACCCCCTCCGAGCTGGGCCTGGTCATGGCCCACGCCGGCTCCACGGACGACGGCGTTTACATGAACATGGGCTGCCAGCAGATGAACATCCTGATCTACCTGACCGACCACAAGGGCGACACGATCCGCCGGGTCGTGGCCAAGACCAAGGAGTTCATCGAGACGCATCCCATCGACGGGGCGCAGCTCATCCTTGCGGGCGGGAACGCCGGGGTCATGGCGGCCACCAACGAGGTGGTGGGCAAGGCGCAGATCCCCATGATGTTCCTGATCTACCTCTCGATCTTCATCCTCTGCCTGCTGATTTTCCGCAACCTGAAAGCCCCCTTGTTCATATTGACTCCCCTGTTCCTGGTGTCCGTCATCGCCACCGCGTTCATGAAGGCGGTGGGACTGGGCCTGAACGTGAACACCCTGCCGGTGGCCGCGCTGGGCGTGGGCATCGGGGTGGACTACGGGATCTATATTTATTCACGCCTGTCCGAGGAGCGAAAGCGTCATGCCCGTTTCTCGGAAGCGGTGAGCACGACCATGCTCACCACCGGCGCGGCCGTGCTCTACACGGCCATGACCCTGAGCGCGGGTGTTTTCACCTGGCTCCTGTCCGACCTGAAATTTCAGGCGGACATGGGCATCCTGCTGGGGTTCCTCTTTATCGCCAACATGATCGGGGCCATGGTCCTGCTTCCCGCCCTGATCTACCTGTTCGACAACAAGGAGAAAGTCGAGAGTTGATGAGCGGCCTTTTCAAACGGGCCTTACCCCAAGAGGATTAACCGAACACCAAAGGTGGAATTATGAAACGAACAACCACCCCACTGGTTTTCTTCCTTGCCTTTCTCGTCCTCCTGCCTGCCGCCGCCCACGCGTGGGACTGGAAAATCGGGAAAAAGGTGAACATCAACCTGCGTGGGGATATCACCTACGCGGCGAAACTCCGGACCCAGAAACAATACGGGCCGTACGTGACCCCCGGAGAGACTTTTTACTGCGCCGGCGACGCGAACTTCGAGCAGTGGTCCCTGGGCAACAACGCGCTCGTCGGGACCCTGGAGCTCAAGGTCGATTCGCGCTACCTCTCATTCTTCGGCCGGTTCAAGCCGTTCGTGGACTTCGTGTACTTCGACCCGTCCCTGTACGACGGGTTTAACGCCCACCTCATCGACGAGGACGAGACCAAGAAACACGCCGCGTGGAACCTCACGGACGGGCTGGAGTATTTCCTGGAAGGCAGGTACGGGATCGTCACCGCCCGTATCGGCCGGCAGATCGTCCAGTGGGGAGAGTCCAATGCCACGGTGTACGCGCCGGGCGTAAACGTGGTGAGCCCGTACTTCGTGCACCGCGTCTCCAGTGCGGGTTACACCGTCCGCGACTACCAGGTCCCCACCCACATGATCTGGATGAGCCACGAGCCAACCGAGAACCTGTCGTTCGAACTGGTGTACGCCCCGGACTTCGACCCGAGGTACTTCATGCCCGTGGTGGGCACCTTCGCCAGCCCCGCCGACATCCTGGGCTTTGGCGTGAAATCGGCCATGGTAGACGACCGGCGGCCCACCGAATTCAAGGACCAGCAGCAGGGCGGCGCAGCCGTCCGCATGGTATTCCCGAGCCTGAGCATGTTCGAGCTGGGGCTCTACTACTACCACTACCTGGACCGTTTTCCCAAGATGACCACACCGAACGCGTTTCCCCCGAAGGTCATTGTAGAGTTCCCGGAGCTGGACATGATCGGGCTGAGCTTTTCACAGGCGATCCAGTCGTTCGGCCTGAACCTCCAGTTGGGCGGCGAGCTGGCGTACCGGCCTAACGACGCCCTGCAGAAGGACTACATCGCCAGCCCGTTCATGGCGGCGGCCCTGGGGACCAGCGTGCTGCCGGGCTCCGGCGGGTGGGTGCGGGGCCACTCCCTCACCTGGGTGGTGAACGGCATGCGGATGTTCTTCGACGTCCTGCCGTTCACGCCCTGGACCTTCCAACTCACCTCGTTGGTCGAGTTCTACGGAAAGATCAACCTGAGCTACGACGAGGCGGAGAATTTCACGGACCCCCTGGCCACCGCGTACTACACCGTGCAACTCCCCCTCACCACGTCGGACATGATCGACAACACCGCCTGGACCACATCGTTCGCGTTCATGGGGCACCTGTACCCTCAGAAGGACCGGCTCCACAACATCACTTTAGAGACCAAGGCCCGTTACGGAGATCACTGGGAGATCCTGTTCGGGTACAATCTGATCATCGGAAATCCGGAGCAGGATCCGATTGGCGCCTGGAGTTGGGACCGGGACGCCCTCACATTCAAGCTGACCTATCACTTTATTTAACGGTACAAGAGGATCCACATGAAATCGAAGGTGCTGGCATCCCTGCGGGTCCTGGGACTGCTCTTCCTGGTGGCGGTCCTGGTGTACGTGGTCTGGCAGCCCGTTCTCCCCAGCGGCCTGATCATCCGGAAGATGGCGGAGTACATCGATCCCGGCAGCCTTGATCTCGAGCAACCCCGGGTCATCCGGTTCGAACTGGCCGGAAAGGGCGGCGGAGTGTACGACGTGGTGGTGGCCCCGGACCAGGTCACGGTGCAGGAAGACAGGGACGGGCCGGTGGATCTGATCCTCTTCATGGAGGCCAGGGACTTCAACGCCCTGATGCTTTCCTTTGCCAGGGGCAAGGCCGACAAATCCGAGTTCATCCGGCAGACCCTTTCCAAGAAGATGCGCTTCGCGGGAGACATGCAGCTCATGGAAACCATGTTCAAGCCTTCGGAAACGTGAGCGCCCGGGGAGGGGAACGTCATGGGAAAGGAGATCAAATCCGGGTACGACGCCGTGGTGGTGGGCGCCGGCATCGGAGGGCTCCTCTCCGCGGCCTTTCTGGCCCGTAAGGGGTATTCCACCTGTGTGCTGGAGGCCCTCTCCTTCTTCGGGGGAAAGTTCACGGCGTTTGACTACAAGGGGTTCCAGGTCCCCTCGGGGGCCCTGCACCTGGTCCCGGGAGGCGCCCGGGGCGGACTGGGCCGCTGCTTTACCGATCTGGGCCTGGATATCGAGTACCGGGTTCCCAAGTCCGGGCTCCAGGTCCTGGAAAGCGGAAAACGCTACCAGGTCCACGCCGAGGCCCACAAGATATTCTTCCCGGATTCCTTTCTCTGGCGCTTCTCCTGGCGCGAAAAGATCACCTTCCTGGGGGTCTCCTACTATCTGTACAGGCCGGAGATCGAGCTTCCGGACATCACCTTCGGGGACCTGCTGAAACTGCTGCCCAGCACCGACCGGGTGAAGAAATATTTCAACCAGTTCATGATCTTCGCCAACGGCGTGGACGCGGACTCCGCATCCCTCATCGAGTTCCGGGAGAGCATCGTGGCCGCCCAGTACAGCAAGGAGGGGCTGGTCAAGGGCGGCTGCCGGCACCTGATCCGGGAGTTGGAGAACTGCATCCGGCGGAACGGGGGCGAACTGTTCAGCAAGACCCGGGTCTCCAGGATCCTGTCGGACGGCGGAAAGGTGTCCGGGGTGGAACTGGAAGGAGGCCGAGTCATCAAGGCCGGCCTGGTCGTGACCAACGCCGGCCCCAAGCGCACTCATAAGCTCCTGGGCACCCAGACACCGAACTGGTTCCTCAAGAAGGAAAAAACGTTCCTGCCGGCCTACGGCATCAGCTACTCGGTCGCCTCGGACCGGCCGCTCCTGGAGCACGACAACGTCGAGATCTCCATGGACCACGATTTTCTGTGCGGCTACGTGCAGGTCAGCAACCTGGACCC
>CAYTRL010000186.1:0-11270 GCA_964439795.1 uncultured Thermodesulfobacteriota bacterium
GGCGGACAACGTGGGGGACATCGTGGGCGACGTGTGCGGCATGGGCGCGGACCTGTTCGAGTCCTACGTGGGCGCCATCGTGGGAAGCATGATCCTGGGCACCACGGCCCTCGCCGTGGGGGAAGGGGTCCCGAACCTGGGTCTGAGAATGATCCTTCTTCCGCTGATCCTGGCGGCCGTGGGAATTGTGGTCTCCATCGTCGGGACCTTCTTCGTGCGCACCAAGGAAGGCGGCAACCCGCAGTCGGCCCTGAACGCAGGAACCATCGGCGCTGCGATTCTCCAGATCGTTATCAGCTACATCGTCATCGAATCGGTGCTCGGCATCAAGTTCACCCTGGGCGGCGAAACCGTGTACAGCTCCTGGGGTATCTGGGTCGCCATGGTGGGCGGTCTCGTTGCCGGAACCGCCATCGGACTCATTACCGAATACTACACGGCCCCGAACCGCGGCCCTGTACAGGGCATCGCCGAGGCCTCCAAGACCGGCCCGGCCACCAACATCATCCAGGGCCTGTCCGTGGGCATGAAGTCCACCGGGCTCCCCCTCATGTTTATCGCAGGCGCCATCATAGTGGCCTACTACTTCGCCGGACTTTTCGGCATCGCCATCGCCGCGGTGGGCATGCTCAGCACCACGGGCATCCAGCTCGCCGTTGACGCTTACGGCCCGATCGCGGACAACGCGGGCGGCATGGCGGAGATGGCCGGCCTGGGTGAGCACGTTCGCGCCCGGACGGACAAGCTCGATGCAGTGGGTAACACCACGGCCGCCATCGGCAAGGGCTTCGCCATCGGCTCAGCGGCCCTGACGGCCCTGGCCATGTTCGCCAGCTACATCACCAAGATGGGCGGCGAGGTGACCATCGACGCCACGAACCCCTACACCATGGCCGGTATGTTCATCGGCGCCATGCTTCCGTTCCTCTTCTCCTCCGCGGCCATGGAAGGCGTGGGGGTGGCCGCTCAGGCCATGATCGAGGAAGTGCGGCGGCAGTTCCGCGATATCCCCGGCCTCATGGAAGGCACGGGCAAGGCAGAATACGCCAAGTGCGTGGACATCGCCACCGCCTCGGCCATCAAGAGAATGGTGGTGCCGGGTGTGACGGCCGTGATCACCCCGGTGGTCGTTGGGCTCGTATCCCCCAACGCTCTCGGCGGACTCCTGGTGGGTGTGACCATCTCCGGTGTGTGCATGGCCATCTTCATGTCCAACGCGGGCGGCGCCTGGGACAACGCCAAGAAGTTCGTGGAGGAAGGAAACCTGGGCGGCAAGGGCTCGGACGTGCACAAGGCGGCGGTCATCGGCGACACCGTGGGCGACCCCTTCAAGGACACCTCCGGTCCGTCCCTCAACATCCTCATCAAGCTGATGAGCGTGGTTTCCATGGTGATCGCACCCGTGCTGTACAAGGTGCATTTCTCCGGAGCCACCGAGGTGGCCCAGGAAGTGGTCACCAAGGTCGTGGGCGGCTGATCCTGCGTCCCGGCTGAAAAAAGACAGATAAAAGGGAGGGGCTCCGGCCCCTCCCTTTTTTTCTTTTCCGCCGAACGGGTTGTCAGCGCCATGCCCGGCGCACCATGAAAAAACCTGGCCCGATGGGCCAGGTTTTTCAAGTGAGAATCCAGGGAGGGGACGGTCAGGGAGTCTGTTTCAGGAAATGCTCCTTACCGTTGGGTGATGAGCCCTTATCAGGGGGGAAATACCGATCAAGCTCGAGCCCATCACGAAGTCTTCAGGTACTGAAACAGAAGAAAAACGACCACCGCCCCGGCCACCAGGATGAGTGTGGAATTCATGACCCCTCTCCTTTTCATGAATGGTTCCTAGGTGAACGCCCTATCTACAGAATCATTTTATCAGTTTCAACACGGAATCATCAAAACTTTTTTGGGTCTCCGTGTTGAAGGACAAAACACTTATAGCCTCCCTGTCAAGCCCGCCGAAGATCATAACCATCCCAACCACCAGAAAACATTATGAAAAATATAACATTCCGTCCCGGTTATCCACAGCTGTTCTTCCGGAATCTTTTTCTTACATCTCTATTATTAACCGCTTCGCGTAAAGAAATCAACCATAAAAAAAATAATAGACAGTCCGATAATTATACTAAATCATAACGTAGTTTATTCGGATTCCGAAGGAAAATGCAGTCTTCTTTTTCCCTACAGAAAGGTCCCTTAACTTCTGGGGAAAAAACCTTGAAGAAGCCCATACAAACGCCGCCCTAAAAAGACTCGGGTTCAACGGGAACCGTTCAATCGGAGGAGAGGAACAGCGTACGGGGTCAGCAGGCGTCCCGGTATCCGGCAAGCGCCATGACGGCAAACAGGGCAGGCAGCAGTTCGTACCGGCCGTACCAGACCCGGGGGATGTTGGTGGCGAAAAAGGCCCCGTCTTCCCAGGAGCCGGCCGGGTTCTGGGCCTCCAGCAGGGATAGAATTCCGCGTTCCACCGCCCGCTTCCTGGGAGTTCCGATGCCCAGGAGCCCCAGGAGAACCATGGAGGTCTGCGCCACGGTACTCGGGGCCGGAACGAACCGGCGCCTCTCGTAGGAGGCTACGCTCTCCCCCCATCCCCCGTCCGGGTTCTGGCGGCTCTCGATCCAGTGGAGCACGGGCCGAATCAGGAGGTGAGAGGCCTTAACCCCCAAGCATCCAAGGGATTCCAGGACCTGTCCCGTGCCGTAGGTGTAGTTCACGCCCCACCGTCCGTACCAGTGAGTAAAGTGTTCCTGCCGGCTCCATAGGAATCGGCCCGCCAGACGGATGGCCCGTTTCAGATCCGACCGTTCCTGGTACCGGGCGAGGCGATGCAATCGGGACATACACATCAGCACCCGCGCCGTGATGTCCGCGTGGCTGTAGTCCCCCACGTCCAGGAGACCGGAAAGCACCCGGAAAAGAAGCCAGTTGTTCTTGTCCCAGACCGCGAATCCCCCATCCCAGTTCTGCATGCTCAGGAGCCAGTTCAGCCCCCGATCCATAGGATGTGCCACCCGCTGACGCTCTTCTTCCGGGAGATAGGTGAGGGCGTTGAGCACCATGCTGGTGCAGTCCAGGTCCGGATACCAGGTGTTGTGAAATTCAAAGCTCCAGCCCCCCGGCTCGCCGTCCGGGTTGTTCTGCTTCCAGTCTCCAAGGCGCAGGCTCTGCTTTTCCATCAACCATCGGACGGCGGAACGGAGTTCCGGGGATTCACCGGGCACACCCGCCTGACACAACGCCCGGACGGTGTATGCCGTGTCCATGACCGGAGATACGCTGAACTGCTGGATGATCTCTTCCCGGGTCTCTTTCTGGTACGAGTGCACCCCCTGGATCCCCCGGAGAATCAGCGACTCCCACCGCTCGTCCCGGTCGGCGTGAAGCGCCATCAAGCTGAAAAAGGTCACCTGGAACACGCCTCCCCATGTTCCGTCGGCTTCCTGTCTTTCCGCGATCCATTCCAGGCATTTTTCCAGGTGAAAGGGGGAGAGAACCGGGTCCTGAAACAGGGAAAACCCTCCCACCACAAGCTTAAAAGCGTCCTCCACGGCCCCCCTGCCATGACCTTTCCACTCCTGCATGGCCAGGGGAATGCGGGCGGAGACATCCCGGACGGCCTTCATCTCGTACAAAGCCATGTAGGGAATCAGGATCGTACGGGCAAAACCCTGCCGGTAGATAAACCCCCGGTTTTCGATCAGGCGGGCCGTGACCCAGGGAAGATGCTGAAAAGGAAAGATGCCGAAAAACCCAAGAACGATCTTGGAGAAGAAGTGGATCTTCTCCAGTCCCCCCAGGCTGCCGATCAAGCGACGGGTCTTTTCCATCCCGGGATCGTCCTCGGGGATCCCTTCCATGGCCAGGGCCACGTAGTTGATCAGGCTGGTGTCCAGGTGGCTGGATCCCTCCGGGGTCTGGACCCATCCCCCCTCCCCGTTCCGTGTCCGGAGGAGGTGACGCACGGATTTCCGGTTCCGTTCGGGGTTCACTCGTTCCAGGTAATGGGAAAGAAGGATGGCAAGCCCGGTAGAGCTGCTGTCGTTTTCCAGGAAGCCGATCCAGTACCCTTCCGGATGCTGACGGCCCAGGAGATAATCCCGCGCCCGTGCCAGGGCCCGGTCCACGGCCTCGGCCCCCGGCCTCTCCTCATCCGTAGAGGCGGAGAAACCTGTTTTTTCCGATTCATCCATGAAAACTCCGGGCCGGAAACGAGGGTGTTGACCGCTTAGTGCACGCTGTCATAAATGCGGAAACATACGGCAATGAATTCGAGGCCACTCCAGTGGGGATATTGCGAGCGAAGCGTGGTCGAAGATCGCGAGCGTAGCGAAGTCGAAGATTGCGAACGAAGTGAAGCGACCCCCCGGCCCAACGGGAAATACCAATCCCGGGCCGGGAGATTGCCGCGTCGTCTTCGACTCCTCGCAATATCCATGTTGTCCGGGGCGTCGTCGCGGCCTTCGGCTGCACCTCGCAATATCCGTACGATACGTTATCGTAATTACGCCGCCGAGTACTTACTCCCAGGTAACGGCCAGTTCGACCTCTTCCGGGAAGTGGTTTTCTTTCAGATACGGATCGTAGCGGGAATCTCCCGAGAGAACGGACTTGAAAAACGCGGTCATGTAGGCGTTCGAGATCCGGTTTGCCAGGTGGAAATCGATGGAAGGCGGCTCGCACCCCTGGGCGAGAAAGGTGAGAGAGGGAGGCACCAGGACACACACGTCGGTGGCGTTGTAGTGCCCGCCGTGGATCAGGTTGAGATACAGCTTCCTGTCCGCTGCGGCCTCTTCCTGGAAGCGCCTCACTTCCTGGTTGGAGGTGCCGACGAACGAGTCGTGCTCCCCCTGCAGCAGGAAGAACGGCTTGGTCATTCCCCCGGAAATCGGGCCGCCCCAGGCAGGGTTCAAGGGTGCGATGGCGTCCACGTACTCGTGGTTCGCCCCGCACAACAGGCTGACCAGCCCCCCGTAACTGTGCCCGCTCACGGCAAACCTTTCCAGATCCAGCAGACCCCGCTCGTCTCCCTGCAAGTACGGGACCCCCTTTTGCAGCTCTTGAAAGATGAAGTTTACATCTTCGGTCCTGTCAAAATAGGATCCGAACGAATCCAGCGGGTTGAACAACACCAGCGGTTCCCCCGGAACGTTCACGAACACGCAGTTGCCGTAATGATCCACGGAAACCACAACGAAACCGTGACTGGCCAGGTGTTCAGACAGGGTGAAGTTCTGAAACCGAAGCCCCATGAACCCATGGCTGAAAAAGACGACGGGATACGGCCCGGCGTCCGGGAGCATGGCAGCGCCGCGCGTGGCAGAAGTGGGCAGGTCCAGGAACTCCTCCATCTCGTCCCCGAGAAGCCCCTCCAGCAGGGAACGAGTCTCGGGGGTCAACTCCCCTACCATGTCGCCCATGCGGTTGGGGCGGCCTCCGGACCCGCTGGACGGGTACCAGATTTCCAGGGGCAGGACACGATATCGCTCCCCCCAGGTCTCGTAGCGGCTCTCGTCCACCGGGTAGAGGGTCCGGACACCTACCGCAAAAGGGCCCGGTTCATCCGGCGGATGATATCCCTCGAACGCGAGAGGGCCGTCTTCCGTTCCGCCACACGAAACAATGCCGGCACTTGCTGCCAGCAACAAGATCCACAGCCCCGTTTTTCGCAATGTACACCTCCTCGCATTGGAAACGGGTGTCACCGCCATTCAGCGTCGAGCAACTCTCCAGGGAAACCGCGGACCGTCCGTTCCCGGATCGTTTCAGATCCTGGCCCAATGTTCAGAGGATCAATCGCCCGGTTCTGCGATCACACGTGACTCCGAAACGAACGAGATCCCCTGCGCGGCCGCGGTTCCGATCATGATGGTCTCCACCACCGGGGGAACCGCCGGTTTCCCTGAACTCCAGCGGACCAGAAAGCAGGCCCCCGGGCCGCCGCGCTTGTCGGTCTCCTGAACCACGAACTCCACGGAAGAAAGGGGGCCGACCGTCACCGGGTCCTTCACGTATTTTTCAATCCGCTTTCCCTTGGACCCGTAGTAATCGGCGCTCAACAGGGTGATGGAATTCATGGGATCCGGATTCCGGACCACCAGGGTCACGGTGAGCAGGAACGGCTGGTTCCGGTCCCCGTGAAACACGTGGGAATAGGCGGGTGCGTACAGCGTCTGCCCCTTGGAACGGGCGGGGGCCTCCCCACACCATCCCTGGGAAGCGAACAGTACCAGGAAAGCACAACCGAGCCCGGACATCGCTAAACGTCTTCCCATTTTCAACTGTCTGCTCACGGCACATCTCCTCTGGGGGGCTGTTCAAGCATATTGAATTCTTACCATATTCCGTATCTGAAAAACATCGATCCGCGGCAACAGCGGAACATTTATCGACACCATCACAGGACGGTGTCGATAAACTGCCGCCACGGACGCTACAGAAGGGGATATTGCGAGGAGCCGCAGGCGACGCGGCAATCTCCCGCGATAAGAAGCCGTCTTTCTAGGCCGGGGGGTTGCCGCGCTCCGCTCGCAATCTCCAACCTTGTGTTACTATCCGTGAAGGACCGGTGGTGCGGAGCCGAATGCTGAACGCCGACAGCTGACAGCCGGTATCGACTTCGACTTCGCTCATAATATCCCCACTGTACTCCTGCAGGGTGGGACCCTGCCCCACTGAGGATTAGGCGGGGCTCCATATGC
This sequence comes from uncultured Thermodesulfobacteriota bacterium, assembly GCA_964439795.1. Lineage (GTDB taxonomy): Bacteria > Desulfobacterota > DSWW01 > DSWW01 > DSWW01 > CAYTRL01. Next base: position 6,690 of record CAYTRL010000186.1, read on the forward strand.
TTACGTCATTCCGGGCTTGACCCGGAATCCAGTTTTAGGCACTTCTGGATCCCGGATCAAGTCCGGGATGACAACTACATTTATCGACATCCTCACAAGACGGACATCCTGTCAATTCCAAGTATTCCGAAACGATGCGTTTAACCGGGTGACTCAGCGCAGATCTATTGTAAGGTCGCGCCTCACTCATAACGGCAGGGAAAGCCTATTTTCCTTCCTGTCCGGTTCCACACTCCACGGTTTGCCTGCCTGCATCCAGGCCTGCCGCGGACGCGCGCGGTTCTTTACGGGTTTCTCCCCGCAGGGAACCCAGCGCCTGGAGGATCGATTCCAGCAGTTCTTCTTCCTGAATGTCTCCGGCTACGGTTCCGTGCACCTTCCTCGCTCTCCGCTCCAGGCGGGACACATCCTCCCCTGAAAGCCGGGTCTCCCGCATGCCCTCCATGGTCGAAAGGATCCGGGCCGCCTCCTTCTCCTTTTCCCGGGACTCTGTTTCCATCCGGCGGACCAGCTCGGAGATGACCCGCCGGAACAGGTCCCGGTCCCGCGGGGAGATCCCTTTGAAGGCGTCCACGCGGACCACGATCCCCCCGAAGGTGTAGGCCCAGTTCAGAGGGACCACGTATTTGGCATACGGGAACCACTGGAGAACCGAGATGGTGTAACATGTGCCGCTGAAGGCGTCCAGCAACTGGTACTGGAGGGCAGGGAGCACATCGGTCATCTCCAGGGGGACCAGGTTCCGGAACCCCAGGGCGCGAAAAACGGTTCCCCCCAGCGAGTCCCCCTTCCAGGTCCAGGTCCTCAAAGCGGCAAGCTGTTCAAGGTCCCCGGCTTCCTCCACGGTGAACAGGCGACCGAACCCCAGGGAAAAACTTCCCAGAAGGATCAGCTCTTTTTCCAGAAACCGCTCCTGGAAAACCGGTGCAAACCGGCGGAAAATCTCCCGGGCTTCCTTTCCGTCCCGAAACAGGAACGGCAGGCCCATAAAGACCATGGGCGGCACCTCCCGGGTCAGGCCCACCATGGAGAAGACACCGCCCTCCAGCGTCCCTTCACGCATCCGGGTCATCATGGACGCCTCGTCGCCCATGACGGCTCCCAGGTTCCATTGCAGCTCCACCCGGCCGCCGGTTTCTTCCCGGATCCGGCGGGCCGCGTCACGGGCCGCGTCGGCCCATTCGGTTCCCTCCGGGGCCAGTGTGGCCAACCGGAGGGTCCGGGTCGCACCCGGGGGGGCTGCCCCGTCCTGCCGTGCCGGCAGTTCCGTCCCTGCCTGGAAGGCAAAGAACAGGATCACACACACGCCCGACGCCAGGGTTCGGGCCGACCGTTTCCTCGTCATGGATCCGCCCTTCTTTCCGCGTACCGGAGACAAACGGGCAGCAGAATCAGATCGCTCCACAGGGCCATGAGTATGGCCACCCCGGCCAGAAAACCGAACTGAACGATGAGGTCGAACGGAGAGAACAGCCCGAGCCAGAAACCCACGGTGAGGATCAGGGAGGTGAACACCATGGCCCTGCCTACTGTGATCAGGGCGCCCCCCACAGCCTCCCGGGATCCGTCGCCCTGCTTCCTCCTGGCACGATAGTTGTGCAGAAAATGAACGGTGTCGTCCACGGACAGCCCCAGCACGATGCAGGCCAGCATAGAGGTGGGTACGGTCAGGGCAATACCCGCCCACCCCATGATCCCGAAAAAACAGGCAAGCGGGAGCAGATTGGGAAGCAGGCTGATCCAGAGGATCTTCCACGAGCGGAACAGCAGCCCGATGGCCAGAAAGATCAGGGCAAACGCCTGGGCCAGGCTCAGGATGAGGTTGTCCACCAGCTGGGTTGAGATATGGGAGAACAGCAGCAGCTCTCCGGTCAGCACGAGCCGCAGGTTCCCTCCCAGGATTTCGGCACCCTGCTCCCGGATACGCCCGGCCAGGTTGTTGATCTCCCAGCTGTCCGCGGTGTTCAGAAAGAGGCTCAACCGGAAGGTGTTGAGTTTCCGGTCCAGGAACACCTGCAGGATTTCCCGCTGGGATGTCTGCATCGTGGCCAGACTGCTTCGAAAGGAACGGTTCAGATCCATGAGCCGCCGGAGTTCCTCCGGGGCCTTCGCATAGTTCTCCAGGTAGGGCCGGGCGAACAGAAGGGCGGACAGGGAGCGGTTCACCTCTGGCTGCCGGTTCAAAAACCGGTCCAGGGCCTCGATCCTCTCCATGTTTTCCAGGGAGAGAAGGTCCTCCCCGGTCCCTGAGATCAGGACCTCGAGGACGTGGGCGCCGATGAACTTATCCTGCAGAAAGACCGTGGCGCCCTTCAACGGGGAATCGCCGGGAAAGGAGGACATGACGTCCATGGTGGTGTGTATGCGGGTGGTTCCCCAACCCAGGAACAGAAAACATCCTGCGGACACGAGCAGGACCTTCCCGCCGTGGTTTTCCGTGATCTTGAGCGCCCTGCGAAGGACCCATCCCACCAACCCTCGTTCGATCGGCACCTTCCGGGCCGAGGGCAGGGACACCCAGCGGAGGAGCAGGACCGGAACCAGGCTGCCGGTGAGCAGAAAAGAGATCACGAGCCCCAGGGACGCGAACAGAACGAAATCCACCACGGCCGGCACCCGGCCCGCGGCCAGGGACAGGAGGCCCAGAACCGTGGTGACCGTGGCAAGCAGGCAGGGGGGAAGGGCATACTCCAGGGCCTCCTTCAAAGCGCCCTGCTTGTCCCCGTCCCTCCGGAACCGCTGAAGGAAATAGTTGATCAGGTGGATACAGTTGGCCACTGAAATCACCATGATGACCAGGGAAAGCACGCTGCTCACCAGGTTGATCTTGTGCCCCGTGGCGAAGAAGAGCCCCAGGGTCCAGCACAGGCTCACCCCCCCGCAGAGCATGGGTATCGCAACACCCCAGAGGGTACGGAACAGCCGGTACATAAAAACGCTCAGGAAACATACGGCCAGCAGGCCGAACGTTCGCTGATCGTTCAGGAGGAGTTCGCTGAAATCCGCCTGGATGACGGGGAGCCCGGACAGGTGGTACGAGCAGTCCGATCGACTCCCCTCCCGGATCAACCGCCGGATGCTCCGGATCAGGTCCCGGGCCTGCTGCGGGCTGCCGGCGGCGGACCGCGTGCTGATAAGAAGAAGGGCGGACCGGCCGTCCCCGGAGACCAGAACGGCCCGGTAGCGCGGGTTTTCGATCATGTACCGTTCCAGGCCCCGGGTGTTCCCGGATTCCACCAGGTGTTCGGCAAGCGTGTCCACGTTGACCAGGCTCCACACGGAGGACACGCCTGGAAGCCGGGAGAGGTTCTCCGCGAATTCCTTCAGGTGCCGGACCGCCTCCTCCGTGAAGACCTTGTCGGGAAACTCCACGGCCAGCAGGATGTTTTCCCGGGAGGGGAAGGTCTCCTGGAAGCGTTCCAGGACACCCGTTGCCGGGTCATCCTTGGGGAAGAACGGCCGGCTCGACACATCGATCCCGAAACGGGCGAGCCCGAGGATAGAGACCAGGGTCAGGAGAGACATGCCCGCAAGAATCCACCCCTGGTGGTGGAGCAGCAGCCGGAAGTGCAGCCTTCGAAGGGACTCCAGCATCACACGACCCCGGGAAGGTTTTTTTTCATCGATGGGGTGTGAGGATCTTCAGGGATCCTTTCCCGGGTAGGATGATGCTCTTGCGCGGGTAGTACCCGCCGGGGACGGTGAGGCCCGGGTACACGATGGAACGAGGCCCCATGAGGGTGCCCGGGGATGTCACCGAGTTGCAGCCGGTCTCCGTCCGGTCCCCGAGGATGGCCCCGATCTTCCGCCGTCCCGTGTCGTACCGCTTCTTTCCATCAACAACGGTGATCGACCCGGCAATCATCTTCAGGTTGGCCAGCTTGGTTCCGGCGCCCAGGTTCACGTCCCGGCCCAGGATGCTGTCCCCGATATAGGCGAAATGCCCGGCCTTTGAGCCGTGCAGCATGATCGACCCCTTGATCTCCGTGGTGTGGCCCACCACGCACCCGTCCCCCACCCAGATGTCCCCGCGTACGTAGGCCCCCTGCCGGATCTCACAATCCTCCCCGAAAACGGCGGGTCCCTTGATCATCGCCCCGGGCTCCACCACCGCCCCCGGCCCCAGCAGGATCCGGTCGTCGTACAGGTAGGCCCCGGGCATGATGACCGCGGCCCGCTCCAGCATGCGCCCCTCCCTGGAATAAGCCTGCAGCACGTTCTTTTCCCCGGAGGTCCGGAGTTCCACTCCATCCAGGAGTTCCCCGTCCACGATGGCCAGCGGCCTGTCGATCTGCCCCCTGATCCCGGCCAGGGGCCACGCACCCTGAAACCGGGCTTCAAGTAACGCCTTCAGGCCGTCCAAAGCCTTCCATACGGGCTCACCGGCGGGGACCAGCTCATCGAGACCCGCGTCCTTCAGATCGAAAAACAGTTCCGGTTCCATCATGTCGCTTTTTCTCCTTTTCCAGGCAGGGAAAGGGCCGGGTTCAATCGTCTTCCAGGGTGGATGTATCCCCCAGCGGCAGCCCCAGCTCCTTTGCCTTGAGCAGCCGCCGCATGATCTTTCCGCTCCGGGTCTTG
>CAYTRL010000187.1:0-11255 GCA_964439795.1 uncultured Thermodesulfobacteriota bacterium
CCACTACGATCTCCGCCATCTCCCGGGCCGCGAACATCTCCGACGCCACGCTCTACGAATACTTCAGCTCCAAGGAAGAGGTCCTGTTTTCCATCCCCGAGGTGTACACCCGCCGGGAGATGGAGCGGCTCAAGGAGATCGAGCATTTCATCCACAGCCCCCGGGAAAAGATCCGGGTCATCATCCAGGCGTATCTGGAGTTCTACGAGAGCAACCCCCTGTACACCTCGGTGGCGCTGCTCACCCTCAAGGGGAACCGGAACTTCCTGAACTCCCCGGCCTATGCAACCGTGAGGGAAGCGTCCCGGTCGGTGGTGGACGCCTTTAACGAAGGGGTTGCCCAGGGAGTGTTCCGGGACGACATCGACGGTTACCTGGTCCGCAACATGGTGCTGGGGTTCATCGAACACATGACCATCCAGTGGCTGCTGCTGGGGAGGCCTCAGCGGATCTCGGAATGCAGGGAACCGATCTTCGACATGATCATGAGAGCCATTGAGAAGAAGGAAGAAGAAGACGTCATGGATGTGCGCTTGAAGATCCGGGGGCTGACGCCGACCGGCAGCGAGGGGAATGAATGATGACGAACGGAAGCAGAGGCCGGGTGCTCGTGACCGGGGCGGCCGGGTTTTCGGGCCACCACATGGTGCGTGAAGCCGTCCGGGCCGGGTTTCAGGTGCGTGCAACGGATGTGTCGAGCCGCCACTACGGGGCCATGTTCGAGACCCTGGGCGTGGAGTTCGTGGCCTCCGATCTCACGAAACCCGCCGGCCTCGACAGGCTTCTGGAGGGCGTGGAAGGCGTGTTTCACGTGGCGGGCATCCACGACTACTCCACGCCGGACAAGGTAATCTTCGCCGTGAACGTGGATGCGGTGGAACACCTGTGCGAGGCCTCGGTGCGAGCCGGGGTCCGGCGTTTCATCCACTGGTCTTCCGTGGGGGTGTACGGGTACGACTGGCACGGGAAGACCCCGGTGAAGGAAGACGCGAAAAAGCTCACGCCCCCCCTGAACAACTACAACATCAGCAAGTGGGAAGGCGAAAAGGTCGTGACGCGGTATCACGAGGAGCAGGGGCTCCGGTCCACCATCCTCCGGCCGGCGGCGATCTACGGGGCCCGGTGCGAGTACGGCCTGTACAAGGCGTTCGAGCAGGTGTACCGGGACCGTGGAAGGAAAAAGATGCTGATGGTGGGCAGGGGCGACCGTACCGAGGCGTTCCTGCACGTGGAGGATGCGTGCCGGGCCTCCCTCCACTCGTACGACAACGGTTCCATGATCGGTGAGGCTTACAATGTCAGTGACGACTCGCGCATCACCACCGCGGAGTTCTTCCGGATGATCTCCCGGGAACTGCTCGGGGAGGAAAAGGAGTTCGTGCACGTACCCCTGCGGCTTTTGACCCCGGTGGCCGCGGGTTCCCAGGCCCTGGCGAGACTCCTGGGCACCCGCCCCCTGCTGGAGCGGGCCACCCTGCAGTACCTCTCGTACGACCGGATCTGGGACAACAGCAAGCTCAAGGCCACCGGGTTTGCGTTTCACTACCCCACCATGGAACAGGGGATGAAGGAAACCCTGGCGTGGTACAGGGAGAACGGCTGGTTCAGGGGATGATAGCGGTCAGCATTCGGCTCCCTGCCACCTATACCCCCGGCTGTGCCAGGGGACTTACACGCTGCTGAAGACTGCAGGCGCAAGTTGCGCCGGGAGGGAACAAGATGGACAAGGAGCTGCGCACCACTCGGGAACTGCTGAAGGCCAACGCGGAGGCGTGCCCGGAAACCCCGGTTCTCCTGTTTCACGATGAGGTTGTCACCTACCGGGACCTGGAGGAACGGACCAGCGTGTTTGCCCGGTACCTGCTGGAACAGGGGGTGAAAAAGGGTGACAAGCTGGCCCTGATGATGATCAACAGCCCCCAGTTTTTCTACACCCTGCTGGGCGCCCAGAAGATCGGGGCCACCGCCGTGCCCGTCAGCTGCTGGTGGCAGGCCGATGAGGTGAAGTTCCTGGTGAACGACTGCGAGCCCAGGGTCCTGGTCCTGGACCCGGAATACGCACCCATCGTGTCGGCCATCCGGGACGGCATCCCCTCGGTGGAGCGCGTGGTGCTGAACGTGCCCGCCCCCCTGGACTTGCCGTTCGAGCACCACTGCCTGCAGGAGATCCTGAGCGCACCGGCCGGGGAGCTTCCCGACAGCGCTTCCCCTGCCGCGGAGGACGTGGCGGCCGTGATGTATACCTCCGGAACCACCGGCAAGCCCAAGGGGGTCATGATCACCCACGGGAACATCCTGTTCGCCTCCCGGATCAAGACCGACCACGTCCCGGTTTTCGAGGGAGAGCGGATCCTGTGCGTCCTGCCGCTGTTTCACTCCGGCGGTTTGCACGACCTGGCCCTGCCGTGCATCTACCGCCGGGCCACCATTGTCCTGCGGGAGCGGTTCTCCGCATCGGAGTTCTGGGAGTGCGTGGAACAGTACCAGGTGAACGGTTTCTACATCGTGCCCACCATGTGGAACATCCTGCTGAAGGCGCCCGAGGCCTCCCGCGTGAACACCGGTTCGCTCCGCATGGGGCTGTCCGGAGCGGCACCCATCCCGCCGGAGCAGCTGCAGGAGTGCGAGGAGCGGTTTCACGTGCCGATCCTGGAAGCCTACGGCGCCACGGAGAGCACGGGCGGGATCACTTCCAACCAGTCGGGACAAAGCAAGGTGGGCTCGGTGGGCACGGCCTTCCAGGGGACCGTAGTGGAGATCTTCGGCCCGGAGGATGAAACGCTCCCGCCGGGATCGATCGGGGAGATCAAGGTAAAGGGCGATACGGTCATGAAGGGGTACTACAACCGGCCCGAGGCCACCGCCGAAACCATCCGGGACGGCTGGCTGGACACCGGTGACGTGGGATACCTGGACGAGGACGGCTTCCTGTACATCGTGGACCGGAAAAAAGACATGATCATCCGCGGCGGTGTGAACATCTACCCCAAGGAGCTGGAGAACGTGATCGTCACCCACCCGCTGGTGGACCGGGTGGCCGTGGTGCCCGAGCCCCATGAAACCTACGGCCAGGCGGTGAAAGCCTGTGTGGTGCTCAAGCGGGGGGAGACCGCCGATGCAGAGGAGATCCGGGCGTTCTGCAGGGAAAAGATGGCCTCCTACAAGGTTCCTGAGACCGTGGTCTTCCGGGAGAACTTCCCCCTGAACGCGGTGGGCAAGGTCCTGAAAAAGGACCTCATGCAGGAGATGGAGGAGGAGAAGACCGCGGAAGCCGTTCCCGTGGCGCACTTCTTCCAAGGGATGCCGAAACGCTTCCTGCCCGAAAAGGCCGAGGGCGTGGAGGCCACGGTCAGCTACAACATCACCGGCAAGGGCGGGGGCAAGTGGACCGTCACCATCCGGGACGGAAAGATGACGCTGGAAGAGGGCATCCTGAAAGACCCGCGGGCGTATGTGGTGGCCCGGGACCGTGACTATCACGATATCGCCACCGGCAAACTGGACGGGATCACGGCGGTGGTCACCGGCAAGATGACAATCGAGGGCGACGTGGGGTTTATGGCGGAACTGCGCGGGATGATGAAGCCCCTGTAGCAGCTTAAAAAGGAGCAGAAGATGGCGTTGCGCACGGCGGAACAGTACAAGAGCGGACTGCGGGATGAACGGAGCGTGTACATCCTGGGGAAAGAGGTGCCGGATGTGACACGGGATCCGTACCTCCGGGTGGGGGTGGAAACCGCGGCCTTTGATTTCCTCATGGGACACGACGACCGCATGCGGGAGCAGGCGGTGATGAACGATCCGGAAACCGGCGAGGAGGTAAGCACCTATTTCGAGGTGCCCGAGCGTCCCGAGGCGGTGGCCCGGCGGCACGAGTTGATCAAGGCCGCCTGCTACTACGCGGACAACGCCCTTCCGTTCGTGAAGGACGTGGGGACCGACCTGATCAACGGGCTCACGGCCGTTGCCCGGATCATGGGAAACCGGACCTACCAGGGCCGGATCAACGACTACCGGTGGTTCTGCGCAAGAAACGATCTGTCCCTGTGCGGCGCGGTCACCGACGTAAAGGGAGATCGAAGCCGGGGCCCGGCCGAGCAGGACCGGCCGGATTACTACCTGCGCGTGGTGGACGAGACAGCGGATGGGATTGTGGTCTCCGGCGCCAAGGCCCACATCACCGCGTCCGCATACACGGACGAGATCCTGGTCATCCCCACCCGCAACCTCACCGCGGAGGAGGCCGACTATGCCGTGGCCTTTGCCATACCCCTGGCGACGCCTGGCATCACCCAGATCTGCCGCCCGAACTTCCGATACGAGGACAGCAACCACTTCCCCACGCCGAGACCCAAGCGGGGGCATGTGGAGGCGCTGGTGGTCTTCGACAATGTGTTCGTTCCCATGGAACGGGTGTTCCTGCTCCGGGAGTGGCAGTACGCGCAGTACCTGGCCTACGCGTTCGCGGCTTTTCACCGCTACACCGCGGTGACTTACAAGATCCCGATCCTGGAATCGATGACCGGGCTGGGCATGCTCGCCGCCGAGGCCAACGGCGTGGAGAAAACGTCGCATATCCGCGAGCGGTTCGTGAACATGATCCGGTACACGGAAACCACCAAGGCCCTGGCCCGGGCTGCTCTCATGGAACCGGAGAACTTCGGGGGGTCCGGCCTCTACATCGCCAACTGCCTTACATCCAACATGGCCAAGCTGTTCTTCGCGTCCAACTTCCACGAGTTCGTGCGCGACATCCAGGACATCTGCGGGGGCATCCTGGTCACGCAGCCCACCCACAGGGACTGGGAACACCCGGACCTGCGGCCCTACCTGGAGCGCTACATGGGCGGCGGCGGCGGCTTCGGAGCGGAAGAGCGCCTGCGGCTCATGAGCCTGCTCCACCACGTGGTGGCCAGTGACTTCGGCGGCTGGCACGAGGTCTGCACCATTCACGCGGAAGGGTCGTTCGCCGCCCAGAAGATGATGCTGACCCTGGAGGCCCCCATGGAGATGTACAAGCAGAAGGCCCGGGAGATGGTGGGTCTCGAGGCCCGGCCGAAAACCCGGTCGCAGCCTAGAGAGGGGTCCCATGCGACAACGGGATGAGACGCGCGTGTTCCATACCGAAGTGTGCGAGATATTCGACATCCAGGTACCGGTCATCCTGGGGGGAATGTTGTGGGTGGGACGATCGGACCTGGTGGCAGCCGTGTCCGAGGCGGGGGGGCTGGGACTGCTGGGCGCGGGCGGGATGCAGATCGAGGAGATCGAGGAAGAACTGGAACAGGCGGGGCGCAAGACAAGCAAACCGTTCGGGGTGAACATCCCGCTGGTCCGGCCGGATGCCGAGGAGATGATCCGGGTATCCGTGAAGGGAGGGGCCTCGGTGATCGCCACCTCCTCCGGCAGCCCCAGGCGGTTTACGCGCTCTATCCAGGAGAGCGGGTGCCGGGTGATGCACGTGGTGGCCAATGTGGCCTTTGCAATGAAATGCAACGAGGCCGGCGTGGATGTGATCTGCGCGGAAGGGTACGAGGCCGGCGGACACAACGGATCGGACGAGATCACCACCATGGCGCTGGTTCCCCAGGTGGTGCGGGCCGTGGACGTGCCCGTGGTGGCGGCCGGGGGCATCGCCGACGGAAGGGGGTTCGTGGCCGCACTGGCCCTGGGGGCCGCAGGGGTCCAGATGGGAACCCGCTTCCTGGCCACGCATGAATCGGCGGCGCATCCCAACATGAAGGCCGCGGTGCTCCGGCTCGCGGACGACGGCACCGGTGTCACCGGACGGACCACGATCGGGCCGGCACGCGCCATCAGGAACCGGTTGACCGACACGATCCTGGATGCCGAGAGGAAAGGCGCGGCCCCCGAGGAGTTGTTTGAGCTGATCGGTGAGGGGCGGTCCGCCCGGGCATGCATCGAGGGAGACTGCGAGGAAGGGACCCTGTACTGCGGTCAGATCGGGGGAGCCATCCGCGAGCTGCGGAGCGCCGGGGAGGTGATCCGGGATCTGATGGCCGAGGCCGGGGATGTGGTGAATTCCCTGGGAGGGTTGTCGGCGGCGGCTCAGATGAAGAACAAGGAGACAGGAACGTGAAGGAACTCAAGGGAAAGAACGCACTGCTCACCGGCGGCTCCCGGGGGCTGGGTCCGTACGTGGCCCGGGCCCTGGCCGAAGAGGGAGTGATCCTGGCCCTCACCGCGCGCTCCGGCGACGACCTTCGGGCCGTGGCGGCAGGACTGGAGTCAACGGGCGTGCGGGTGGTCACCGTGCCGGGCGACATCACGGACGGGTCGTTCCGGGTCCGGCTTCTGGAGGAGGTCGTGAACGCCTTCGGCCGGATCGACCTGCTCGTCAACAACGCGGGGATCGAGTGGGTGTATCCTTACGCCCAGCTGGAGCCCGGGGCCATCGAGCAGATGATCCAGACCAACCTGGCGTCCCCCATGCTGCTCACCCGGATGGCCCTGCCGGACATGATCCGCCGGGGGACGGGGCATGTAGTCACCATGTCCTCCCTGGGCGGGAAGAAGGGTTCGCCCTACTCGGCCACCTATGCGGCCACCAAGGCCGGACTGATCGAGTGGACGCGGGGCCTCAGGGAGGAGCTGCGCGGGAGCGGGGTCAGCGCCTCGGTGATCTGTCCCGGGTTCGTGGCCGAAGCAGGGATGTTCGCTGTGTACAACATGAAGGCGCCGGGGATGGTGGGGGAAACCACACCCGAAAAGGTGGCCGGGGCCGTGGTCCGGGCCGTCCGGGGGGACGTGGGGGAAATCATCGTCACACCGGCTCTTGTCCGGCCCATGATGGTTTTGGACGTAATCCACCCGGGCATCGGCGCCTGGTTGCTCCGTACCTTCGGGGTGTACGATTTCTACCGCCGGAAGGCCGAGAAGAACGTGGAAGAAACCCAGTCGGGATGAGGACCCATGACGGTCGGCATCGCAAGAGCCACCTACGCGAATGCGGCGAGCAGTCTGCGCCGGTTGCTCGATTCCATTGATTATCGGCCCGGCAGGAAACGGGTACTGATCAAGCCGAATATCGCGAGCCCTTACGGATCCGCCTCCAAGGGGGACATCACCGACCCCAGGCTGATCCGTGCGCTGATCGAGTACTTCTCCGGCCGTGAAATCGTCATCGGCGAGGGATGCGCCGTTGGGATGGACTGGGAGGAGACGGTGGAGAAGCAGGGGTACAGGAAGCTGGCCGCGGAATACCCCAACGTCTCCCTGATCGACCTCCACAGGGCCGAGCGGAAGGAAGTCGACTGGAAGTTCGGCAGGATCCGCCTTCCCCGTATCCTTGAGACCCACGAATACATCAACGTCCCCAAGCTGAAGACGCACCACCTGGCCCACGTCACCCTGGGGATCAAGAACCAGAAAGGGCTCCTGCTTTCGAAGGACAAGAAGGCGTTTCACCGGATGGACATCCATGACGCCCTGGTGCAGCTGAGCACCGTCGCCCGGCCCGACCTCACGGTCGTAGACGGGATCACCGCCATGGAGGGAAACGGCCCGAATTCGATCATCGGAAGGAAAAAGACGGCGAACCTGCTCATCGCGGGGACGGACCTTTACGAGGTGGACAACGCGACCGTGCAGGTCATGGGACTCGATCCCGCGGACGCCCCGCACATTCCCCGGGTGGAGTTCGAGGTGGCCGGGGGAAGCATCGAAACCTTCCGGGTACCGTTCCGGCCCCCGGACGTGGAGGGCTACTACACGTTCCTGAATTTTCACGCGAAGATCCAGCCGGGCTGCTCCGGGTGCCTGGAAAGCCTTTCCGGGGGGCTCAAGCTGGGCGGGAAGTTCCCTTACAACTTCCTGTCGGCCCTGAAAGTGTTGAGATTGCTTCCCCACACCACGGTTCGGCCGTTCGTGCTCCTCTACGGGACCGATCCTCCCGAGAGGCTCCCTGTAGTAAAAAACAGCGAGAGGATCCTCTGCATGGGGACCTGCATCCGGAAGTTCGCCGAAGAGCATGATCTGGACTGGATCCAGGGTTGTCCGCCGAGCCCGGAGGATATCTGGAACGCCCTGTAGGTCCGTCCGTATTCCGATGGGTTCAAAGAGAGTTTTCAACAACGGAAGGAACACCATGCCCGGAAAAAGACCCGTGGACCTGATCACCGGTTCGGCCGGCATCGTCGGCACCCACCTGGCGGAGCATCTGTGCGGGATGGGGCGCCGGGTGCGCACCCTGGACCTGAAGAGATGGCCCCTGCTTCCCCCGGGAACCGAAGCGATCATCGGAGATGTACGGGACCCCGGGACGGTCCGGGAAGCCGTGGAGGGCGTGGAGAACGTCTACCACCTGGCCACCTTGATCGCCCATGACAGGGTGCCCGGCGATGTCTTCCGTTCCGTGATCGTTGACGGGGGGGAACATGTGGTCCGTCTTGCCCATGGGGCAGGGGCCCGCCGTATCGTGGCCATGACCACCACCGAGGTGTACGGGCGGTTGGGTTCGGAGACCCGGTCCGAGGAGGGAGAGCGGAACCCGCTGGATGAGTACGGACGGGCCAAGAAGCGCCTGGAAGACGTTCTCTTCAACCTGGCGGCAAACGGAGCGCCGTTGACCATTTTACGTCCGCCGGTGATCGTGGGGCCCCGCTTCCAGTTCCCGCCCGTGCACCGGATCTTCCGGATCCTGCGGCGCAACCTCCCCGCCCCGCTCATCGGAGACGGGTCGTGCCGGATCCAGTTCGCCCATGTCAACGACGTGGTGACCCAGGCCGTGGCCGCTGCCTCCCGGGACGCGGCAGTGGGGGAGGCGTTCAATGTGGCATCGAAAGAGGTGCCCACATATCTCGAACTGATGCAGGGACTGCGGCGGTACATAGGATCCTCCTCCCCCCTGGTTCCCGTTCCGGTGGGAGCAACCCTGGCGGTTTTTCGGGCCCTCAACCGGTTCATGAGCCCTTTTTTCCTGGAACCCGGGCAGTTCGAGATCCTGGGTCAGGATTACCTGCTGGATCTTTCCAAGGCGGAGAGGCTTCTCGGATGGACCCCGCAATACACCAACATGCAGGCGTTCTTCGATGCCTATGACTGGCACCTCTGCATGAATCCGTACCCCAAACCCCGCCACCTTCGCCCGAAAGCCTTTGCTTCCTGAACAAAGGTTTGTTTCGGCCGATACTCGGGGGGTCATGGGCAAGGGGCAGGAGGGCAACCGAGGAATAATAAGACGAAACACCTTTCCCTAGTAGTACTGCTTCTCTTTCGGTGAAAGGAGATAGGAACATGCTGGAAGATTTATCAACCGCCTTTGTGGAACTGAGAAGGGATGAGATCTTAGACACCATCCAGACGAGGGTGGAGAGTGGTGAGGACACCCTCAAAATCATGGAAGATGCCCGGCGGGGCATGACGACCGTTGGAGACCAGTTTCAGGAAGGGAACCTGTATCTGGCTGAAATGATGCTTGCCGCCGAGATATTTAAACAGGTGGTGGTCATCCTGAAACCACACCTGGACCGGGCTCGTCCGCCCGAACCCGCGGGCAGGGTGGTGCTGGCCACACCGAAAGGAGATATCCACGACCTGGGCAAAGACATCCTTGCGACCCTGCTCCAGGGCCGGGGTTTCGAGGTGTTCGATCTGGGCGTGGACGTTCCCCCTTCGCTGGTCGTCGAGAAGGTCAGGGAAGTCAAACCGGATTTCGTGGGTTTTTCCGTGCTCATTACCACGGCCTTTGCCAGCATGAAGGAAGCCACGGAGATCTTTGAGAAGGAAAATCTGAGAGATACATTCAAGCTCATGGTGGGTGGAGGCGTGACGAGTCCCATGCTCAAAGATCATATCGGCGCCGACTTTCAAACCACGGACGCCATGGAGGGGGTGGCCTACTGCCTGAAGATCCTGGAGGAAAACAAACCTGCGGGGTAATACCATGCATTCCCTATTCTTTCCCACGAGGCTCTGGTGAACCTGCTGATCATTGCCGGCTTTCTCGGTTCTGGCAAAACGACGCTGCTCCTTCAGGTCGCGCGGAGACTGAACCTGTCTTCGCGGAGGATAGCGATCATCGAAAACGAGATGGGCGAGGTAGGTGTGGACGGGGAGTATCTGAATCTGGAGGGGCTGCACGTGCAGGAACTGTTTGGGGGCTGCATCTGCTGCACCCTGTCCTCGGGGCTCCTGAAAACAATGGAGAAGGTGGAACGGCTCTATCAGCCGGATCTTGTCATGCTGGAGGCCACCGGGGCTGCCCGGCCGGGCGATATCGTGGTCAACGTGCGTAACAGACGGCCGGATGTGGTGGACATTCAGGTGATTACCCTTGTGGATGCAAAACGCTACGAGATGCTCATGGAAATGATGACCCCGTTGCTGACCGCCCAAATCCAGGCGGCGGACATCGTGGCCGTCAATAAGATCGACCAGGTGGAACCGGAAACGGTGGACCGGATCACCCGGGATGTCGGCCCTTTGAACCCACGGGCCAAGGTTATCGCCATCTCCGCCGAGGAGCCGACCTGTCTGAACGCGTTGATGGATGGTTTGCAATGACCGACAACGGAAATCGAATGCATCCCACGGCCTATGCGTGTAAAGAGACCCTGGCATTCAAAGATGCCGTTCCGGCAAGCGAACTGAGGGAACGGATCGATCGATTCCTTTCCGAGCTGACCGGGGCCCTGGAGCCTTGCGGATGCGAACTGGTCGGCCACATCAAGGGGTTGATCGACGCCGGCGACAAGGGTCATCTCCTGTTCAGCATCACATCGTTCGAGGAAGGGGCACGGATAAAAGGAAAGATGGACGGCGGAATCAGCGGAGCGGTATTGACGATGAACGCCATCGTTTACGGGATCGAGAAAGCGGTCATCGAAGAGGCGTTTCAAAACATGTTGGCCAGGCATTTCAGATCATGAAGGAGAAAAACCATGCGCGGTGAAACCATGAATGCCAAGGAGAGGATGGCCTGCGCCATTCATCTGGAGAAGCCGGACCGGGTGCCGATCTGTCCCCTTGTCATGACATCGTCGGCAGCGGCTCTCACCGGTCAGAAGAACTGGGAACTGGTGCACCGGGGGTATGATGCCCAACTGGACGCGGAGATCAGGTTCTTCGATGAGTTTGGCGGCTGGGACGGGGTCCATCCGGCCCTGACACCCGAGGTGTTTACGCTGGCCGGCTTCAAGGTGAAGAAACCCACCGAGGAATCCCCGGAAATCCAGTTTCTGGAGTCAGAGTACACCCGGTACGAGGACTACGAAATCATCGCGGAAACGGGTTGG
>CAYTRL010000188.1:0-11188 GCA_964439795.1 uncultured Thermodesulfobacteriota bacterium
CGTGGACTGTACCGCGGACGCCTGCAACGAGGACACGGATTCCTGCGACCACCTGCCTGACGACACTCCGTGCGACGACGGGCTCTGGTGCAACGGAGCGGAGACCTGCCATTCGGTGCAGGGCTGCCTGGCGGGCACCACACCCTGCGTGGACGGGAACGACTGCACGGACGACGGCTGTGACGAAGCGAACGATCTTTGCGAGTATCCCTGCAACGCCGCGGACTATACGGATCCCTGCTGCGATGACCCCGCCTGCACGGATGCGCCCGCCTGCGGGCCACCGTCGTGCGTGGACGGAGACACGGACGGGTACGGGAATCCGGGGAGCCCGTTGTGCACCTTCCCCGAAGAGGATTGTGACGACACCAATTCCGCGGTCAACCCCGGCATGACGGAAAACTGTTCCAATACCCTGGACGATGACTGTGACGGCCTCGCGGACGGGGCCGACCCGGACTGCGGGTATTCCGCCGTGGCCAACGCAGAGGCTTCGGTTTACGGTAAGGGCTCGCTGAGCGGATCCGGCTGGTTCAACAACCTGTCGCTTTTCCTGCTGCCGGCGGGCATTGTCACGCTGTTGAAACTTCTGAGGAGAAAAAAGATTCGGGGGTGACCCCCCATTTTCTCACCCAGTCAGGAACGGGTAAATCACCGGTAGGTTCCCCGAGGCCATCAAATTGAACTCCACACATATAGATACCATAAACATGAGAAATTCTGTTGAATCCGGGGGGAATAGGCCCTGAAGCCTGAGCAGGAATCGCCTCGTTCCATCAACTTGGACCTCCAATTTTATGATCTCGATATTTCATATTTCGCCATTCACGTCCGGCGAAGTAATAGTACTAATTGCTATCAAGAACTCCCAAAAAACCAGCCTCGAAATATTTCAGAGCGGAGCGACAAATCTGAAATGACTTCAACGTCTGGAACAGGGACTCCTTCTGGCGACAATCTTACATTTGAAAAAGATGCTCACAACGATGAAATATTCAATCCTGTTTGGAGAGTTTTCCCACTAAGCAAGGGGCGGAATGGCTATGTTCTTCGTCCTTTCGAGTCCTTCCTCGGTGTCCGTCGACTGCTCTATGTCATGTATGGGCATTTTCGCAATGGATCCCTTTTCCTCTTGACGCATTCGCATGACTGAATTTAGCAGTTCAAATGGGCCCCTGCTCCAGCCCAAAGAGAACCTGAGCCTCCCCATGGCTCAAGCCAGAAGGTTGTGCGCTGATGATTCTTGGTCATGTCTGCGCGCCGGCCCGCTCGCCAAGGTTTCCGTACCGATGGTAGTTGTAACAGATTGCCTGTTCCCGCAGGTAGTGCAGCAGCTCGAGCCTGCCCTGCATGAGCACCTTGGAACGGGCAATGTAGAAACCCGTACGTGAGGCCGCCGAGGAGACCTCGGCCGCTACCCTGTCCGGACTCGCGTATCGTATGCGATCGACCTGGGCCATGGAGGCGATCACCTCCGGGTCATCGTGGAAGGCAATCGGGATGTTCGCAAGCAGCGGTCTGCACGGTGCGCCACGCAGAAATGTCACAACCGGGTTATCGAGAGTCGCCGCGATGCTCACCTGAGGGTCGCACCCTGTGATTCGTGCTGCAAGGATCCTCGCAAGAACCTCGAAAAGGCTGTCGTCCCGGTGGACCCGGATCAGCACCCGGCCCACCGGCAGAAAGCGCAGAATGTTGTCTTGTCCCCGAATGTGGAAGAAGTCTGTTTCCCGGCCGAAGAGTTGCTCCGACCAGTACAGATAGCTCCTCAGGGCGCACACGGTTTTTCGACGTTCTGTTTCATGCCTGTGGAACTGACCGGCATCCAGCGCTTCTTCCCACTGCCGGGCGAGTCGGAGCAAGGCACCGTTTTTCTGCGTGGGCCTTTCCGGAGGAAAACCGGTCTCCTCGAAGTCCATGAACTGGGTCACATAGTTGGGACCGCCAGCCTTGATCCCTGAACCCAGCGCGGATTTTCCCATGCCGCCAAAGGGCTGACGCAAGACCCGGGCACCGGTCGTTCCGCGGTTGATGTACAGGTTGCCTGCCCGGATGCGCGCCTTGAAGATTTCGTGTTCCCCCGGCTCCAGGCTTTCCAGGCCCGAGGTGAGCCCGTAGCCGGTCTGGTTTGCCATGTCGATGGCTTGCTCCAGGCTTTCGGCACACATGACCCCCAGGACCGGGCCAAAGAACTCGGTCTGATGTGTAAAGGAACCGGGTCCCACGTCCCATTTGATCCCCGGTGTCCAGAGGCGGGGGTTGCCTGAGAGCATCTTTGGCTTCAGGGCCCAGGACTCTCCCGGTTCGAGCTGTGTGAGCGCTGTCTCGAGGTCTCCTTCCGGGGGACGGATCAGAGGTCCCATGCTGTTTTCAAAATCCCATGCCGATCCCACGGCGTAACTTCGGGCCGCGTCCACGAGCTGCCTTCGGAACGCCTCATCCCGGTACACCTCCTTCTCCAGGATGAGCAGGGATGTGGCCGAACACTTCTGGCCCGAATTCCCGAAAGCTGAATAGACGACGTTGCGAATGGCCTGATCTCGATCCGACGCGGCGGATACAATGGTTGCATTCTTGCCGCCGGTTTCAGCTGCCAGGCAGATGTGGGGCCTTTCCCGCAGCACGGCAAGGCCGGTCTCCGTCGCGCCGGTCAGGATGATGAAGTCCACGTCCGGATGACGAACAAGGCCGTTGCCGACCGAAGGCCCGTCACAGGGAAGAAACTGCAGGACCTTTCGGGAAACCCCGGCCCTCCAGAAACACCGGCACAACTCCCAGGCCACGAGCACAGCGGATGAGGACGGCTTGAGAATGACCGTGTTCCCCCCGGCCAGTGAGGCCACAATGCCCCCTGACGGAATGGCTATTGGAAAGTTCCACGGCGATATGACCAGGCCCACTCCCTTGCCGCGGCACTGAAGATGGGGCAACGCCGAAAAGGCGGTAACAGAGGCAGGGTAGTATTCTGCGAAGTCCACGGCTTCAGAGACTTCCGTGTCCGATTCGGTGAAGACTTTGCCGGTGTCGGCAGCGGCCGCACCGATGAGGTCTCCCCGTGCGGCGCGCAACTCCCCGGCCACACGGGCCAGTATGCGCTGACGTTCTTCGAATGTCTTCTCCCGCCAGCCGTCCGGGTCGCTCTTTGCCGCGGCAACGGCCCGGTCCACATCCTCCTGGTTTCCCATCGCAACGGTAGCCATGCAGACCTTTTTCGGACCTTCTCCATGGTTCTGTGACGGATCGATACAGTCCCGCAGATCTCTTCCCTCATAACGCTCTTCATCCCCAACGACGATGGGAACGGGCACCGGCTTGGCGTGGGGCCCCTTTTTCCATTTCTTTCGAACCTGATTCGCCCACTGCCGATTGGCCGAAAGACAGAAGTCCGTGTCCGGCTCGTTGCGGAAGGGCTGATGCGGGTGGGGGGGCGGACTTTCGGCAGGGTCTTCCTGAAGGCGGTTCTGGTACCGGTGCGGCAGACTGCCGGCATTCTGTCTGTGATGAAAAGAGGCCACGAATTGATCTTTCAGGGCCTGCCACGCCTTGGAGCGGGGTTTCAGATCAAAGGAATGCCGTAGAAAGTTCTCCTCGCCCGTATTCTCATCCAGCCGGCGGATCAGATACGCAATGGCATAGATGAACTGATCGCGGGTAGCCACCGGTGCGTACAACAGGACATCACCCACGGTCTTCTTGATGGCCCGACGCACGTGGTCGGCCATCCCTTCAAGCATCTCAAAGGTAACATGCTGGCTGACACCGTTTCTTTCAGCCAGGCAATGAGCATAGGCAAGTTCAAAGAGGTTGTGGGAGGCGATGCCCAGGTGCACGGTCTTGATGTTTTCCGGCATCATGCCGAAGTCGATCATGCGTTTGTAGTTTGCATCCACGTCGAGCTTGCTGTCATAAGGAGCCAGGGGCCAGTCTCGGATCGCAGCCTCCACATGCTCCATTTCCCGGTTGGCCCCTTTGACAATGCGAAGGTAAATGGGGCTTGCACCTCTTGCCACCCGCTTTTTTGCCCATGCCGTCAATTGTTGTTGAATGGGGAAGGAATCGGGCAGATAGGCCTGGAGCACGATGCCTGCAGTGGCTTGCTCGAGCCCCCCTGTGTCCAGTGCGCCTGTGAATGCCGCCACGGTCAGTGCCAGGTCGCGATATTCTTCCATGTCCAGGTGTACGACCTTTGGTGCCTGCGTGCCGTCTTTGCGGATAAAGCGATGGGCTTCGGCGGTTCGAAGGAGTGCGGCGAGCCGCTCCTCGAGTCTTGCCACGGTGTGTTCAAAGGCCAGAGGCCGGATTTGCGAGTAGAGCGTGGAAATCTTCACGGAAATGCACTCCACGTCCGGGGATTTCAAGTCTTCCAGGTAGATATTCAGGCGGCGATACGCCTCCTCCTCCCCTAACACGGCCTCCCCGAGATGATTGATGTTCATGCGAACGCCCTGTCGCTTCCTTTTTTCGAGATGTGCGCGCAGGGGACCCGGTTCCCCGGGCAGGATGTTTTCGGCACTGGTTTCCCGCAGTCTTGCCATGACGGCGGGAACGGAAAGATCCGGGAAATGTCGGCCCACGAGGAAGAACAGCCACAGGAGGGCCTTTTCCCGGTTCGAGAAGAAACTCGGAATGCCGTATCGCCTGACGAGGCTCACGAGCTGACCGGAGACACGGCGGGCATCCCGGGACCGAAAGCTCTGATCGAGCATGCGTGCCAGGAAGACCTTGTCCATGGGACGCTCCAGGAGGCGTGTCATCTGTGCGTGACGTGCCTTTTCCCGGGCGGTCCTCAATCTGTTGGCCCGCTTTTGCCAGGTTTCGGCCAGTGTGACGGCCTGTGAAAGGATATCTTCGTGATTCTTTGCACACACGGTCGGGAGTTTCCCTTTTTGTTGCCCCTATACATAAAATCGACCGTTAGAAAGATAGAATTGAATAGTGAAATTGCCCCGGAAAAGGGGACACGGAATTCAGCCGCCAGGGGTCGTTTCCCCATCTCCACAGGGCTTCGATTTCCGAGGCAGGAATGAAGCCGCTTCCGGTTGTAGAAGACCTCGATGGAGTCGATAATAATTTACCGGGAAATCAAGTATTCGAGAGGCACATCAAGGTACTCCTCGAACATTTGATAAAGCTCTGGACGTGACGGGTAGACGTTTATCTCCCTATTCTCGTACGTGGACTTCTGGATCTTACGGTCTGAACAGAGTCTTCGGATGGAGGTGTATCGGTTCTGACGGATCTCTTTGAGACGCTTGTGAAAGGTCATTGCGGATGCCCTCCCCAACGCGTGGAACGGATAGGCAAGACCCTTAAATCACTACAATTTTGTTGCAAACGAGCTGCAACAATGGGGGGATGTAGCCTAATGCATTGATTTGGAAGGCTATTTCAGGATGGCTTGGAGCATTTTGAGGACCGTGATGGAACAGGAAGATCATTCCGCCTTGTTCCTGTGCTCCCCTCTCCGGTACTCGGCCCGGACCCGCAGGGTTCCCTGGTCGATGACATGGGAGAGATCGCTCAGAACCGGCTTGATCCGTTCCTCCAGGAACCCGTCCAGGAGGCTCTGCATGCCCGGGTAGTCCGGCCTTTTCACCTTCCCGGACATGGCCCTGTCCAGTCGCGCCTTGACCCGCTTCAGACCCGTTATCAGGTCACGGGTGACATCGGCGCCGTTGTCCCCGTACATGGGCAGATCGTTCACCTCGCTTCTGGCCAGGTTCTCGAGGGCCCTTCCGAGCAGGTCGCCGGCCTGTTCCGCATCGGGTTCGTCCACCTGCACCACGAACTCCCCCCCCGCGGGTTTGCAGACGTGCGCACGGCGCATGGTCGGCTTGACCTCCCCTTTCCGGTACACCTGAAACGTTTTGAAAAGGTCTTCCGAAGCACCGGCCACCTGGGAGCGTACATCGCTCCAGAGGTTCCGCTCCCGGATCTCGTCCCGGAAGGTTTCCTCCACGATCTCCTGGATACGCTTTTCATCCCGCCTGTTCTTGTAGACGGCCCCACCGACCACGGCCCCGGCCAGGCCTATGCCCACCCAGGGGTTTACGCGGCCGAAGCGCACCAGATATTTTCCCAGAAAGTTCACGGTCCTTCCGGCAACCGTTCCGATTCCCATGGTGAACTCCCTCCCCGACCCTCAACAGGTATATGGTTTTCCTTTCAGGGGATCTGCAGGCAGATCTTCCCAAAGTGGCTTCCGCCGGCCATCCGCTCGAACGCCTGCCTTGCTTCCTCCATGGGGAAGGTCCGGTCGATCACCGGCTCCAGGCCACTCTGCTCGATGGCCCGGTTCATCTGCTCGAACCCCTCCCTGTGCCCCACGAAGATGCCTTGAACACGCACGTTCCGCATCACGATGGGCAGGATGTTCAGGTCCTTGCTGGCACCCGCGAGCACGCCGATGAGGCTGATCTGCCCCCCCAGGCCAACGGCCTGCAGCGACTCCGGCAGGGTGCCCGCCCCGCCCAGTTCCACTACATGGTCCACCCCCACGCCTCCGGTCCAGTCCCGGGCGGCCTTGCCCCATTTCGGCGTACTCTTGTAGTTGATCCCGTGGTCCGCCCCCATCCCCCGCACCCGCTCCAGCTTTTCATCACTGCTGGAGATCACGATGACCCGGGCTCCCAGGATCTTGGCAAACTTGAGGGCGAACAGGGCCACGCCCCCCGTGCCCTGCACAAGGACCGTATCCCCGGCCTTCACATCTCCCTGCACCGCCAGGGCGCTCCAGGCCGTGAGCGCCGCACACGGCAGGGTCGCGGCCTGCTCCAGGTTCAGATGCCCGGGCACCGGCATCACGGCATCTTCCCGTACCACCATGTACTGGGTCAGGACCCCGTTCAGCGGGCTCCCCAGGGTAGTCGCCGCCTTTTCCAGGGTGGGACGGCCGGAAAACCATCCCTGGAAAAAGGTGGGAGTCACATGGTCCCCCACCTGGACCCGGGTGACCCCGGGCCCGATCTCCACCACCTCGCCGGCACCGTCGGAACAGGGGATGATCGGCAGCTTCTGCCTGGGGTTGTAAAGCCCCCTGACCATGAGCAGGTCCCGGAAGTTGAGCGAGGCGGCCTTCATCTGCAGCAGCACCTGCCCCTCCCTGGGCTCTGGTTTGGGCTTGCTGGAAACCACCAGGTTTTCCAGCCCGAAAGCGTCTTGAAGTTCCATGACTTTCATGGGTGCCTCCTCATTCCAGGACAACAGCCTGGTGCGGGGATAGACAAAGGGTCGACGATTTCGTTCTCCTCTTTTCAGAGCAATGGCCTTGTGCTGAGATGGACAAAGGGTCGACGATTTCGTTCTCCTGCCTCTACGTACGACGCGGACTTCTTTTTCGCCAGTCCCCGGAATCGATGCGAGGCCCGGCGGGTTTTTGGTTCAGCAGGTAGCTCCAGGCCATTTCCCCCGCATGCCCATCTCCCTCGACCCGGGCCCGCATCACGGCCCGTCGGTAGGTGGAGCCTTCCCGCCCGTACCCCTCGAAATCTTCGATAATATCCATCCGCCGCAGGGTCCACGCCACATCCCTCACGTGAAAGATCTCTCCCCGAACCCGGTGGTCAGCCTCCCGGGACGGAAGCAAGGCAGGGTAGTCGCCCATGTCGAACAGGTTTCCCTTCACACGGGCCCGGCGGGCGGAGAGGATGTTTCCCGCCGGATTCAACAGGTGGTGCCTGGACTCCCCCCGCATCAGGGTTCCGTAACAGAAAACCATGTCCAGCAGACAGGGTACGGGCCGTCCTTGCGCAACCGCGTCCAGGTTGGCCTCCGGGAGGCCGAACGCCCGGTACCCGGTACGGACCGACTCCAGGTATTCCGGGGTGGGCGGAACCGGGGACGTTTCCCTTCTCTCCGGCCGAACCACATACGTGACAGCCTCCACCTGTCCTCCGTCCTCGGTGAGGACGAAGACCCTGGAACGGTCATAAGCGCTCGGAGCGCCCTCCTTGCGGTCCAGAACGGCCCAACCGTCCGGCTCCGTTCCGGCCCCGTTTCGGACCTGGAACAGAGCCCCGGGCACCAGCTGGCCCGGCCGGGGGACGATGTTCAACGCTCCCCCGCCTCGAGGGGGGGAATAGAAATCGAAGACCGGCTCCCGGTCCGGAAGGTAGGCCCTGCTCAGAGCCTTCACGAACGGATACTCGAACCCGCGGTCCCGGCACCAGGCCCGCAGTTCCTCTTCGTTCAGATTGGACCCGTAGGCAAAGTAGGGGAGTTCCATGATCGCATTTACGCCGACGTGTACTAAGGCAAGCAGCAGAACGGGGCCGTGGCCTCGGTCTTGCGGCCGTCATCCGCCTCGGCAACGGCTTCGACGGTCTCTTTCGGCGTCACGCCGAGAACCGCCTCCCAGAAGCCGTCCGTATCCAGCGTCGCGTCCACCGGCGAGGAACCGTCGATCCGGACCGTGATCCGGGACACCCCGTACGCGTTGAACCGCTTGAGGAAGATCAGGCTCGCGTCGCCGCCCCGTTCGGCAGCGGTTCCCGCCACCACGATGCGTCCGTCGGGCTGGATCTCGACCCCGTTGGATGAAAGGTTGTACACGGGGTCGCGAACGTTCGACAACTCAAAGGTCTTATCCAGCAGGCCGTCCGTTTCCGTTCGGAAGAGGATCATTTCCAGAAGATCCTCCCCCTCGCTGGTGGCCGTGCCCGTCCCCACGGCGCGCCCGTTGGGCTGCAGTGCCATGGCGTTGCCCTGCAGGGAAAATCCCGGCAGAGGCGGATAGTTGCAGGCGCCCAGGGGCGAACACCAGGAAGCATCGTCCGAGGCGCCTGAAGTCAAACTCCTGACATAGAAGATCTCTGTCTTTGCCGGGTAAACGGCGCTCCCGATCAGGAGGGTCTTCTGATCCGGCTGAATCGCCAGGCCGAACCCCTCGAACCGTACATCGAAACCGGGATCATAGTAGATCCCGTTGGCATACGCCGGGTCCACGCCGCTGCCGTCGGCCTTGCCCCGGGCCAGGAGGTAGCCGAGCAGTTCCGGACCCGTGGCGGAGCCCCCGATCACGACCTTGCCGTCCTCCTGGGCCACGGCGGCGTTCACGACCACATGCGACCCGGGGGACGACCAGGACCAGAAGTAGGACTCGTCCGGCACCCCGTTGCGGTCGAACCCCAGCACCAGCGCTTCGGAAAAGGCGTCCTCCTCGTACAGGAGGGTCCCGGCCACCACCAGGCCCTGATCCTGCCTCACAACAAGGGCCTTCCCGTTGATCGAAACCTCCGGGTCCCAGTACAGCGAAAAGCCGTCGACACCGAACGATTCGTCGTGCCGCCCGTCGGCATCCAGGCGCAGCATGAACATACCCCTGTCGTGCAAGGTTTCCGACTCACAGGTACCCGCGACGACGAGCTTCCCGTCCGATTGGATCCCGAGATCGGCCACCGTGAAGTCCAGGTCGGGGTGAAAAACGACCTTCCGGCCGTTGTCCCCAAAGGTGGTATTGAGCGTTCCATCCGTATGATAGCGGGCCACGGCCGCCCCGGCCTTTCCGGTTGCGGCATCGGTGCAGGTTCCGGCCACGACGATCCTGCCGTCCGGCTGAAGCCGGACAGCACGGCCGGTGGCCGCACCGGGGAACGATGTGAGAACGGTGCCAAGGTCGCCGAAGCCGGTATCCGAGGATCCGGGTTGCGCGGGCGGAACGGATCCCGCCTCGCCCGGCAGCGCATTGAACCCCACACGTCCCTGAACAATCGTCTTGTCCGCAAAGATCTCCACGGAGTCGATGGCCAGAAGCAGCGGGATGGGATCCGGCGCCGGCGGTGTGGGGTCCGGGACGGGCGGGTTGTCATCCCCGCTGCATCCGCACAGAAGAATCAAGATCGCGGCCACGAAAACCTTTGGCATCCTGCGCGATGAGATCATGTTCCTCCTCTCCTCCTGCCTGGGGTGACCCTGCACGATTCCAGCAGAAACATCATACAACGCGCGGAACCGCTTATGCACCTTTTATCTGTATTCTCTTCACATCACATGGATCGAACCTTGAAGTCAACGATCACCGGATAATGGTCGGAGCCTACCCCCGGGCCGATCTTCTTCCCCGTGATCTCGATTTCAGCCGAATGCAGGACATGATCGATGGGGATGAGAAAGAGAGGCAGGAAGGCGGGCCAGGTCGGCTGCACGCCGCGACCGCGGGAACTGTCCTTCAAACCCGTTCGTTCCAGCAGGCGCCGGAAAGGGTAGCTCCACGGGGACGCGTTCAGGTCACCCGACATGAGAACGGGCGATCCGGTGCGCGTGATGACTGCGGAAAGCTTTTCCAGCTGATCGTTTCGCCGGCGGGCGTATCCGGCGCTGATGGGAGGGAGCGGATGCGTGGCCAGAACCCTGAACTCCCCGTCGGGACAGGAAAGCATGGCAAGGAGGGACGGCACGCCTGCATCACCGATATACAGAATCCCCGACCGGGCGATCGGCAGCCTGCTGTACAGAGCGATGCCGAAATTGTCCTGCTGGGGTTTGAGGACGGTGTGCGCGTAGCTCTCCTCAATCGGCTGCAGCCCGGCGATCCATTTCTCATCCACCTCCAGGAGCACCACGATATCCGGGTCGAACCGCTGGATGACGTCCCGGACACGATCCATGTCGCCGAACTCCGCGCTCACGTTCAGCAGCAGGAGACGGTGTGAAGGCCTCACGGAAGAGGCGCCTGCCGGGTTCCCGAGGTAGAAAGGGGCGATCAGGCTGAGGTTCACAGCGGCCAGGAGGCCAAAGACGGTTGCTGTTTTGTGTTTTTTCGGGATCAACAGAAGCAGGGCCGCGGCCCCGAGCATCAGGAAGTACTGAACACGGAAGTGGGAAAAGAGGTCCGGAACCCATCCGGCCCAGCCAAAGAATCCGAGGACGGTCCCTGCGGCGGCCATGATCCCGGCCGCGGTGATCAACCCCCACACACGGACGCGGCCCGACAGGAAACCAGCTTTTCTATCCATCATGGGAGACCTTTTTTCCATAGGATAGGTCACACTATACGCCGCACTCCGGAAAAAACCAAAGATTCAGAATCATGATTTACATTCCCCACTCGGCAATGAACCGCCCGTACCATCCGCGGTCCGTGGTGACCGCGCCCCGCAGGCCGCACAGCGACGAAGCGAAACGGACCGCGCGTTCCATGCGCAGGGCGGGCGGCCATTCGAGCAAAAACCCCACGATGATCACGGCGGTA
>CAYTRL010000189.1:0-11151 GCA_964439795.1 uncultured Thermodesulfobacteriota bacterium
GCCAGGGAGAGCCCTGCGGTCTTCATCGCCGCCAGGCCTTCCTGCACGCCGGGGAGAAGAAAGGTTTGTTCCTGGCAGGTATCCACATAATCGGCCTTGAACAACTGCAGGGCCTGTTGCTTCTTCTCTGCTCCCACGGCGGTTTCCAGGAGATGGTCCACACCGTGCCCCACGTTTTGCCGGGTCTGTTCCAGGTCCCACGGCGGAACGTCCATGGCGTCCATGGCCCGGGCAAGGCTCTGATGAATGCCCGGAAAGGAATCCACCAGGGTTCCGTCCAGGTCGAAAATGATCCCCGCGTATCGTTTCACCGTTCGCCCCCACGTCCTTCGATCCTGTCCGGGACCGCACGGTGAAGAATATCGGATCCTCGGCCGCTTGTAAAAGGGCCGTTTTCCCTGATGATGATATGTTCCACTGGACGCCCCGGCCGGACGGCTTGGAAAATTGAAAAGAAACGGCTTCCGTGAAAGAATAGGGGTCCCCGCCATGGATCCTGTTGAACAGGACCTCGCTGAATATCGTCCGGGGCCGCAAATCGAACCCCTCATCCGCAGGAATGACGGAATGCCCTGGAGTTCTCATGAATCGACAACCGCGGTGTAAGGAGGCGACCTGTGGAGAAGCAGCATGAGGCTTTGAAAAACGAGGAAAAGACCGTGGAAACCACACCCATGCTCGAGACGATATTTTATGGCGGAACCATCTATTCGGATGAGCGGTTCCGTGAGAAGGCGGAAGCGCTGGGGATCCGGGGAGGCAAGGTCGAGGCCGCAGGCTCCCGGGAGGAACTGGAAAGGCTTTGCGACGAGCGGACCGTCCGCCGCGACCTGGAAGGACGATGCCTTCTCCCCGCCTTCATCGACCCCCACAACCACTTTTGCGTGCGCAGTCTCACCCCCCTCATGGCTGACTGTCGCACCCCGCCCATCCAGACCGTGGAAGAAATACTCGGGCGGATGCAGCAGCATGCAAACACCGTGGATTCAGGTGGGTGGGTCGTGGGGTGGGGATTTGAAGACCAACTGCTCAAGCAGGGAAGGCCCCCCACCCGGTGGGAACTGGACGACGCCTGTCCAAGGAACCCGGCGATCCTGATGCACCAGACCCTTCACCAGTGCGTGGTGAACTCGCTGGCCCTGGAATACTGTGGAATCGACCATTATTCCCGGGACCCCGCGGGAGGCCGGACCGGCAGGGATCTCCGGGGGGTTCCGGACGGACTGCTACTGGAAAAAACGGCGATGCTTCCTTTTGATATTGCCCGGAGAGACCTGGTCACCCAGGGCGGGGCGGAGATGGGGCGGCTCTACAGTGAGAATGCGGAACGGCTTCTCCGGTTCGGCGTGGTGCGTCTGGCCGATGCGGCCATGCGCCCGCAGGACGTACGCCTCTGGGACACGATCTCTTCGGAGCAGGAAATACCGGTGATTCTGGATCGGATGGAGGTGGGTTCGGAAAGCATGTTGAACCCGCCGGCCCACCTGCTCTCATCGGAAGCCGGCGAGCAGCCCCCGGTGGTCAAACTCTTCCTGGACGGCGGGCAGCAGTGTGCCATCGAACTGTCGATCCAGGAAATGGCCCAGGGCGTGTGGTCCGCGGCCTCCCTGGCCCTGAAGGGAAAATCACTCCGGACCGGCCTTCGAAGCATGTTCCGCACGGAAATGCGGCTGGCCAGGTCGGGGACGGTGCGACTCGGGTATTTTCTGAACGACCCGGCACAGATCGAGGCGGCGGTGGCGGAGGCCCACCAACGCGGGTTCCAGGTAGCCACGCACGCACTTGGGAACGCGGCGGTCCGCAAGATCCTGGAGATCTATCGGAGGGTCCAGGACCGGTACGGGGCACCGAAACGTCCCTTCCGCGTGGAGCACGCCATGTTCCTCAACCGGGAGTTGATCGCGATGATGGCGCGTCTGAACGTGGCAGCCGTGGTCCAGCCCGCGTTCCTGTACCAGTATGGACCGCTCCTGGAATCGTTGCCGCTGCCCGGAAACGTGAAGGTCCTTCCCCTGCGCAGCATGATCGATGCGGGGGTGCTCGTCTCGGGCAGTTCGGACGGACCCTGCGCACCGGAAGACCCGCTGCTGGCCATGGACTGCGCCTGTCGCAGGATGACCATGGACGGAAGCTGCCTGGATGAAACCCAGACCATCGGGGTAAACGAATCGATCCTGCTCTACACGGGGAACGCCGCGCGGGTCATGGGGTGCGGGGACGAAACCGGTTCGCTGGAACCGGGCAAGAGGGCGGACATGGTTGTCCTGAGCGGGGATCCTCACACCAAGGGGTTCGACCGGGTCCGGGTGAGCGAAACCCTGGTAGCCGGGACCACCGCCTGGAAGCGGGGTATGGGCATGCTTTCCGCCGTGCAGGACGAATCCCACACGGCGGTCGTGGCCGGATAGGAAAAACGGGGGCGCGGATGGGTTCTTCCTCGACCGGAAGAAACAAGCATGTTCATGGGGAACCCCGGGGATCGGTGCGCGGCAAGTTCCTGATCTCGATCTTTCTGAACGTGGGCATCACCCTCGCCGAACTCATCGGGGGCATTCTCGCAAACTCCCTGGCCCTGATCTCCGACGCGCTTCACAATTTTTCCGATGTCCTGGCCCTGGTGATGAGCTACTTCGCGGAACGGGTCAAGGACAGGCCCTCCACCCCCAGGATGACCTTCGGATACCGGCGGGTGGAAACCCTCGTGGCGCTGATCAACGCCGTTTCGCTTGGAGCCATTGCCCTCTTCATCCTGGTGGAGGCCCTGGAGCGCTGGAAGAACCCCCAGCCGGTGGACTGGAAACAGGTCTTTGTCATCGGCCTGATCGCCCTGGCGGGAAACGTGATCTCCGTCCTGATCCTCCACCGGGACAGGGAGAAGAACCTCAACGTCAAATCCGCCTTCCTGCACCTGTTCTACGATGCCATCTCCGCGGTAGGGGTCATGATCTCGGCCCTGATCATCGCGTGGACCGGATGGTTTCCCATGGATCTGGTCATCTCGGTGGGCATCAGTGTTCTCATCGTGGCGGGAAGCCTGGATCTGTTCAAGAAAATCTACCAGATTCTCATGGAGGCTGCTCCCGGGAACGTGGATGTGGGAGAGATCTCCGCCTTCATCCGCTCCCAGGAGGATGTGAAAGACGTCCACCATATCCACCTGTGGAGCCTCTCCTCCGACCGGACGGCTCTTTCGGCGCACTTGGTCATCGAACCGGGAAGGATCCATGACCTGGACCGGATTTTGAGCCGGGTCACCCGGGCCCTGCGGGAGAGCTGCAACGTGGACCATGTGACGCTGCAGCCGGAACTGGATCGCTGTGCCGATCCGGAATTCGATGCCGGGTAGACCGGGCTGTGTCGAAGGGGGCCTGTCTTGACGGACCGCTCCCCTTTTCGATATGGTATTAACCTTGTTTTCGGCAGGAAAGAAACCTTACGAGACCGTGGTTCTTGTTTTCGATTGCGGAGGGGCCGCAACGTGGCGGCCGTTTCCCTGAACGTTTCTGTGAATCGGACAAAGAAGGAGGGATGAGAGCATGGCAGACATTCGTTTTGACGACAAGGTTGCGGTTGTCACCGGAGCGGGCGGCGGGCTCGGCAGGACCCATGCCCTGTTGCTGGCCAGCCGGGGGGCCAAGATCGTGGTGAACGATCTGGGCGGCGCTGCGGACGGGACCGGGGCAGGGACCACCATGGCCGAGAAGGTCGTGGAGGAGATCAAGGCCGCCGGCGGCGAGGCCGTTCCCAACTACGATTCCGTGGCCACCATGGAGGGCGGGGCGAACATCATCAAGACCGCCATGGACAGCTACGGCCGCGTGGACATCGTGATCAACAACGCCGGGATCCTGCGGGACGTGACCTTCCTGAAGATGGAAGAGGATTCCTGGGACATCATCTATGCCGTGCACGTGAAGGGGGCTTTCTGCGTGACCAAGGCCGCGTGGCCCATCATGCGTGAGCAGCAGTTCGGCCGGATCATCATGACCTCCTCCGCGGCGGGCATCTATGGCAACTTCGGCCAGACCAACTACTCGTCCGCCAAGATGGCCCTGATCGGGCTGGCCCAGAGCCTGGCCCTGGAGGGCAAGAAGTACAACATCCACGCCAACACCATCGCACCCATCGCCGACAGCCGCCTCACCGCCACCGTGCTGCCGGAGGATATCCGCAAGAAGCTGAAGCCCGAGTTCGTCTCCCCGCTGGTGGCCTACCTGTGCAGCGCTTCGTGCGAGGAGACCGGGGGCCTGTTCGAGGTCGGGGCCGGTGCCTACTTCCACCTGAAGTGGTTCCGCTCACCGGGGCTCCGGTTGGGCGCGGAAGAGGTGAGCGTCGAAAAGATCGCCGAGAATTTCGGCGAGGTCACGGACATGAGCAAGGCCACGGTCATGGGGAGCATTCAGGAGTCCACCATGAGCTTTCTCGGCTGATCGCCGGATCCAGGCCGTCTTCACGTACGGGACGCATGAAAAACAAAAAGCCCGGGCTTCTCAGCCCGGGCTTTTTTTACGGAAGGGCCTGGAACGGCTGCGGAATAAAAGTAAGCAGAAACAGGATGAGCGCCAGCCACCCCACGAGCTTTCGTTTCGGGTCCAGGGGGATGTGCACGTCCCGGGTGGGCGGGTGGTCCAGCCGGAGAAAGCACATCAGGGTCGCCCAGAAGAGCCAGATGAGGGTGTTTGGCACGAATCCAAACCTGATACCTACTATCAGCATGAAGACCATGAAGAAGCGGAGGAGGCCCCCCTGCTGCAGGGCGGTGGCGGTCCGGATGCCCGCCCAGCAGAAGGCCAGGGCCCAGAGCCACTGGAGCGGGTGGAACACCAGGAACGCCCCGTGAACCCCCCAGAACAGCAGGCCGAGAAAGACCAGCCGGGACAGCTGGCGGTGGCGGGGGCCCAGGACCCCGTAGGCCACGTGCCCGCCGTCCAGCTGCCCGATGGGGATCAGGTTCAGGGAGGTTATGAAGAAGCCGAGCCAGCCCGCGAAGGCGACCGGGTGCAGGAGCACCGTCCGGGTGTCCGGGAGCGGCCCGAAGATCCAGTCAGTGATCCAGACGAACAGGAGCGAATCCCCCAGGGTGATCCCCCCCTCGCCGGAGGCGATTTCCATGACACGGGAGTGGAGCAGGCCTACAACGGTCAAAGGTATCGCCACGGCCATGCCGGCCAGCGGGCCCGCCACGCCGATGTCGAAGAGGATCCGCCGGTCCCGGACCACCGAGCGCATCCGGATGATGGCGCCCATGGTCCCTATCAAGGTGGGAACTGGGATGAAGTAGGGCAGGCTTGCGGACACACCGTAACGGCGCGACGTGAGGTAGTGGCCCATCTCGTGGGCCATCAGGATGCCCAGCAGAGACGCGGAGAAGGGGACCCCCTGGAGGAGGCCGTTCAGGGAGGAGAACGGGTCCGCTCCCTGGTGGTATGCCCCGGCGATCATGGTGGAAAGGATCGTGGCCAGGAACAGGAGAATATTCACGGAGATCCTGGGCGGGCGCGCGGCGTCGGGCTGCCCCTGCGGGGAACGCCCGGGGGGGGCCTGGAAGGGCCGGCGCGACCCGGGGGGGATCGGCAACCCGTGCGGTTTCAGCGGTTGGTTGGAGCTCATTCTTTTCCTTTGAAGAACCGTATCCGGAGGTCATGTTCACAGATTAGATGCATTCTTCCATCCCTACCACGGTATGCCGAACGGACCCGTTTTTCAATGTTTCTCCAGCACCACGGACATCTCCTCGCGGAGCCCGAGAACCCGGTCGGCGCGGAGCTGGTTGCATGCGATCTCCAGGGTTCCGAAGCTGGAGATGATGGCCAGGGGTTCGCCCGGGGGAACGGCGGCGTAGTGCGAGGAAAGCCCGGATAGGGAGCGGTCCGCAACACGGACCCGGAACGGTTCGTCACGGGACCAGTCCCGGATCTCGGCATCCGCCAGGTTGGTGATCCCGTTTCCGAACCGGTCGATCCAGAGGATTTCCCCTTCCAGCCTGCCGGACTGCCGGGAGCAGGGGGGGGGATCCAGCTGCGCCGGGTCGTGGATCTCCGGGCCCAGGGATTCCGGCGGTACGCCGCCGGCCAGGTGGGCGGCCGCGGGGGCGAACAGGTCCCGGCCGTGGAACGTACGGCTGCGCTCTGTGGGCGGAAAAAACCGGGGGTTGTCCAGGAGCCGGGCCCCGCGCAGCGGGAACGCTTTCAACAACAGGCCGAAAATGCCGTTGTCGGGCCCCACAAAGAACTGGTCCCGTATCTGGAGGAGTATGGGCCGCCGGCTTCCTCCCACGCCCGGGTCGATCACCGCAACGTGGATGGTTCCGTCCGGAAAACGGGGGCAAACTTCCCGGAGCAGAAACGCGGCCGGAAGGATCCGGTGGGCCGGCAGGTCGTGGGTGATGTCGATGATCGACACGTTCCGCTCGATCCTCAGGATGACCCCTTTCATGGAGCCCACGTACGCGTCCTGCATGCCGAAGTCGGTGGCGAGCGTGATCAGGGCGGGTGGGGCGATCCCGGGGTTCACAGGTCTTCCTCCAGGGGGCATCCGGAGCACTGGGGGCGCGGTTTGCAGAACTGCTTGCCAAGCTCCACAAAGAGCGCGTGAAACTCGTTGTACAGGGCCGTGTCCTCCGGGAGGTGATCCGTCATGAACTGCTGGGCCTCCGGGTAGGTGGCCTCCTCGGGGAGAAAGGCGTGCCGGGACAGGGCGCGGATCGTGTAGCGGTCGATGACGAACACGGGCCGCTCCGCGGCATAGAGCAGGATACTGTCCGCGGTCTCCGGCCCGATGCCGGAGATCTCCAGGAGGCACTGTCTCAGGGCGTCGGTGTCCAGCGCGAAGAGGGCCTCCAGATCCCCGTCGAACTGCTGGAACAGGACGTGAAGAAACGCTCTCAGCTTTTTCGCCTTCTGGTTGTAGTACCCGGCGGGCCGGATCGCCTGCTTCAGGCCCGGGTCCGGCAGGTTCCGCAGAAGGTCCGGGGTCAGCGGGGCGATCGATTTCAGGTTGTTCAGCGCCTTCTCCACGTTGGTCCACGCGGTGTTCTGAGTGAGGATGGCGCCCACGATCACCTCGAACGGGGTATCCGCCGGCCACCAGTTCCTGGGGCCGAACCGGGCGTGCAACTTGTCGTAGAGGTCCTGGAGGCGGTCATGCACGTGAGGCCCTCCCGGCCGCATCCCCGTCCCCGGCGGCCAGCCCTTCCAGCACCGCGGCGGACAAGAGGGGGAGGTTCAGCTCGTGATGGCCGATGAGCTGGAACCCCCGGCCCCCCAGCCGTACCGGCCGTTCCACCACGTTGACCGTGGTCCGGTACTGCCGGATGAAGTCCATGTTCACCGTGGTGAAGACCTCCACCTTGTGTCCCCGGTTGCGGGCCAGGTTCAACGCCTTGAGAAACACCTCCGGGAGGAGAACAGCGGATCCCAGGTTGAGGTAGACCCCGCCCTCCAGGTTTGCGACCCGGTCGGTGAAGCAGTGAAAATCGCGCAAAGACGCCTCCCCGATGGCGCCTCCGTGGGCGCTTTCGTGCATGTGCACGATGTCGGTGCCCAGGGCCACGTGGACCGTCACGGGGATGCCTCTCAGGTGTGCCTGGCAGAGGAGGCTGGCATCGGCGTAGGGCGGGGCCTTCTCCGCCAGCTTTTCGGCAACCGCCTGGCCGTATCCCAACCCTTTTTCGCTCCCTTCCGTCACGGCTCCGTTGATCAGGGCGGCGGTCTCCTCGGCCACGCCGAACATGCCCTGGTCCAGGGCGGGGCCCACGTCTTCCGATGTCTTTCCCCACAGGGCGGTCTCCACATCGTGGATCACCCCGGCCCCGTTCATGGCCAGGCCCGTGAGGATCCCGTGCTCCATCCAGGAGATCAGGATCGGATTCAGACCCACCTTGATCACGTGCGCCCCCATGCCCACGACCACTTCCCTGCCGGCCCGGGACGCCTTGACGATGCTCTCCGCCACATCGCGGAGGTCCCCGGCGGCCAGGGTCCGCGGCAGGCCGTCCAGGAACTCGGTGAAGGTCATGCCCGGCTGAAAAGGAGAAGCGAAATGTTCCACGGAGACCTTGGAAGTTCGGTTGCAGACCGAAGCGGTGCGGATCTTCTTCGGGTCGGATCGGTGTTCGCTCATCTCGTTGTCCCCCGGTTGGACGGTACGGTCTCAGGTTCCGGTCGAGGATAGCTCGGATTCCAGCCATTCGCAAAGCAGGTGTTCCAGCAACAGCAGGGTTTCCTGGACCCGGCAGGTGCGTGATGACGTGCTCACGCAGAGGGTCATGTCCGCCAGTTCCCGAACGCTTCCCCCGTCCCCGCCGGTGAGGGCCAGGGTAAAGATACCCATGGCGCAGGCCCGGCGCACCCCTTCCAGCACGTTGGGGGAGTTGCCGCTGGTGGTTATGGCCAGCAGGATGTCCCCGGGCCGCCCCAGGGCCTCGATCTGCCGGGAAAAGACGAACCGGAAGTCGGAATCGTTGCCGATGCACGTCAGGATGGAACTGTCGGTGGTCAGGGCCAGCGCGGAAAGCGGCCGCCGGTCCCGTTCGAACCGGTTCACCAGTTCGGCGGCCACGTGCTGGGCGTCCGCCGCACTGCCGCCGTTTCCCATGATCATCAGCTTCCCTCCGGCGTGGAGTGCCTCGGTGACCCGCTGGAAGGCGGCGAGGATCGGTTCCATCTGTTCCTGAAAAAAAGTTTCCTGGGTCCGCAGGCTTTCCTGGACCCCGGCCCGGATCCTCTCGGCGCGGGGGTCGGATGTTCGGTGTTCCGTCATGGGAAGGCTTCCTCCGTTGCCGGATCTGGGTCCCGGCGGTATCCGGGTTTCGGTTTGACAATTTCAGACGCAGTCCCTTTAATGGGTTTCCAGTGAAATGGCGGGGCAGGTTGCAGGAACCCGGTAGAAAAAGGAGAGGGACGAATGGCAGAGCATGTGGTCGAGGTCACGGACGCCAGTTTCGAACAGGAGATCTTGAAGTCACCCCTTCCGGCGCTGGTGGATTTCTGGGCGAGCTGGTGTGCTCCCTGCCGGATGATCGGACCCGTGGTGGAGGAGCTGGCAGGGGAATACAACGGGCGCCTGAAAGTGGCCAAGATGAACGTGGACGATAACGTGAGCACCCCCACCCAGTACGGGATCCGGGGCATTCCCGCCCTGCTGGTGTTCAAGAACGGGGAGGTGGTGGACCAGGTGGTGGGGGCGGTCCCCAAGGCGCAAGTGGTGAGCATCATCGAAAAGGTCCTGGGTTAGCCGTCGTTTCCCTCCGGATCACCGGTAGGTCGTCGGCTGGAAGATGAAGCGGTTGACGTATACGTTCAACAGCAGACCGATCCCGAGAAAAACCATCAACAGGAACGACCCCCCATAGCTGAAAAGCGGGAGGGGTATGCCCACCACGGGGAGCAGCCCCAGGCACATCCCCACGTTGATGAACACGTGCCAGGACAGGAACAGGGCCACGCCCAGACAGGTGATCATCCCGAACCGGTCCTTGGCCCGGCTGGCAATGTTCAGCGCCCAGAAGATCAGCAGGAGATACCCGGCAAACAGCACCAGGCTCCCCACGAACCCCCACTCCTCCACGAACACCGAAAAGATGAAATCCGTTTGCTGTTCGGGCAGAAAGTGCAACCGTGCCTGAGTACTCTTCATAAACCCCTTGCCCCACAGCCCCCCGGACCCGATAGCGATCTTGGATTGGATCATATGGTAGCCGGTCCCCAGGGGATCCCTGGACGGGTTGAGAAAATTCAGGATCCGTTCCTTCTGATACTCCTTCAGGGAAAACCATCCCACCGGAATGCTGGCGGCCCCCAGCCCCAGGAGGACCAGAAAAGATCCCCGGGTCAGCCCCACGAACAGGATAATGCACGAAAAGAGCAGCAGAAGGATGATGGCGGTTCCCAGGTCCGGCTGCAGCAGAACGAGGAAGAAGGGGACCAGGAAGATCAGGAAGGGGACCTTGAGCTGCCAGAGCGTGTACCCTCCGTCCCGGGGGTGATGATGATAGTATTTCGCCAGGGCCATGACCATGGTGAGCTTCATCAGTTCGGAAGGCTGGAAGTGCAGGGGGCCCAACTCGATCCAGCGCTGGGCGCCCGCGATCGACCGGCTGAACAGCAGGACGAAGACAAGAAGGAGCAGGGAAAACCCGTAGATCGCATAGGCGTAATGTTCCAGTTGACGGTTGCTGATCCACGCAAGGAAGATCATGCCCACCAGCCCCAGGCCGCACCAGGCGGCCTGTTTGTGATGCAGCGGGATCCGGTACCCCTCGCCTCCCTGCGTGGCGCTGTACAGGGTTGCGCCCCCCAGCAGGCACAGCAGGAACAGGATCAGCAGAAAGAATGCGCTGAAAAACCGAAACCTTTTCTTCTTGAGAACGGCCATCATTCCGCCTCTTCGTTCAGGAGCCGAAAGTAGGTCTCCAGGATTTTTTGCGCGACGGGTGCAGCGGCTGATCCGCCGTGTCCCCCGTGTTCCACCAGGACCACAACGGCGATCTCAGGCGCCTGGACCGGTGCATAGCAGGAAAACCAGGCGTGGTCCCTCTGTTCCCAGGGGATCTGCTCTTCGTTGCGCACCCGTTCTTCCTGCCGGACCACCTGTGCGGTTCCGGTTTTTCCCGCCACCTCCACGTTCGGCACCTGCGCACGCTGGCCGGTTCCCTTTTTCGATTGGACCACATCCCGGAGCGCCTGCTGAACCAACTTGTGGATCCGGGGGGTCAGGGAGATCGAAGCACGGCGCTCCGGGGGGTTTTTCAGCACCACCTGTCCGTTCGGATACTCCAGTTGCTTCACCAGCCGCGGCGTCCACAAGTCCCCCCCGTTGGCCACGGCGGATGTCATCATGAGCATCTGGATCGGGGTGGCGAGCAGCGCTCCCTGGCCGATGGAGACCATCAGGGTTTCCCCTTCGTACCAGGGTGTATTGTATTTCTTCTTTTTCCACTCCGGATCCGGCACCAGCCCCGAGCGTTCTCCGCCGATACGGATGCCGGTCTTTCCTCCCAGTCCGTACCGTTCGGCGTATTCCCGGATGCGCTGGATTCCCAGGCGCTGACCTACTTGATAGAAGTAGACATCACAGGATTCCACGAGAGCCTTGTGAAGGTTCGTCCAGCCGTGCCCGTGACGGTTCCAGCAGCGAAATTTCCATTTTCCC
>CAYTRL010000190.1:0-11117 GCA_964439795.1 uncultured Thermodesulfobacteriota bacterium
GAAAACTCAACATGCCTATCAAACCTATGCCGATCCGCGACCCCAAAATGTGTCAAGGAAAGATTGGATACAATTGAGCGGGGGCATCCAGACGTTTTCGGTCCGTGAATTGGACGGAAAGTGCGGGTTGGTACTTCAGATCTCGTTGGCTAATATTGATCCTGCCGGAAAGCCATATCTCGTGTTCCGATTTCTCTCGCGACAGCCGGTTCTCCGACTTCATACTTAACCCTTAAAGAACTCCGGCTCGGCCTGGAATCTCATCGTGCAGACAGTCCACATGCCCTGGGAGGAATACGACAAGTCAGTCCTGCCGGTGAAGGTCGTGGCAAAGTCCGGCCCCACGACCGCCACCATCTACATGGCCTATATCAATAAGGACAACATGTCCAGAACCCTGAGGGACTGTCAGCTGAGCAGCTTCTTCCGCTCCGGGTCCAGCATCTGGCGGTTTGCCTGCCGGGTCACCGCGTATTCCTGCCGGTACACCTCAACGGCGTACCCGTCACGGTGACCCGCCTCCTCCACGGGGAGGTAGGCGTACGCGATGGTATGCCCGACCGTGTGGCCGTACCCGCCGCTGGTCACGATCCCCACCACCCTTCCCTCCCGGAGAACCGGCGCGCCGCTGGAGACCATGACCGGGTCGTTGGTGTCGAAGGTAAACGTACAGAGCCGTTGCGCCGGACCTTCCCGCCGGATCCGGGCCAGGGCCTCCCGGCCCGCGAAGTCCCCCTTGTTCAGGGCCACGCAGAACCCCACCCCGGCGTCGTAGGGGCTGTAGTCCGGGGAAAGTTCGCTGCCCCAGTAGGCATACCCCTTTTCCAGTCGCAGGGAGTCGATGCAGCGGTAACCCGCGTTCCGGAGCCCCAGGTTCTGCCCCCCCTCCCAGAGCAGTTCATACAGATGGCTGGCAAACTC
Organism: uncultured Thermodesulfobacteriota bacterium; assembly: GCA_964439795.1. Classification (GTDB taxonomy): domain Bacteria; phylum Desulfobacterota; class DSWW01; order DSWW01; family DSWW01; genus CAYTRL01. The sequence continues at coordinate 922 of CAYTRL010000190.1, forward strand.
CATGGGTGTGTAAAGCTCGTAGCCCAGTTCTCCCACATAGGAGACGCGCATTGCCCGGACCGGAGCATACCCGAGGGTGAAGTCCCTGCAACGGCTGAAGGGAAACGCCTCGTTCCCCACGTCTTCATCGGTGAGGGGCTGGAGCAACGACCTGGCGTTGGGCCCGAACACGTTGATGCAGGCAAAACCCGAGGTCACATCCCGCATTTGCACCGTACCGTCCCGGGGGAGCCTGTCACGCAGCAGCTGGCCATCGTGCAGGCCGAAAGCCGTTCCGGTCACAAGAAAAAACCGGTCCTCCCCCACACGGGAGATGGTCAGGTCGGCCTCCACGCCCCCGGCCTCGTTGCACAGCTGTGTGTAGACCACACGGCCCACGGGCCGGTCCAGTTCGTTGGCGGCCGCGTGGTTGAGAAACGCCAGGGCCCCCGGTCCCTCGACCTCGAACTTGCAGAACGAGGTCTGGTCCACCATCACCACCCGCTCGCGAGCCGCCCGGTGCTCCTCGGCCACGTGCCGGAAGCTGTTCGGCACGCCGAAGGAAGGCTCGTCCCGGGGTTCCACCCCGGGCGGGGCGAACCAGTTGGCCCGCTCCCAGCCGTACTTGGCCCCGTATACGGCCCCGTGTTCCTTCAGCAGTTGGTACAGGGGGCTTCGCCGGACCCCCCGGGCGGAGGTGTGCTCTTCGTTGGGCCAGTGGATGGTGTAGTGCTTTCCGTACAACTCCCGGGTCCGGTCCACGTTGTAACGCCGGCTCCGGTGGTGCGGTCCGAAACGCCGGATGTCCAGGGGCCAGATGTCCAGGCTGGGTAAGCCCTCCACGATCCACTCGGCCATCATGCGGCCCGCCCCGCCCGCCGCCGCGATGCCGAAGGCGTTGAACCCCGCGGCAACGTAGACGTTGTCCTTTTCCGGCGCGGGCCCCAGGATCGGGCTGCCGTCCGGGGTGAACGCTTCCGGGCCGTTGACCAGCTTGCGAACGCCCGCCTCCCGGAGACACGGCGTGCGCTTCATGGCCGGCTCCGCCAGGCTGGAAAAATGATCGAAATCCGGGCCCAGCAGTTCGGCGGAAAAACGGTCGGGGACCCCGTCCACCGCCCAGGGGATCCCGTCCCGCTCATACCCGCCCATGACCAGACCGCCCACTTCCTGCTTGTAGTAGAGCAGGCTGTCCTTGTCCCGCAGCGTGGGAAGGGGCCCGGCCAGGCCTCGGAGTTCCGGGACCTCACCGGTGATCATGAACTGGTGCTGGAACGGCACCAGGGAGACGTTCACGCCCATCTCCCGTCCCACCTGCCAGCCCCACATGCCCGCACAGTTCACCACGACCTCGCACGGGATGTCGCCCTTGTCCGTCCTGACGGTCGTCACCCGCCTTCCTTTGTGCTCAAACCCGAGGACGAGCGTGTGTTCCCGCACCCGGCACCCCCGGTTGCGTGCGCCTTTGGCCAGGGCCATGGTGATCCCCGAGGGGTCGGCCTCCCCGTCCGTGGGCATGAAGGCAGCCCCGATCACGTCGTCGATCACGAGCAGGGGAAACAGCTTCCCGGCCTCCTCCGGCGACACGATGTGCATCTCCAGGCCGAAGGTCCTGGCCGTGGAGGCTGCCTTCCGGAGCTCGAACATGCGCTCCCGGGTGCTGGCCAGGTGCAGGCAGCCGCTCGGCTTCCAACCCGTGGAAAGCTCGGTCTCCTCCTCCAGGCGCCCGTAGAGGTCCACACTGTACTTCAGCATGCGCGTGACGTTCCGGTGAGACCGGAGCTGGCCCACCAGCCCTGCGGCGTGCCAGGTGGACCCGCTGGTCAACTCGGCTTTCTCCACGATCAGGACGTCCTTCCAACCCATCCGGGCCAGGTGATAGGCCGTACTGCACCCCACGATGCCCCCGCCGATGATCACGACCCGTGCCTGATCCAACATCCGTTTTCTCCTTCATCCGGTCTTCAGAAAGGTGGAGTTACAAGCCGTCCGACCCTTCATGGCCGCACGGAGCAAAGGAATCGGAGCTTCCCTCCGGGACCATGGGGGTCCCTGTTTCAGCCAGACTGCTGAAAAAACAGGTGTACTGGTGCTTGGCTTCTGCAAGATAAAAAGGCGCTTTGTGTCCGTCCACATCATCGGGCAGCTTGTACTGAAGGGCCAGGCCGGTACGGTTTTCCCGGCCGGATTCGATGTTGCCTCCGGCAGGAAGAGGAACATGAAACCTGCCCGAGAGATCCAGGGCCTGGAGCGATTCGACCCGTTCCAGCGGTCCGGCCAGGTCGGTACCCGCCGATACGATCAGGCCGTCGATCATCAGCGGCGGGAAGTACAGGTCATAAATGCCCATGATGATCAACACGTTCAGGGGGCGGTTTTCCACAAGCGGTTCCCGGATCCAGTGCGAGGCGTAGTAGGCGGCCTCGGCCGGGTCGCACAGGTTCTGAAAAATCAGCGCAAAAGGATGAAACACGTGGATTTCATCCGCCCCGGACAAAAAACGGAAAAGCGGCTCCAGGCGGAAAGGCATTTCCTTCATGACCAGGTTGTAGCCCCAGCTCACCCCGGCACCGCTCACCATGCCCGCCCGGATCCCCGGCTCCACCGCCAGGGCCAGTTCGCCGAGGCTCGCTCCCGTGGAATGTCCCCAGTAATAATAGTTCGAACCATCGTAGAGGACATCCCGCCCGCCCGTATCCGTCATGGGAACCAGGTTCCGGGGAATCCTCAGGTTGCGGGCCATCTTGAGGAGCATGGAGAACTCGCTGGCCCCCTGACGCATGTTGTCCCGGAAGGCCACCAGGTTCAGGAAGTTGAAAATTTCGCCCTCGGGACCCCTGGGCTTCGTCAGGGCCGCCTCGATGTCGAGACACGCAACACCCCTGTGAGCGAACTGCCAGGCCGGACCGTCGCCCGGAACCCCTCCATGGCCGGGCTCGCTGTTGCTGTTGAACACCTGCAGGTAGGACTGGTTGTGACCGTTCCCGAAAAACAGGAGGGGAAATCCGGCATCGGGCATGGCCCTCTTGGGGACGGACACGGCAAACCGGATCTCTTCGTCCCACTGGCGCACCGGCTTTCCGTCCACAAAGTGGATCCTGCCGCCCCCGAAGTAGTAGGGCCGTTCGCCGTCCTGCCAGATCGGCATGATCATCCTGCCCTTGACGATGTAGAAGTTCTCATACTCCTTGAGCAGGGACAGATCGTAGGGCGCCGGGTCGGGAAGCGAGGCCACGGCGTCGCGCAGCGCCTTCATCTCGCTCACGAATTCACCCGTCCGGAAGACTGTGGCCGCGGCCACATGATGGCGCGGGATGCCTTTCTCATCCAGATAGGTCCAGAGACGTTCAAAGGAGGCGGCATCCATCGGGCCGTATTCCCCCTCGGGCACATCCCCGTTTCGCATGGCGACCAGTGCATCGGCGGATGCCAGGGCATATCCGTCCGGATCCCCAAGGGAAGCCAGGACCACGGCGGCGTAATATGCCTCCGGCGCCAGGGGAACCCCCTGGTAGGGGAGGAGCATGAGGAGGTTGCCCGGCAGGTAGACCGTGGGCGCTTCCTGCCATCCGGCATAGATGGGGATCCGTTCCGCGTAACGGGAAGAGTTCCGGTCAATATTCACCAGGAACACCCGGGCGTTTTCCCGCAGACTCTCCGCCGGTGTTCCGGGAAGGCCGTCCGCGTTGATCGGCCCGTCAAAGGGAAGATAGACAACCCCCATCCTGGAGAAACCGTTGGTCTCCCGGTCCGCCTGGTTGATGTAGAGCTGGGTCAAGGGGTTGTTCTTCGGATTCGGAAGGAGGCCGTATCGGACCGTCCCGTCCGGGCGCCGCATGTGCTCCACCGGAAACGGGGCATCGAAAAAACCCGCATTCCCGCTCGTGGAGAACAGGGAGACGATCGGATCGTATGCCTGGGTTGAGGGGTTCCTTCCAGGATCATCTATGGAACCGCTGCTGCACGAGGCAAGAGACAGGGAAAGGATCCATAAGATAGCGCCGGCCGGCAAGAGCCATGGTTTCTTCATTGCACGGGTGGGTCCGGTATTCATGGATGTCTTCTGCGCTGCGAAGAGGAAGGAGGAACGCCGCGTTCCTGATACAATTCTGTTTCATTCCATTTCTTTCATCTTATCGCCTCACCGTCTTCAAAGCCAGTACCTCGATGGCCATCGGCATGTCCAGTATATCCCCCAGGTAGAAAAACGGGGTGTCCACCCGGACGTGGATGCTCCGGACTGCACCGGCGGATCGGTCTCCTCGGCCTGAAGGAACCCCTCCACGACCCACACAAGACCCAGGCCCTCCCCCGCCCAACCCACAAGGTTGGTCTTCCGGGTGATTCTCCAGGCCGCGCTCCAGTAGTAAACGCCACAGAATAATTGGGCACTACAGGCCTTGGCTTTCTCTTCACGACCGAAGAATTGGAATTCTGAAGTCTTCAAATCAAAGGGTCTGTTATTTATGACGCTTCGCAGTCATCCTATCTCCTCCCGGACCTCAAGGACAGCTTCCCCGTAATCATCAGGCATCTACTCGCATAAGAATCTATTGCTCCTAAAGCCATATTTGGTTTATAGTTTTTCTGATTCGATCGACAGGTCCTTATAGGTAGGGGTGGCACACATTTCTTGGCATGCGAGCGTTTCCCAGACACTGTTCCTGACCTGCTCCCTTGAACGGTTGGAGATCGCGGCATGAAGAACCATAAGATCCTTCGAGGAGCCGAGCAGCCAGCCATCCCAGGACGCGATGCACCCGCTCTCGGGGAAAGCATGACAGTCCATACGCGGTTCGCATCTGTCGTGTTGTTGGTTGTGTTCATCAGTCTGCTGGTGCCCATGCTGGGAAGTGTTGCACTGAACGCTTGGGCGCCCGAGTGGCGCTGGGATGACGTTTCCGTCCATTCGACCGTCGAAGCCACGGGGGCAATAATCGGCCTGGCACTGGCAGGCGTCCTCCTGGCACGGCGGAGACACAAGAGCGACACCGAATACCATCTCTGGCTGTCCTCCGGTCTGCTGGGCATGGGCATTCTCGATCTTTCCCATTCCGTGGTATCTCCAGGACTGACTTTCGTCTGGTTTCACAGCATGGCGGTAATTGTGGGCGGGCTTTTTTTCGCCCTCGTTTGGCTGCCCGGAAGGATCGCTGCCTCGCCTCGGGTTCGCCTGCTGCCCCAGTTGACCATCATTGCGACAATTGGGATTTGCGTCTTTTCGATCTGCCTTCCGGATGCTCTGCCCGCCATGCTGACTCCGGGGGGGTTCACGCCAACGGCGCAAGCGCTCAATATCCTTGGCGGCATCGGCTTTTTTTCAGCCGCTATCTGGTTTCTTCTGAGGCTTCGAACCAACAAGAGCTGGGACGACTCCCTGTTTGCTTACCTCTGTGTCCTATTGGGCGCGGCGGGTGTTCTCTTCAGGCTTTCCCTCCTGTGGGATGCTGGCTGGTGGTGGTGGCACCTGTTGCGTCTGGCAGCATTCTGTCTGGCGCTCTACTACTCAGCGATCAGCTACCAAAGGACAAGCGAACAACTTCAACGCGAGATAACTGATCGCAGGCAGGGGGAGGCGGCGCTGAGGGAAAGCGAGACGAAGTACCGACTCCTGGCCGAAAACGCCATGGATGTCATCTGGACCCGCGATATGAATCTCCGACTCACATACATAAGCCCATCGGTGGAAAGGCAACGAGGTTTCACCGTCGAAGAAGTGATGGAACAATCGTTGAATCAGAGCATGACACCCGCTTCCGCCGAACGGATCGAGCGCGTCTTTCAAGAAGAGTTCACCAATGAGATATCCGGAACGGGAGATCCTTCCAGGTCGAGAACGCTTGAATTAGAAATGATTCGACGGGACGGATCAACGGTTTGGATCGAATCGACAACCTCGTTTCTCCGAGATAAGGCCGGACAGGCCATTGGAATTCTCGGAATAAACCGCAACATTACGGAGCGCAAGCTGGAGGAAGGAAACAAGGCAAGACTCGAAGAACAGCTTCGCCAAGCTCAAAAAATGGAGTCTATCGGCACTCTCGCTGGGGGCATAGCCCATGATTTCAACAACATCCTTGGGATCATCGTCGGCAATACCGAGCTGGTGATGAATGATGTCCCGGAGGGAAATCAGGCCCATCATAACCTGGAGGAGGTGATCAAGGCCAGTCTCCGGGCCAGGGATATGGTGAAACAGATTCTCGCCTTCAGCCGACAGACGGAAGAGCAACAAACGCCTGTGCGTATCGGGTCCATTATCGAGGAATCACTCAAGTTGTTACGTTCCGCCACACCGACGACCATTGAGATTCGAGAGGATTTTTCCATCCGGACGGATACCGTCCTTGGCGACCCCACAAAAATAAGTCAGATTCTCATGAATCTTTGTTCCAATGCGACCCATGCCATGCGAGACAGGGGGGGAGTCTTGGAGGTTAGCCTGAATAATACGGAACTTGATGAGAATGATTCCGCCCTTCACCAGGACTTGACTGCCGGGAAATACGTGGTCCTGACCGTGAGTGATACCGGCCAAGGCATGGAGCCGGAGATTGTCGAGCGGATGTTTGATCCGTATTTCACCACGAAAGGAGTCGGGGAAGGCTCCGGCATGGGTCTTTCCGTGGTCCACGGGATCGTCAAGGATCACGGGGGGGCCGTTCGTGTTGAGAGCAAACCGGGGAAGGGAAGCTCCTTTGAAGTCTTTCTCCCCGTGCTGGTGCGTGATGTCGAGCCTTCATCCGAACCGTTTGCTACACTTCCTACGGGGTCTGAGCACATTCTATTCGTGGACGATGAGCAAGCCCTCGCTGATCTGGGCAAAAGGATGCTTCAGCACCTGGGATACCAGGTCACCGTGAGGACCAGCAGCATAGAAGCCCTGGAGGCGTTCAAAGCGCAGCCTGATAAATATGATCTGCTTGTCACGGACATGACCATGCCGAACATGACCGGAAAAGACCTGTCCCGGGAACTCTTGCGGATTCGACCGGGCTTCCCGATTATCCTTTGCACCGGATTCAGCGAGATGATCACGGAAGACAGCGCGAAACAGATGGGGATCAAAGCGTTCGTGATGAAGCCTCTTGTCATGCGAGAGATCGCTGAGACCGTACGGCGGATTTTCGATCAATGAAAGGAGTGATTACACCCCTATTTTGCTAGTTCATATTTCTACTTGCTCGGCGATCTAAAAGAAATTTTATATCTCTATCCCGATCCGACACTTTGAAATTCAGAAGATCTCTATTCGAAATGGACCTGCTTTCCTTAAAAAGGGGTCGGACCGAGCTATCTTTCTGATATTTCTGGAAATTCGTTGCCAGGACAGAAGAAAACCGACCTTAGAGCCTCCATTTGTGCCTTAAAAATGGCCATGGCAAGAAGCAGTCCCCTGCCCTAAACACAGAGATTCCGTTCCAAGAACGTATTATTCTCCAACACCTTTTCGTGTGCACCATTCTCCCCACCGCCTCTGTGTCCACATTTGCCATCAAGCCGCAGACACCTTCTCCCGGGTCGGTTCCTGAACAACCTCCCCGGGGCCAACGCATTGCTGTCGCCGGCTGTTCACCCTTTTTTCAGGGGTCCGTCGAGATAAGATCCTCGTGACGCACTCCCTCTCAAGCGTTCTCCAAACAGTTCTGTCCTCTCTCCTCCGGAGGCTGTTTCCGGCTTGCCCGACCCGGTGCATCAAAGGCGGCCACACAATCCTGTGTTTTTGTAAACCGGTTTCAGGTCTTCAAGAACCATGGATCATTTTTATCCAGAGGAGTCTGGCATTGTTCTTGCTCAAGTTCCACGGAAACGTCGATCAAGTCGAGAGAAAAACAACAGCGGAGCCGTCATGCTTCCACAAAAAAGCGCTCAGCCGGAAACCTCCGAGTCCTTGTCGTTATGCGCCAGCAGCGAGCTGATCCTGTCCACCATGCCCGCTCCCTGCCGGGGTCTCCGGCCGGTGATCGGGTTTGCGGTCAACGGCCCGGGCAAACGGCTCCGCTCCCGGCTTCTCATCCTTTCCGCCCGCACCCTGACCCCCCGTCCCTCACATCTGGCCGAGGCCGCCTCCCTGGTAGAACTCCTGCACAACGGTACGCTCCTCCACGACGATGTGATGGACCGGGCGCGGGTGAGAAGGCACCGTCCCACAGTCAACCGTCTCTGGGGGGATCCCGTTGCGATTCTCGCCGGAGATTTCCTGCTGGCCGCCGTGATGGACCTGGCGCTTCGAACCGGTCTGAACGCCGTATCCCGCCTGGCCGTGGACACCCTGCTGGAGCTGGTCTCGGGCCAGATGCAGGAGATCCGGAACCAGGGAAACCTTTTGCTGGGCGAGGAAGAATATCTGGAGATCATCGGAAAGAAGACGGGCGCCCTTTTCGCGGCGTCCTGCCGGATGGGCGGCCTTATCGGCCGGGGCGCCCCGAACCAGACCCGGGCCCTGGAATCCTTCGGCCGGGAATTGGGCCTGGCCTTCCAGATGCTAGACGACCTCAAGGATTACCAATCGAACCAGGCACAGACGGGCAAGGAGCCTGGGCGGGACCTGGCCGAGGCCAAGGTGACCCTTCCCCTGATCATCGCTCTCCGGAACGCGGGCGGGAAACAGCAGCAGGAGATCCGTCAACTGTTTGCAAAACGAAACCGCCACCATTATCTGCATGAGTTCCGTTCCCGAATTCAGGATCTGGGCGGATTTTCCCACACGCTGACCCGGGCCCGGCGGTGTATCCACCGGGCGATGGATTCGCTGGAGATCCTTCCCGCCGGGGAGGCGAGAACCCGACTGGCCCGTTCGGCCGGCAACCTGCTCGGAGGAGACAGGGCATGAGATCCCTTTCCCGAAAACGCATGTCTCCCGGACCAGGGACGCTGTTTCTGTTGTCCCTTCTCCCCGGCCTCTTCGGCCCGGGATGCGGGGGCGAGGAGGGTCCCGCCGGCTCCCCTCCCCCCTCCGAACCGAACGGTGTCCTGTCCTGTGCGGATCTCCGCCCGGGCGCCCCCCGAACCGGGGGACGCTTCCTCTGTACCGCGTGTTCCCAGCATTGGGGCTGGCAACTGGGGGAACCCATGGCGGCCATGTACGTGCTCCTGGAACTGGATTGCCGCTCCACCACGGGTGCCCGCTTGACCCTCCTGGACCCGAAGGGACTCCCGGTCTGGAAAACCGAGGTCCTCCCCGGTGACAGGCGCCTTGTCTGTGTTTCCCACAGTCCGGCTCCGCAGGGGGACTATTCCCTGCATCTCACCGGAGACGTGTCCGGCGGACTCACATCATTCTCCGGCTCCATCTGGATCAACGTTTACAATCATCGGGGAGAACAGCTCGCACCCTTCGAGGCGGATCTTCCTTGAACAGATGACCGGCCGCACGGGAGAGGCATCGACCCCTGCGGACACGACCCCTGGAAAGGATCTCCCATGAAACGCTTGCCAGCCGTGGAAAGGATCTCCGCAGGACGGATGGAGCGATCTCTGCACTTCATCTATTCCTTTGAATGCAACCTGATCTGCAGTCACTGCATCTACCGTTGCGGCCCGGGGGAGCAACCCGCTATGAGCCGCTCCCGTGCGGAAGGGTACATCGACCAGGCCGTACGGGCCGGGATCCGTCACATCGTGTTCAACGGCGGTGAGCCGTTCCTGCACATCTCCGAGATCGCCTCCCTCATCCGGTACGCCGGCGAACGACGGATCTTGAGCACGGTGGTCACAAGTGGTTCCTGGGCCGTTTCACGGAAACGTTCCCTGGAACTTCTTTCCGAGCTGAAGCGGTCGGGGCTGTATTCACTCACCTTGAGCACGGACCGGTACCACCTGACCTTCGTGCCCCAGAGACACATCATCAACGCGTTGACAGCCGCCCGAAAACTGGACATCCGGGTGGGGGTCAAGATCGCCCGGCTCCCATGGGATCCGGTGGCGGACGGTCTGTTCCGCGCCGTACTTCCTCTCACGGAAAGGGTCACGGTTCAGGAGGTGAGCCCCATGGGGCGGGCTTCCACCCTGCGGGACTCCCTTCTTCTCCGGCCGGTCTTCCACCTGAACCGGCCCGGCTGCCGCACCCCGCCGGTCCTGCTGCCGAACGGACTTCTGCTGACCTGCTGCAACCTGCCCGCCCGGGACATGGACCCCACATCCAGCCCGTTCTTCCTCGGGACCCTGGACCGCCACCCTCTGGAAGAGCTTATGGAGCTGCGCAGGCGCGACCCCCT
>CAYTRL010000191.1:0-11022 GCA_964439795.1 uncultured Thermodesulfobacteriota bacterium
GGGCCCCCTCGGAATCCACGAAGTCTTCCGGCTTCAGGCAGTTCACCGAGATCCCGTACTCTTTCACCTCTTTGGCCAGGCCGTTGCTGAGGCGCTCGACCCCCGCCTAGGAGGAGGAATAGGCCATGCCTCCGTCGATTTTTCCGTCGATGTTGGCCCCGGGCGAGGACAGGTTGATAATGCTGCCGCTTCGCTGCTTGATCATCTCCGGGAGCACGGCCCGGGAGCAGAGGAAGGCCCCCCGCAGGTTGACCGCGACGACCCGGTCCCAGAGCTTGGCCGGTGTCTCCCACAGCGGCTTCCAGAAGGCCACGGCCGCGTTGTGGATCATCACGTCGACCCGGCCGAACTCCTTGAGGGTGGCCTCCAGCATTCTAGCCACATCCTCTTCATTGCTGACGTCCATCTTGATGGGAAGGGCGCGGCGGCCCAGGGCCCTGACCTCCTCCGCCGTGGTGTGTATGGTGCCGGGAAGGCGCTCATCTTTCTGTACCTCGGTCCGGGCCGCGACGACCACATCCGCGCCCTCCCTTGCAAAGCCAACAGCAAATGCCTTTCCGATGCCCCGGCTGGCTCCGGTCACGATGCATACGCGATCCTTGAATCTCATTTTTTATTTTTCTCCTTTCAGGCAAAGGGAAAGCATGTTCCGCTTCGTTCCGGCACATGGTGAAGCGAACGTTTCCGGGCGGCTTGATCCTTCCCCTGGCCTGAATGAGGCAGATCCGTATCCGCACGAGAACGTTCCGCTCCATAGGGGTGGTGCACGTGGAACGGGGGTTCCGGGTCAGGGTTTGGCCCTTGCCGCCACCGTCGCGGGATGCTTTTCCGGATATTCGGCCAGTACGATTTCAACGCCGAAAGAGTCTTTGGGGTGGAAGGCGACCTCGCGCATGGCGCCGCATCGTACGTCCCCGGCGACCTTCAGCCCCTTCTCCAGGCATTTCGCAACGGCCGCATCCATATTTTTGACCTTGATGACAACGGCCCATAACCCTTCCCCCCGCTGATCGATGAACCTTTCGATCAGCGATCCGGGGGAGGATGATTCGATCAGCTCCAGGCCGAACGCACTGTACCCACCCCGCATCCCCAGATGTTCCATCTCACCGACGATATCGAAGTCGATATCCAGAAGGTCGGAGAAGAAGTCCTTGGCCTTGTCGAGATCTTTTACCGCGATGGCTACACGTTCGATTTTTTCAAACATAAAGGTCCTCCCGTGATTCCGCGCCTACCTTCCCTTCTTCCTCAACGACTGAACGGAGAACTCCGACTCGGCGAAACCATTATCATAAACGGGCAGGGTCGTCTCCGGGGTCCTGCATCCGCCGGTAAGCTCGTATCTCCCGGACTCCAGGTTGAGGTATTGCTGGGCGGGTACCGACCGCATCTGCTGGCAGTAGTCGTAGCTCGTGTACCATTCCAGCACCCGCCACAGGTTCCCGCGCTTGTCGTAGCGGTCTGCCACCGCGGGTCCCCAAGTGTCTTCATCATAGTATCCGACCCGCTTTCCGTAGGGATGGTTCAGTCCCTTCCGGGGGGTTCCCTCCACCACCCAGACCCTTCGAAGTTCGTAGCGCAGGTTGGTGGGGTTGATATCTCCGGGCAGGCACTCCTCGCTGTCCGGCGTCCCGATCTGCCACATATCGTAGTTGTTCACCGGGATGTAGACCTCCTTCTTGCCCAGGAGCTTCCAGTTCCAGTCGTTGACCGGCCCCCGGAACTCGAACCCTAGGTCGTCCATGGTGCTTTCCCCCTCCATCTGCCCGCCGCCGACCAGGCTGGGAGCGCGGCGAACCCGTCGGAGGGTGGGCAGGTAGAGCCAGGTATCCTCCAGACGGTTGTCGTCCTGGTATGAGTAGGTCAGGTAGGCCGTGCCCGCTTCGTCCGCGGGATAGGTGTAAAAAGACACCATTTTATAGGCGACCTTGTCGGGGTTATCCATCTTGCTCTTCAACCTTCGTTCGTCAAGGGTGAGAACGTTTGTTCTTCGGATGGACTTCTTGACCCTGCCTCTGGGGCTGACGACCCTGCGGCAATCGAAGGCATAGGAATCATCCGCGTTGTAGGGCCGCTTGATGTTCACCATGGCCTCAATCCCGTTTTTCGGATTGGGAAAGGGGACCCCGCCCTGGAAGCCCTGCAGGAGGTTCTTGTCATCCAGGTGCGCGGTCTTTCTGCTCTTTTCCGTAGCTTCATAGAACGCATCGGAAACCTGCATGTTGCGGTGCGTGGGATAGACGTTCATGTAGAAGTTCTTGTTCCGTTTCACGCGGGCGACCTGGCCCGGGGAGAGCCGGTCCTTGTACTTGTGGACATTGCTCTGGTCGATGCGGAACAGGGGCTTTTCATCCTTGTACGGATTGGGAAGAAAGTCCCCCTTCTCGTACCCCTCCGGGCACTCGAGTCCCTTGTTCCCTTCGAAGGGCGTGATGTCCCCGGCGGCGTTCCCTTCGAGGTCTGCGCCGATTGCGGCGTGTTTCGATGTCGTTGCGTCCCCCGGCCCGGGTTGAGCGAACATGGCCAGCAGGAAACAAAGGGCAAAGCTTGTGAGCACGGAGCCTTTCACGGGGTGCCTCCTTCTGCTGTGATGACGGGTTGCATACCCGGTCCGTTCGATGGATTTCCCTTGCTGGATTCCTGAAAAAGGGACTCCCTTGCCTCGCATCGTCCGGGGTGGAAAGGTCGCCCTTCACGGGTCTTCCATGGAAAGCCCGCGAAAGCAATAGATTTCCGATATCGAAAAATACGAAATTCGTACAATACAGAATACGTAACACATCGGCCTCGGGCCTGTCAAGAAGCGACAGTCGAAAAACCCGCAGGAGGACCGGTTCGATCGTTTCCGGGGCCTGGTCCGGGCCTCCCCCCTTTTACTCGGGCCGGCAGACGCACCGGACGTAACAGGGCGTGGACTTGTACAGGGAGGAATCCAGGTCGCCGAACTGGAAGTTCACCGCCACCATGTAATCGTATGAACCCTCGGGGAGGGCGCCCCCCCCTTCGGGGGCGGAGCGGGTCCAGAACCGCGCCGACTGGGTGCCCGGAAAAAACTTCGTGTTGATGGACGGGTCGGCCTTGTTGGGGATCGTGAGGGTCTTCAGCTCATGGGCCTTGGGCAGGTGCCAGTTGTCCTTGCCGGCCAGGGTGAGGTCCTCGCAGTACTGGAGGGCCTCGTCCCACCTCCGCTGGATGTTGTCGTCCTCTTTCTGCCAGAGCAGCCGGGTGATGTTGTCCGTGACCGAGCCGTCCCCGTTATCCGTGAAGCTTTGCTCCTGGATCAGGGGGGCGGCCGGGGAGCAGTGGACCAGCAACAATAAAACGAACACCGCTTTTTTCATTGGGACACCTCCGGGGTTGAATGGTTCATGTTTTGGGAGTCGTCGTATTCCGGCCGTGTGGCCGTGTCCGGGAGTTTCAGTGCAGAGCGGATCAGGCGCCGCAGGGGCGCCGCGATGTCATCCACGAGGATCATGTATACGGCGGGGATAATCAACAGCGTGAGGAGGGTCGCGAAGAGCAGTCCCCATATGATGGTATTGGCAAGAGGGGCCCAGACCTCGGAGTGGCCCCCCAGCCCCAGCGCCATGGGCAGGAGCCCCCCGATGGTGGTGACGCTCGTCAAGATGATCGGCCGCAGGCGCAGCATCCCGGCTTCCATGAGCGATTCGTAGTTCCCGGTTCCCCGGGCCCGGGCGTTGTTGATGAAGCTGATCAGGACGATGGCGTCGTTCACCGCGATCCCGGCCAGGGCCACGATGCCGTACATGGTGATCGTAGTGAATTTCGCTCCCAGGACCATCAGTCCCACCATGGCCCCCAGGAACGCAAAGGGGAGGGTGAACAGGATGATCAGCGGCTGGACGAAGCTGCGGAACTGCCCGGAGAGGATGAGGTAGATCAGAAAGAGACCGATGATGAACAGCTGCCGGATATTGTCGAAGGTCTCCCGGAACTCCTTGAACTCCCCCTGAAAGTCGAGCCGGTACCCGGGATAGCGGGAAAGCAGGTCTCCTGCCCGTTTCTGGATGGCGGTGTTGACTTCCACGGTGCTGGTTTTCTTCTTGTCCACCTCCGCGTGGACCGTGATGGCCCGCTCGCTGTTGAAGCGGCGGATCTCCGAGTATCCCGGTTCGATCTCCAGGCGGGCGATCTTGGCCAGGGGGACCTGGATCCCCGTGGGGGTCCCGATCTTCAGCCGGAGAAGGTCCTCCGGGTGCCGGCGCCAGGCCTCCTGGAGCTTCACGAAGATCTTCACCTCCTCGTCCCCGTCACGCCAGATGGAAGCCTCACCGCCCTGGTAGGCGGCCTGCACGGTCCGGGCGACCTGGGCCACGTTGAGGCCGAACAGGGCCGCCTTGTCCTCGTCCACCCGGATCCGGATCTCCTGCTTTCCCGGTGAAAAGTTGTCACCCACATCGTACACACCGGGAAGGTTCCGCAGTTCGGCTTTCAGTTCGCCCGCGATCGCCTTGAGGGTCGCGAACTCCTGTCCCTTGACCTTGATCTCTACCGGCTTGCCCGTGGGCGGACCGCTCATCATTTTCACGAAGCGGACGTTCCGGGGGCCGCTGATGTGGGCGATGCGGTTCCGCAGGAGGTTGATCAGTTCGTCCGCGGAGCGCTTCCGGTGCTTCTTCTGCTTCAGGTCCACGCTCACCTGGCCCACATCGGACCTGATGGCCCAATCCTCCTGGGTCTGATGGATGCCCGAGGTGGCCACCACCGCATCCACGTCTTCGCGGGGCAGCTTCAGGGCTTCCGCCTCGATCCGCCGGATGACCTCGTCCGTGACCTCCAGGCTGGTGCCCGTGGGCATGTCCACGTACACGAAGAACCGGGGAAGTTCCTCCCCCTGAAAGAAGTCGATCCCCAGGGAAGGGATGAGAAAGCCCGAGATCAGGCACGTGCAGAGCCCCACGGCCACGAACAGGTATCGAAAATGGAGAACCGTCCTCAGGACGCGGGGATACACGTGGTTCAGGGTCCGGAGGAGAAGGTTCTTTTTCTGGGGCGGTCTGCGGCCGCTCCACTCCGCCACGTGCGTGGGCAGGATGACGAACGCCTCCACCAGGGAGGCCGCCAGCGCCATGGAGACCACCATGGGGATCACTCGCATGAAGTCGCCGATCACCCCGGGCAGGAGCATCAGGGGAAGGAAGGCACTGATGGTGGTGAGGGTGGCGGAGACCACCGGCGGGACCACCTCGTCCGTGCCGCGGACCGCCGCTTCCCGGGCGGGAAACCCCATCTGGAGGTACCGGTAGCAGTTCTCCAGGATGATGATGGCGTCGTCCACCACGATGCCCATGACCAGGACCAGAGCGAACAGGGAGTTCCCGTTGAACGACTCGCCGATGTAGTACATGAAGATAAAGGTGCCCAGAAACGAGATCGTCATCCCCAGCGCGGCCATGAAGGCGTAGCGCCACCCCAGGAAGTAGTAGAGCAGGCCCAGCACCAGAACCATTCCCACCACGGCGTTGTTCTCCAGCGCCCCCAGCGAGTCCCGGATGTGCACCGAGCTGTCAAAGGTGGAGGTGAACTTCAGGAAGTGGTCCCGGCTCCCCGGGATCTCGGTGAGGGAGATGGAAACCGGCGGCGGTGTGTCCGGCCCCCCGGACGTGTCCGCTCCTGCTTCTTTCCCGGCCCCGGCGAAATTTACCTCGCCGTGGAGCCGTTCGCTGAGTTCCCGGGTGGTCTTCTTGATCGCTTCGATGATCCGGAGGGAGTTGCCCTCGTTCTGCTTGGAGATGGTAAGCGTGATGGAGGGGCGCCCGTCCATGCGGGAGATGGTCCCGATGTCGTGGTTGTAGGTTTCCGTGATCTGTGCCACGTCGTCCACGGAAACCCGGCGGCCGCCGGGGGTCTGCCGCAGGATGACCTGTTTCAGGTCGCCGGCTTTGTCGATCTCACCTACGGTGCGCAGCAGGAACTCGCTCCGGCCGGACCGCAGCTTTCCGCCGGGCACGTTCAGGTTCTTGCCGGCCAGGGCCTGCATGACCTGAGGAAAGGTCAGGTCGAAGTTGTACAGGCGCTGGGGGTCCACTTCCACCCATATCTCCCGGTCCCGCATCCCCATCTTCTCCACCTGCGAGATGTGGGGTATGTCCTGAATCCGTTCCGACAGGTCGTCCGCGATTGCCCGGAGCTCCCGTTCCGGAAGGCCGCCGCTCACCGTGATGTTGATGACCGGGACCACGTCCGAGCTGTCGAACTCGTTCACCTCGATGGTGTCCACATCCTCGGGAAGGTCGCTGATGCCGTCCACCCGGCTCTTGAGCTCCTGGAGGGCGTATCGATAGTCCGCCTGGCTCAAGTCCTCGAACTTCACGTCGAAGATGCAAAACCCTTCCGCGGACTTGGAGGAGATGAAGTCGATGCCTTCCAGGTCCTCGATCTCCTCCTCGATGGGGATGGTGACCAGCTGTTCGATCTCTTTCGGGGAAGCGCCGGGGTAGACGGCGATGACCATGGCCCAGTTCAGGGAAACGTTGTGGATGAGTTCCCGGGGAAGCTTGATGAACGAGAGAACGCCGATGACCAAGATGCTGATCATCAGGATGTTGACGAGCACGGAGTTTCGTACCGAAAACCCGGCCAGGCTCATGGGGACGGCGGCTCCTGAGGGATCCGGGGTTCCGGGTCAGGCCCGGCGTCCCCGTCTCCGGTGTCGATCTGAACGGCAAGACCTTCATCCAGCATCTCGTGGCCCACGCAGACCACCCGGTCGCCCGGCGCAAGCCCGGAGGACACGATGACCATCTCTTTTTCGTCGGCCCCCAGGGTGAGGCGGCGCTTGCGGGCCCGGCCCCCCTCCACCACGAAGGCGGTGAGACGGCCGCCCTCGTCGTGAACGATCTCCCGGGGGACCACGAGGACGTCCGGGTGGTGTTTGACCTTGATGGAGAGCCTGGCGATCATGCCCGGCAGCAGCGGGTCGTCCGGGTCGCTGTTCACGCTCTCCACCCGGACGGGAAAGGTGAGGGTGTGCGCGTCGGCCTGGCTTCCCACCGCCGTGACCTCTCCCTTCAGCTCTTTCTCCGGAAAGGCGTCTACCGTGAGCTGAACCTGCTGACCCACCCGCACCCGCCGGATCTCCTCATCGATCAGGCCGATTTCCACTTTGACCCGGTCCACGTTCACGACCCGGGCCACCGGGGTCTGCGGGGAGGCCAGGCTCCCCACCTCCAGAAAGCGTTCGGTGACCTTGCCCGGGATCGGGCTCCGGACCGTGGTGTGCCGCAGTTCGTAGAGGGCCATGTCCTGGGCGGCCCGGGCCTCCTCCAGCATCCCCTGGTTGGTCTGCACGGCGAGCACGGCCTGGTCGTAATCGGTCTCGGAAACGGTCTTCCTGTGGAACAGCTTTTCCTTGCGCTTCAGGTTCTTTTCCGCGTTCCTGCACAGGGCGTTGAGCTTGGTGATCTGGGCCTGGATCTGCCGGACCTTCAGGCGGACAAGTTCGTCGTCGATGGTCAGCAGCGGAGCGCTCTCGGCCACCGTGTCGCCCAGGTCCGCGACCACGCGCACCACCTTCCCGCTGACCACCTGGTACACGGAGACCTCCTGGCGGGCCTGGATGACGCCGGTGGCCTCCACGACCTCGTCCAGTTCCCCGGGCCGGAGGTCGATGACCTGTACCGGGAGCCCGGGGGGCTGCCACTGAGCGGCCGCCTGCTTCTTTTTGTGGGCCGTGTAGGCGTTAAACCCCGCCACGAAGGCAACGATCAGCACCAGGAAGAGCAGGGTGCCGACGTAAAGGAAACGACGGATCCGTTTCTGCCTGTGCGGGGGCAGGTCCCGAAACGGAACGGGAACCTGGGGTTTTTCATCTTCCGGCAGGGGTGCTTCGCTCATTCGGACACCGATTGTTTCGCCAGGCGCCTGGAGATGTCGTGGCTGTCAAAGAAGATATTCAGGGACTTGATCTTCCCGTCTTCGATCTCGAACCAGTCCGAGGCCTTGAAAGCCACGGGCCTGCCGTCCTTGGTCTTGCCGATGAAGTCGATGAACACCGCGGCCCGGTTTCCTGAGACCAGGATCGCCTCGGGTGTGTCCACGTGGTCCGGATAATTCCTGGGGACCCGGAGATAGAACGGCTTCACCTCTTCCAGTCCCCGGGCGCTGAACCCGAACGGCGCGTTCATCTCCACGTCCGGGTGAAACAGGGAAAAGAACGCGTCGAACTTTTCCTCGTTTACCAGCCGGAAATACGATGTCACGATTTCTCGGACCTTTTCTTCCATGGTTTCCTTCCCCTTGCATCGGCTTCGTGGGCGACCGTGGCGGGTGCGACTATCCCGGGAGCTTTCCCATGTCCTGGAGTTCCTCGGCTACATCGTTCAGTCCCAGTTTTTCCAGAGTCTTTCGGGTAGGAACGCCCGTGGCCCTGTCCCACCCGACGATGGCGTAGTAATCATCCAGCATCTTGTCGAACTTCTCACGGTCCAGACGCTCGCCCTTGTAGGGGCCCGCCGGGACCGGTTCTTCCATGGCCCTGCCGTGGATGGTGTCGTCCTTGCGGGTGATTCCCTCCCGCACGAGGTAGGCCCGTTCCAGGGATGTTATCCGTGCGGCGATCCGGCGCATCTCCTTTTCATTGAAATCCACCCCGGTGACCGAGGAGGCCAGTTCCCCCATCTCCTTCAGGTAGATCGGGTTTCCGAACCAGGCGCTGGCGAACTTGCAGATGCCCAGGGCGTCGCACATGGTGCACAGATCGGAGTAGAAGTTCACAACGGGACCCTTCCCCTCGTAGGAGGTGGGGTCCGCGGCCTTCTCGTTGCCGAAGAGCTTGAGGGCCGTTTTCGGCTTCATGGGGTAGAACTCCACCGCGGGCCAGCCCCGCTGCGGGTCGCCGCCGCGGCTGGATACGGCGTCGGACAGGGCGCACCCCTTGAGCGTACGGATGTCCACCTGATCGATGTCCCCGCCCTTGGTGTGGGAGATATATTTCTCCGCCCCGCCGCCGACCTTTTCCGCGGCCAGGGCGGAGCCGTCCGCGAGGATGTCCCCGAAGCCCTCCCGCCGAATCATCTTCATCAGCATCTCGATCTGTCCCTGGGTGTTTCCCCACTCCAGGGCGATCCCGTCCGTGTCGGTTTCGGTGATGAGGCCGCGCTGATACCACTCGAAGGCCGCGGCCAGGGTGATGCCGGAGGTGTCGCCGCACACGCCGTACTCGTTGCAGATGTTGTTGATGCGGAGCAGGGCGGCCTCGTCGGTGTTTCCGCAGGAAGGGCCGTGAGCGCTCATGATGCAGAACTCGGTGCCGTGCCCCGCTTCCCCCGCGAACGGCCCCTTCTTGATCTTGAACTCGTGCTTGCAGTGGATGGGGCAGCCGAAGCAGGCCACGCTCCGGGTCATGTGCTTCATCATGCTCTTGGCGTCGTAGTTCTTGATGTAGTCGATGTTGGCGGTCTGCTGCGCGTTGTTCGCCAGGGATCGCCCCTGGTTGTCGTACTGGACCAGGTACATCAACGTGCCCACCTGGGAAAAGGCCTCGTACGCCGGACCTTTCCGAATCTTCTCGATCAGTTCCCGGGTCAGGGCCTTGAACTCCTGCGGCCGGGCGGCGGCAAAGCCGCAGGTGCCGCGGACGGCGATGGCCTTCAGGCGTTTTGCGCCCATAACGGTTCCCATGCCGGTCTTGCCGCATGCGTTGCCGTGGTCGGTCATCAGGGAGGCGAACCGTACGAGGTTCTCTCCCGCCGGTCCGATGGCGGCGATGCGGACGCGCGGGTCCCCCAGTTCCTGGCGGAGGATCGCATAGGTCTCCGAGACGACCTTGCCCCAGAGGTGCCCCGCGTCCCGGAGTTCCACACGGTCGTCGTCGATCCACAGGACGACCGGCTTGGGGGAAACGCCCTCCACCACGATGTGATCGTACCCGGCCCACTTGAGCTCCGGGCCGAAATGGCCGCCGGCGTTGGAGTCGCCCAGGATGCCGGTCAGGGGTGATTTCGCGGTTACATGGATCCTTCCGGAGGTGAACAGCCCTGTGCCGGTCAGGGGGGAGGTGCCGAAGATCAGCTTGTTGTCCGGGCCCAGGGGGTCGATGCCCGGGCGGACCTCCTCGTAGAGAAGCCGCGAGTTGATGCCCCGGCCGCCCAGGTACCCGTGGCGCAGACGCTCGGGATGTTCTTCCCGCACGATGGTTCCATCGGTGAGGTTCACGCGGAGCAGGGTTCCGGACCATCCGTACATCATGAAAAGACCTCCGTTCCCGATTGTGCCACCTCCCGGGGGAGGGTGTCGCCGCAACAGGGGAAGACTGTGTCCGTAACGCTCCGTGCTAGACTTTCCCCTCGGAACTCAACGTCCCGATGGTTTTCGTGTCTACGAATTGCAGGGCGCCCGTGGGGCACCACTTGGCACATTCCGGGTCGCCTTCGCAGAGGTCGCATTTGAAAACATGACCGGTATGCGGGTCTACGCGCATGGCGCCGAAGGGACATGCCTTCACGCACTCGTAACAGCCGATGCAGGAGAGGAGGGAGAAACGTACGATCCCGCTCTCTTTGTCCCGCCGGATCGGTTTTTCCCCTTGCACCGGGCAGGCCTTCTCGCAGGGGGGGGAGAGACAATGCCTGCAGATCATGGGCGTATCCAGCCCCTTCTTGTTGCGGTGGATCCAGACACGCGCCTTGACCGGGTTGAACATCCCGCTTTTCTCCAGGGCGCAGGACATCTCGCAGATCCTGCAGTTCACGCACAGCGCCGGCCTGGAAAAGAGTTTTTTGCCCATGCTGCGACCTCTTGTTGGGTACGGTTCGGTCTTTTTCTGGTGATGCGTCCCTGGAAGCAACGCCTGTCAGGTTGAGTATATGAAAAAGCTGCCTCGTTTGGAGCCAACCGCTTTTTCATAGGTGTTGAAAAAGTCTCTTGTATTGTCATCCCCGTCCCCGCTTTTACGGGGACAAGCTCCAGCGGGGATCCAGGGGTGGCTGGGGGGGGGGAATTCCAAACAGCCTCATTCTCCCCTCCGAGGGTGTCGATAAATGGAGCCAGACAGCCTTC
>CAYTRL010000192.1:0-10938 GCA_964439795.1 uncultured Thermodesulfobacteriota bacterium
CAGGGGGGTATAAGGATCAAGTCCGGGATGACGGTGCCCAAAGTGCCTTTGAGAACTCAAGAGACCCTTGAAGGGCATAGCCGCCGAAAATCAGTGCCTGTCCCCCATTTAGAATTGAAAATCAGTGCCTGTCCCCCATTTAGAATTTCAGGGTATCCCCCGACAGATAGTCCTCCCGGCGGATCTCTTTCCATCGCATGGGTCCGCCCCGGGGCAGCAGGTCCCGGTCGACTTCATAGAGGAAGGCGCGTTTTTCCGGGTAATAATCCATAAGCTCCGCATTTTCTCCGCCGAGATCCCGGGCCGTGAGGTTTGAACCGGTAATGTCCTGATGGTTCCGGACCAGCAGAAAGACCAGCTCCGGGTCTCTTGCCTGCTCTTTTTCCGTGGTCGTAATGAAAACGATGCTGTTCTCGATACCCTGCTCCTCGAACAGCCGGCCCACATCCAGCAGAAAGCGGGATTCATCGTTCAGGTTCTTCACAAAGCGAAGGGTGCCCGCGGAAAGCCCGATCTGACAGGAGAGCACCAGAACAAAAACGATGGACAGGACCTTCCGCAGGGTCGGGCCTGAAGGACGACGGCTCGAGGTCTGGTCCAGTACGATAAAACCCCGTACGATTAAAAAATAGAAAAAGGCGACCGCCAGGTAATAATACCTGGGCCCCAGCTGGAACCCGCCCCCGGGGCGGTAGAACAGGTAGGCGAAACACATGGCGGCGATACAGGCCGTGAGGAGGATGTCCTGTCTCGAACGGCCTCCGGACAGGACCGGCAGAATCATGAACAGGGGCGCAAGCGGCAGGAGCACGAGGTTCAGCTTCACAAACTGACTTGCAAGCCGAACGACGTGCGCCAGGAACTCGGTCCCGGAGGAGAGGCCCACCATGGCCCCGTCCGGAGGGATCCCGAAACCGGGTTTTCCAAGGAAGTTCTCGTTTTGCATGTAGATATCCAGGGGGATCTTCCAGGGAGAGCCGGTCAAGACATAGTTGTGCCCCAATGTAAACCCGATCTGGACCCCCAGGAAGAGCGATCCCACCAGGAAAATCCGGACCCGGACCGGGTTGGGCCCTTTGAAAAACCGTACGGCCAGCACGAACATGACGGGGACCAGGAAAAAGACATCAAAGTGATGCACACTGGGAATGAAGGCAAGAACCAGGCCGAGCAGGATGCAAACCCACCATGGGGAAAGAGGCTCCCTTTCCATCCTCAGGTAAAGGATCATCGCGATGAGCAGGAGGAAAAGAGACAGCGTGTGCGTCATGTATGTGCCGGTGTAACAGAGAAAAAACGGAGACAACGACATCAGAAAGGCGGCGAGCAGACCCGTGGGCTTGTCGTAGAGACGGCGGCCCACGAAATAAGCGAGCAGCACATTGAGGCACGACAGAAAGGGGTTGGCAAGACGGGCACAGCCTATCCACTCCCAGGGGACCAGAAAAAGGGAGTACCCCGGAGGCATGATGGAAAACAGCCGTCCGTCGCTCTCGGCAATGAAAGCGGTCGGGAAAAACTTCTGAAGGGCGTGTGCGGGTCCCGTGATGTGCCCGGAGGCAAAGAGCTTGGCCTGGTACAGGTAGGCGAACTCGTCCGGGGTGTACAGAGCGCGCTGAAAGATGAACATTTCCAGGAATATGTAGAGGGGCAGGCAAAAAAAGAATGCATAGAAAAAGATAAATCGATCATCGATCCTTTCCAGAGGATCTCCGGAGAGGACCCTTCCGAACACAGAGTTCCAGTTTAGACCGCCCGTCCCCAGCAGTGCCAGGCCAAAGAAGAGAAAGAACGATTGAAGGAACCGGACGGCATACGTCAAAAGGCTTGAAGGCTGGTCCAGGCCGAACATGTCCTGAAAAAGGTGGGTGACGGCCTGTTCCCACGGGAACAGTGCCAAGGCCAGAAGAACCGACAGCAGGCCCCCGGCCAGAAATACGGCAGGAATTCTTTTCGCCCCGGGGGCGTCCATTCCATGGGTCGTGCCGATCACAAGAAGACCGCCTTT
Source organism: uncultured Thermodesulfobacteriota bacterium (assembly GCA_964439795.1). Lineage (GTDB taxonomy): Bacteria > Desulfobacterota > DSWW01 > DSWW01 > DSWW01 > CAYTRL01. Next base: position 2,009 of record CAYTRL010000192.1, read on the forward strand.
CTCCACCCTTCATGGGGACACATGCGGGGATGTGTGACAGAAACGGAATGGATACGAAGCGTTACGAAAGAAAGCAACCCGGTCTCAACGGATGGGATAGATGCTCTGGCCACGATACCCAACCCATGATGGAGTCGATCGTGAGGTTGTTTCGGAGGGGATCAGGGTACTGAAAAACAGAAGGATGTGTCAAGGCGGGACGTCTCTTGATCTCCGGATTCCCGGTCGTAACCGTTCACCGTGCTTCAAGGATCCGCTCAGGGCTTCGGTGGTGATCCGGTTCGTGAACAGGAGGCGTCAGGGAGTTCTTTATCTCGTTTCTATTTGTTCTCCGATGATTTTCGCAGGTTCTTCCTGTATTTTACCAGGCAGGACTCCGGATATTTTCTTCCCGGACCTTGCGGCGGCCCCCCCAAGGTCCACGTCCGGCACCCGAAAACAACCATGGGAGACCCATCTGTTGAACCGTTTTCTGAAAACCGTCTCCGGACCGGCAATCTTTGTGCTGTTCACCTGTTTCATCGATCTGGACCCCGCCAACCCCCACGTTTCCATCATGGCCGGCGTGGGACTCTGGATGGCCGTCTGGTGGATCACGGAAGTGGTCCCCCTGGCCGTAACCGCCCTGCTCCCCGTGGTCCTGTTTCCTCTCACGGGCCTGATGAGTGGAAAGCAGGTGGCGCCCGTCTACTTCAACCACGTGATCCTGCTGTTTCTGGGAGGGTTTCTCGTGGCCCTGGCCATGCAGCGCTGGAACCTGCACAAACGGATCGCCCTGCGGATCCTGCTCCTGTCAGGGGGCCGGCCGCAGGGCATCCTGCTGGGCTTCATGATCACCACCGCCTTCCTCTCCATGTGGATATCCAACACCGCCACCACCATGATGATGGTCCCCATCGCCCTGGCCGTGGTCATGCGGATGGAGCAGCTCCTGGGCCGGGAAGCGGTGAGCCGCTACTCCATCGGGATCTTCCTGGGGGTGGCTTACAGCGCCAGCATCGGGGGGATCGCCACCCTGGTGGGCACACCGCCAAACCTCTCCTTTGCCCGGATCCTCCACATCCTGTTCCCCGGGGCACCGCAGATTTCCTTTGCCTCCTGGTTTTTCTTCGCCTTTCCGGTGTCCGTGGTCTTTCTGATCCTGCTCTGGGCCTACCTGGCCTTGCGCTTCCGCCCAGGGGGAAAAAGCTTTCGCGTGGACCGGGAGGTGTTCGAAAAACAGGTGGAGGAACTGGGGCCCATGGGCTGGGAAGAGAAGGTGGTGCTGACCGATTTCGCTCTTCTCGCCCTGCTCTGGCTTACCCGAGCGGATATCGAGATCGGTTCCTTTGTGATCCCCGGGTGGTCCGGGCTGTTCCCTGACCCGGCGTTTCTGGACGATGGTACCGTGGCCGTCTGCCTGGCGCTGATCCTGTTCGTGATCCCGGCCAGATCCCGGCCGGGGGAGAGGGTCATGGACTGGGAAACCGCCTCCGGTCTCCCCTGGAACATCGTCCTGCTGTTCGGCGGCGGGTTCGCCCTGGCTACAGGGGTCAAGGACTCCGGTCTGGCCCTCTGGCTGGGCAACCACTTCTCGGGCGCGGGAGCCCTTCCCCCCCTCGTGATCGTCCTGCTCCTGTGCCTGTTCGTCACCTTTCTCACCGAGATGACCTCCAACACGGCCACCTCGGAGATGCTGCTCCCCATCCTCGGATCGCTGGCCGTGGCCATTCACGTGAACCCCCTGCTGCTCATGATCCCGGCCACCCTGTCCTGCTCCTTTGCGTTCATGCTGCCGGTGGCCACGCCACCCAACGCCATCGTGTTCGGGACCCACCGGCTTCGGATCGCGGACATGGCACGGACCGGGATCTGGCTGAACCTTGCCGGAAGTGTACTCATCACGTCGGCGGTGTTTCTTCTGGGGCGGTACGGGTTCGGCATGGACCTGTTGCAGTGTCCGCCATGGGCGGTCATGCCGTAGCAGGCCGTTCAAAAAGTACCATCTGCTGCGTTCCGCTTATCCTTCGTCAGTCAACGTAAATCCAAAGTACGCTTCCTTCCTCAGGATTGCGCGCGCCTTGCATCCCCGCGATTTCTGCATGGTTACACCTAGCAAACGTTCCGCCAGGCAGCTTCAGAAATCGCTTGTTTTTTCGGCACTTTTTGAACGGCCTGCCACAATGGATTTTTTCAACGGCCATAGAGCGTTTTGGAGGAGGGTTTCTAGGGCGTCCGAATTTTCCTGCTGTATGAATGATCAGAGTAGTATCCGGGCAGTAGTCCGATTCAGGGACAGTAGCCTGCAAGGGATGGAGCTGAAAGCTGACCGCTGATAGCCGTGCCCTATTCAGCTCCAGTCGTGTAGGTGCTTCACCCGTCTGCCGGGACGGGCAGGGGGAGTTCGCCCTGGAACCCGGGCGGGATGGAGACCGGGTAGACGCGCCGCTTGTTCATGAAGAAGAACCGGTTGTCTTCTCCGTTGAGCGGGGAGGTGAAGTCGAACCGTACGGAGCGGACACCGTCGTCTTCCACCTCTTCGATGGTTGAGCGGAAAAAGCTGTTCTCCCGGGTCATCCCCTCCCGATCCAGGTCCCCGGACATGAAAAGCCTCTCCCCCTCGCTTTTCAACAGGGGGTTGGACCGGGACGTGATCCGCAGGCTGCGGTCCCCCAGGACCTCCACCACGGGCGGGTCGGGGGTCATGATGAGCGGGAAGGCCCGCACCGCACCCTTTTCGGACTGGAAATCATAGGCGTACTGCAGGGCGAAGGTGAGGATCGAGTTGGACATGTTGAGAAAGATCAGGTTGACCGGCCGCTCCGCGGACACGTCGCCCACCTGCCCCAGGGTCTCCGTCACCAGGTTGAACTGGAATCCGTGGTGTTTTCGGAAGGTGTCACCCTTGACCCACACCCCGGCGATGGGAAACACCGAGAAAAAGAGAACAAAGGCCGCGAAAAGCACCCGGGTGAACCGGCCCAGAGCGCGGATGTCAAGGAGAGCGAACAGGTAAAAGCTCATCAGCAGGCCGAACGGTGCCATGGCCGCGTAGACGTACCGGTTCTGCGTGAGCAGCTGGAGAATGGGCAGCAGCGACAGGAACAGCCAGATCACCAGGAACAGGATCCGGCGGTCCCGGTACAGCCTCTCCCGGAACCCGGGGACAAGGAAGAGAAAGACCAGGGAAATCAGGACCAGGAAGGGGATCAGGTAAAACGGCCAGGTGAACAGCTCCAGGTTCATCGGGTTGGTGACCGGTACGAAAAAAAACATGGACAGCAGGTAGAGGATAATATTCTTCAGGATGTAGGCGAGAACGCTCCCGGCGGGAACCCCTTCGTCCAGGATGGAGTAGTGGCCCACCACCCCGTATCCGGCCACCTTGAAATACACGATGAACAGGCCCAGGGGGATGCAGAGAACCGCGTAGTAGGATATCAGCCGGATGAACCATCGGACCCACCCCGGCCCCGAGCCGGTGCGTTCCGGGTGCCAGATGAACACGTCGTAGAGGAAATAGGTGACCAGGCACAGGGACCCGCTCTCCCGGGCCAGAAAGGCCAGCACGAACAGCAGCCACGCCGCGAACTCCCAGATCCAGGCCCGGCGCTCTCCATCCCGGAACCGGATGTGGGCGTAGAGGCCCGCAAGGCCGAAGGCCATGGTAAGGACCGAAGCCCGCTCCGCCACCCACGCCACCACCAGGGCGTTGTACAAGTGGTTGGAAAAGATCATCACGGCCAGAAAGGCTGCCCAGTCGTTCTTCAACAGGCGCCGGCCCACCAGGAAGAGAAACAGGCAGGCCAGGCTGTGGAAGACCAGGTTGGTGAGGTGAAAGCCGAAGGTGTTCTTTCCCCAGATCAGGTAATCGATCTGTGCCGACAGGTTGACCAGCGGCCGGAGGAACAGAAGCATGGCGTCCGGGCTGGTCCACCAGGGTACCGTCTGCGGAAACACCTGGAACACCTCCGGGTCGATGGGGTTGTCCACCCGGTATTCGCCGGTGACGGTATAGGTTTCCCCCGCGGCCCCGGCCACGCCGAAATGCGCGTCGCACATGAACGGCAGGTCCAGCACGAAGCTGTAGAGCAGCAGGGGCAGGATCCCGGAGGCAAGAAGCAGCAGGGAAGTCCGGAGCCTGTTCTCGGACATGAAGCCTCACTCATGCACTCAGGATTGATTGAAGTGTTCGGCGGCACGCTTTCCGGACAGGATCGAGTGGTCCATGTTCAGGTATTCCCAGTCTCCGAACCGGCCGCAGGCGTAGATCCCGTTCTCCAGCAGAAACCCCTTCAGCGCGTCCACGTCCTCTCGGTGCCGGAGGTGATAAACGACATAGGCCGGATTCAATTTCAGAACGCTCTGGGTAACGATCTCCTCCTCGCTCTCCAGAAACGGGGTCTTCTTCAGGTCCCGTATCACGTCCTGCACCATGGTGTCCAGGTTGATCGGTTTGTGACGGGACATGGCCACTTCCACGGTGATGGAACTGTTGTCCGGGGGGGCAAGGCTCGGGTGAAAGTTCATGGGAAAGCTGATGCGATGAAACAGGTACTCCTTTTCCGGATAGTAGATCCAGTGCTTGTCCGAGATGCGGGGTCGGTTGATCCCGAAATTGACCCCAAAGATGGTGTTGTGCTCCAGGCGTCCCACGATCTCCCGGCAGGCATCCGGCAGGTCCCGGATCAGGGAAAGCAGCCGGGGAAGCGGCAGCGAGGAGATCAGCCGGTCGTAGGGAACCACCTCCCCGTCGGAGACGCGTACCTGCCGGTCCTGGAGGGACACCTCCACGATTTCCCTTCCAAGATGGATCCGCTGTTCATCCAGATAGGGCAGGAACCCACGGGGCAACGACTCGATCCCGCCTGACTGCGGGTACCAGAACATGGCATTGGGCCCGAACCCCTTCCGCTGGTCCGTGAGAGCGCCGTGCAGAACCTCCTCTATCTTCGGCTGCAGCACCCGGTCCCTGATCCAGCCGATGCTCATCTGGTTGAGGTCGATGGACCAGCACTTCTCGTTGAACGGCACCATGAAATACTTGGCGATGCCGTCCCCGAAGGTGGCGTAGATCCACTCCTTGAAGTTCTGGGTTTGAGAGGGGTCCCGATTGTATGTGGCCTCGATCAGGCCCAGGACGCACTCCTTGACCACCTCCACGGGCAACCCGTAGGTGTTGGCCTGGAAGGGATAGTAGGTGAACACGTTCTTCAGGCAGACCCAGGAACTCCGGACCTGCTCGTGGAAGTTGTCTTTCAGCAGCCGGTTCCGGATCAGGTCGGTGGCGTAGGGATCGGCGCTGTACAGGATGTGAATGGCGTAGTCAAAGGTGAAGCCATCGTGTGTCTCCGACCGGCAGAGACCGCCCACGCGGTCCTCCCTTTCGAAGATGCGGTAGGCACCGTCCCCATGATACGCGGCGCTCAGCCCCGCCAGGCCCGCGCCCAGGATCAGGATCGGATGTTCACTCACGCACAACCCTCCTTGTTCCCAATATGTCGATCATCAACCGGATCAATAACCGGGGTCAGGTCTTCATTCTACATTTTTCTCGTGGGTGCCGTACCGGAGAACTCGTTTGGATAAACGAAAAATGTAGAATGAAGACCTGACCCCACAAACACTTTTTCCCTACGTCTATTTCAGAAAAAATCCGACTTAGGGTCCGGCACCCCCAGGAATCCGCTTTTTCCTTTCCCCGGGTCGGCCAGATAACCGGCTACCGACTCCGAGGCATCAATGATTCGATCCACCAGGTGGTTGTATCGGAACGATCCCTGCCTGCCGTAGGAGAGGAAATTGTCCCATGGGAAAACAGCGTCGGCCAGCGCCTTCAGGTGCTCCCGGTACCCCTCCCGGTACGCCGCGTAGGAATGCGGAACCCGGCGTGAGAACAGGAACCGTACCTTGTCCGGGGGCAGCCGATAAAAAGCACAAACGGACTCCATCACCTTTTGGGCCAGGGCCCCCTCGTCGGCCCGGTCCGTCTCGTCCCCTGAAAAGTAGCACAACTCCACGCAGAGGGCCGTGCTGCCGGGCCTTCCCATGGAGGGGATCAGGTTCTTGGGTTCGTAGATCCTCTTGAACGGGTACTGACCTTCGGTGAAATAGACCTGAATCTTGTCCGACACCCGCTCGCAGTCCACAGAAAGGTACAACAGACGGAGGTGCCGCCACGAAAGCCCCCGTGCTGCGACCCCCGCCTTATCCCCCAGCGAACCGTTGAACAGGCCCGGCAGGTGATCCACCGGCAGGGTGCTCACAAAGAAATCCCCCTCCGCCCGGCCTTCCGCACCGTCCGGGCCCTGATAGACAGCGGAAACCACCCGCTCTCCCTGTGTCTCCACGCGGGCCACCGTGGATTGGAGGTTGACCGAGGCCCCTGCCGCCGTGATCTGGGAATACAGCGCGTCCGTGAGCATCTGGGCCCCCATTCGGGGGTAGTAGAGCTCCAGGCCTGCTGCCTGCTTCCCGGCCTGCGGCCGGGAAAAAACCTTCTTTAGCGTTCTGACGGCCTTTTCCCGGAGCTTTCTCCCCAGGCTGTGTTCCTGGTAGAAGCGGTAACGTTCCAGAAACCAGTCCGGCGAGATGTCGGTGGCGGAAAACCCGGTGATCTTGGGGATGTAGTTTCGGAAGAAGGCCTCGTTGACCCGCCGGCCGAACCGGTGGGTGAGAATCTGGTCCACGCTGGTCCACGGGGGCCGGGCCCCGATGAACGGCAGCTTTTGCCACAACATGCTCGCGGCAAAGGGCACGGCCGTCCCGATACCCAGGGTCCGGATCAGGTTCCCCGGAGAAAGGGGGGAGGGGATCTGTTTTCCCTGGTACCCGAACCCGTAATAACCATCCGTGCGGAGGATGTCCTCTCCAAGCACTTGCTTGTAGTGGTCCAGGTGCGGAGCCAGGAGGATATGCGGCCCCAGATCGAAGATGAAGCCGTCCCGGGTGATGGTTTCCATGAGGCCCCCCGGCTGCGGGGCCCGTTCCACCAGTTCCACCCGGAACCCTTCCCGGAGCAGGCTCCGGGCCAACCATAACCCGGCGAATCCGGCGCCCAGGATGACAACCTTCTTTTCATTCGCCATCGTACCCTTTCACCCTCACTCCAGATAGCCCAGGCTTCGCAGGCGCTCCTTCACCTTCTCTTCATCCTCGGCGTCATCGTAATCCCTGCCCTCCCCGCCCTCGCGGGGGGGGGCCGGAGTATCCACATGCGAGTGCCGGAGAGGGTGAGAATCCAGAAAAGCCTCGTCGAACAGTTCGGTGAGCACGCGGCCGTCCATGTCGTCCGGCACGGGAAGACCCAGCGCGTAGAGCACCGTTGGCGCGATGTCCATGAGGGAAGCCTTGTCCAGGAGTTCCCGGGACACCTTCCTCTGCGGATTTCTGCAGAACAGGATACCGTTCAGCCGGTGATCTCCGCTTATTACCCGGTAGTCCTCTCCCGGGATGAACGGCTTGCTCTCCTGCTCCCCGGCGCGCGCCTCTTCAGCCCCGGCCCCATCCTCCAGCTTGATCCCATGAATCAGGATATCTTCCCGCCAGCGAACCAGCAGGTCCGGCGCTTTATCCACGTGGGAACCCGAATAGATCTCTTCCCGCCGAAGGACCCTGTCTACGATCCGCTCCCCGGTGACCGCATCCCTGCATTCAAGCAGGTCTGCTTCGATCTGGTCACACAGCCGTCGGGTCTCCTCCCCGGGGTTCACGATGCCGCAGGGCTCCCTCCCCTTGACGTTGATCCACAAGGTGGGGAAGAGCGTGTCCGAAAACACGCGGGTGTTCTGCCAGTCGATCCCGGAAAAACAGAGCCGGGACTGAACACGGTCGCGAAAACCGGGAAACAGCCTCCAGAGCAGTTCCTTGGTGCGCCGGGGCGTCTTGGCGATCACCCACCGGTAGATGCTGCCCAGCAGGCGGCTTGCGGGCCCCCGGGCCCCCTGCCCGGGCTTCCCGTAGGCCAGGTACCCCCGGGACGCCAGCCAGGGGTTCAGCTGATTACTGGCCGGATGTTTTTGTCCGCATCCGTGATCCGAGACCACCAGCAGGAGGGTGTCGGAATCCAGTTCCTTCAGCAGTTCCGAGAGATATTCATCGACCTTCTGGTAGGCGCGAAGGATCACATCCCCGTATCTTTCCGCCTCTACAGGGTCGTGCTGGGGGTGGGTGGGATCGTGATATTTCCAGAAGCAGTGATGCACCGCGTCCGTGCTTCGAAAGATCGTCACGAAAAGATCCCAGGGGGCCTTTTTCATCAGGTAGCGGGAAGTGCGCTTCTTGCATTCGATCTCCTCGAAGAGGAGATCCGCGGCCTTGTCCACCTCCCCGTTCACGATGCACCCGGTCATTCCCGGTTCGATCACGTAACTTCCAACCGCCTCCTCCACCTCCCGGATCAGCGCCGGGGGGTACGAGAACCCCCGGCTGTTCACCCCGGGCGCATCCAGCCCCGCCAGAAAGGTCCCGTTGATCTCTTCGGCGGGGTAGCTCATGGGGACGTTGATTACACTCATCCGCTTGCCGGCGTCGCTGGCGATCCGGAAAAAGCTGCTCCCCTCCCGGGTTCGCGCGTTCACGAACCGGATGTCGTACGTATTGGGAATCCGGTCGTAAAACTCCAGGATGCCGTGTTTCCCCGGGTTTTTTCCGGTCTGAAAGCTGGTCCAGGCCGCTGCGCTCCTCTGGTTCGGGACCGACTCCAGGGTGCCGTAGCTCCCCTCGCTGATCAGACGGGCGAACCCGGGGAGATGACCTGCGTCGATCCAGGGCAGGAGCAGGTCCAGGGAAGCTCCATCAAGACCAAAAATGAAGACCTTCATAACGGAACGGCGTTTTTCTTCCAAGAGTTTCGGGATCGTTCAAGGGCGGGGAGGAATCCGGATCGACTTGGCACAATCGGAAATCTACAGCGGCCCCACGCTCGGGTGGTTCGGGGGATTACGAAAGCC
>CAYTRL010000193.1:0-10932 GCA_964439795.1 uncultured Thermodesulfobacteriota bacterium
CAAAAACATCCGCCTCGCCCTGGGAATCCTTGCAGGGATCGTCATCCTCCACAGCGGAATGGCGTTTGTGCAGCGGTTTACGGGCCTGACACTCTATGTGCCCTTTCTCATGCCCCCTCCCCCGCGCGGGGGCGTGGACATCAAAGTGGAAACCATGTACCTGCGAAGGCCGGGAGGGCTGTTCGGCAACTCCAACAGCGCGGCCTGTTTCCTGGCGCTTGCCCTCCCTCCCATCTTTTCCGCGCTCTTCTGGAACACCACGAGGACCGTAAAACTGTTCTTTGCCTTCGCGTTCCTGATGGGCCTGGCCGCGCTGGTGGATTCGTACTCCCGGGCGGGTTGGATCACCCTGCCCCCGGCCGTGGTTACTTTCACGGTTCTGAGCATCCGAAAGAGACTGATCTCGTTCCGCCGTCACATGGTGATCCTGTTCGCGGCGGTTCTGTTCGTTCTGTCCCTGCTGGCCTTCTATGCCAAGCCGATTCACACGCGGCTCACGGCCCCGACCGGGGCCAGCACCTACAGCAGGCTCTATCTGATGAAGGTCTCCATGAAGATGATCGTCAACCGCCCTGTCCTGGGCCACGGCGTCAACAACTGGAACCTCTCGTTCGTGCCGTATCATCACAAAACCTATGACCCCCACGACAGCCTGATCAAGTACAGTGGGATGGTCTACATAGCCCACAACGTCTTTTTTATCATTGCGGTGGACATGGGGCTCACGGGTCTCTTCCTTTTTCTCTGGATCCTGTACGAGATGGGGAAAAACGCCTGGAAAGGGGTCCGGTCCGACGACCCCTTCCTATCCAGCCTGGGCATCGGCCTGTTAACGGCTGTCCAGAGCTTTCTTATTGTTGAGTTCTTTGACTTCTCGTACATACAATATGAATCAATCATGTTCATGTTCTGGCTGTTGATCGGCTTTTCTGTTATTATAAAAAGGATGGCCGAAGCCCCCCCAGGCAACGACACAGACAGATCCACGCTCTGAGGATTCTGTGAAAGACCAAACCGACCTGACCATTGTGATCGTCAATTACAACTCAGGGAAACTGCTGAAAGAATGTCTGCAATCCATCTATGACAGCGGCACCCGCTGTTCTTTCCAGATCCACGTCCTGGACAACTGTTCCAGCGACGGCAGCCCGGAAATGCTGCAGAAGAACTTTCCGGAACTGTTCCTGACCCGGAACGAAAAGAACGTGGGCTTCGGAAGGGCCAACAATCAGGTGTTCCGCTCCGTGCAGGACTCCCGCTACTTCCTCGCGCTGAACCCGGATGTCATCGTGACCCGAGGCAGCCTCGATTTCTTGTGCGCCTACATGGACGACCATCCCCAGGTAGGCATCTGCGGGTGCAAGCTTCTCAATCCCGACATGAGCCTTCAGTATTCCTGCCGGACCTGGCCACACCCGGTCACGATCTTTCTCCGGGGGCTCAAGGTGGAGAGTCTTTTCCCCAATGCGCACCTGTTTCTTGACTATTACATGAGGGATTGGGATCATAATACGATAGCCCAGGTCGACTGGGTGCTGGGATCGTGCATGATGATCCGGCGAGAAATCTTTTCCAAGGTCGATTTCTTCGACGAAAAATTCTTCATGTATTACGAGGACGTGGACCTTGCCAAGCGAACCTGGGAAGCCGGCTGGCAGGTGGTTTATATCCCAGACGTGTACATGATTCACCACCACAAACAGGAGAGCCACAGCTGGAAATCTCCCCGTGTTCGGCTCCAGCACATCAAGAGCGCCATCCATTTCTTTCGGAAGCACAAATTCTTCCAATCCATCGTGACGGGCAACCCCAAGGTGGAGAGGAGACAGAAAAAATAGGCCGCTTCACAATGCTGTTTTCAAAATATTCGTTATGAAAAAACAACATTCCACATCGGGAATTCAGGTTCTTCTGATTCAACCTCCCCAGGGAGAATTCGTTCGTAACCGAATTTTTCAACCGGGGGTTGAGATCCCCCTGAACCTGCTCTACCTGGCCTCCTATCTGCAGAAAGAGGGCATGGAAAACCAGTGCCTCGACATGCGGGTGCTCCAGCATCCGGAAGACGCCCTGGTACGGCACATGGGAAAGAGCCGTCCCTTGCTCGTGGGGATCAGCGCCTGCACCACGGAAATCGAGAACGCGGGGGAACTGGCCGCCACCATAAAGCGGCTTGCTCCCCATACACCCGTGGTCCTCGGTGGACATCACGCTTCGGCTCTGCCCGCCGAGACCCTGAAAAAATACCCGGCTATCGATTACATCATCCTGGGGGAGGGGGAGCACGCGCTCCGGGAACTCACCCTGCGGATCCGGGAAGGGAAAAAAGTCGAGGACGTTCCGAACCTGGGCTTCCGCCGGAAGGGGAAGGTCCAGATGAACCCGCAGGGTCCCATGATTCAGGATCTGGACTCCCTGCCCTTTCCCTGCCGGGAGGTCCTGGACCTGGAACCGTACGTACCCAACCCCGGGACAGGGAACTTCATGCAGCTTCCCTCCACCGGCATCATCGGCAGCCGGGGGTGCCCGTACCAGTGCCGGTACTGCAGCAAGGGTGTGTGGGGACGCACCGTGCGGTTTCGATCCCCGGAAAACATCGTGCAGGAGATCGAGCACTGCATAGCGCGGCACGGGATTCACGACTTCCGTTTCTACGACGACATGCTCACCTTCCCCAAGTTCGACATCGGCGAGTTCTGCGAGATCGTCACGAGGAAGAACCTGAAGATCACCTGGAACTGTTACAGCCGCGTGAACCACATCACGCGGAAAAAGCTCGAGCTGATGAAACAGGCGGGCTGCTACCACATCAAGTACGGAATCGAATTCGGGACCGAGAAGGCCCTCCAGGTCGCCGACAAGAAGGCCACCCTGGAGATGGCGCGGAACGCGGTGAGGCTCACCAAGGAGGCCGGGATCGAGTGCAAGGGGAACTTCATCCTCGGCATCCCGGAAGAGACCTATGAAGACTGCCTGAAGACCATCGAGTTCGCCAGGGAAATCTCCCCGGACCTGGTCAGCTTCTATCCCTTCGACGCTTTCCCCGGCACGGAGTTTTACAAGAAATACAGTAAAGACGGCCTGGAAAAGGTGACCCTTCCGCGGCATGTGACCGAAGAGCTGGCTTCCCGTGCCTACCGGGAGTTTTACTTCCGTCCTGCTTTCATCCTGCAGCGTGCGAAACGGATCGCGAGAAACCCCATACGGGAAATCCGGCTTCTGACCAACGGCATCTCCATGATGAGCAAGTTTTATGTCAAACGCCGACTCCTCTCCCTCCGGAACAAGAAGTAATCTCCCACGCTGTCGAAACCTTCATCCGTCACGCAGCGGAGTCACCGCTCCCATGTTCCAGGAAGCCCATAGAGGGTACAGCATGCGCTCGGTGTACAGAAAACGTCTCCCGTACTTGCGGACCGCCAACCGGCTGCTCGTGGAGGCCGAGTTCCGGACACGCAGGACACGTCTCCTGGGGCGGCCGTACCGGCTGTTCGTGGATCCGATCAACATCTGCAATCTGCACTGCCCCCTGTGTCCCACGGGGCTGAACCTGAAGGGCCGGAAAAAAGGGAAGATGCCTCCCGAGGTGTTCCACAAGGTCCTCCGGGAGTTGGGCGCCACCGCCAAGCAGATGCTCCTGTACAACTGGGGGGAGCCCCTGTTGCACGAACAGATCTTCCGCTACGTGCGCGCCGCGCAGGACCTGGACATCGAGACCTGGCTGAGCACGAACCTGAACATCTTTTCCGAGGAGACCGCCCGGGAAATGATCGCCTCCGGGCTCCGGCATCTCATCATCTCCCTGGACGGAACCACGCCGGAGACCTATGCGCAGTACCGCGTCGGGGGGGACTTCCACCGGGTCGTGGAAAACGCCAAGCTTCTCCACCGCGTCAAGCAGAAGATGAACGCCCGGTTTCCCCGCGTCAACATGCAGTTTCTCGCCTTCAAGCACAACCTGGCCGACGTGCCCCGGGTCCGTGCTCTGGGCGCCGAGATCGGCGCGGATGAAGTCACGATCACGGGCGGGTACCTGGGGGGCAAGGGCCAGACACCCTTCATCGGGAGTGCGGACACGCAGGAACTGATGGACCTGTGGCTCGTGGACGATCCCGCCTACCGGGGAGAGTTCGACTACTTTCGCACGGACGGGGTGCTGAACCCCCACCCGTGTTATTTCCTCTGGAAAACGGCAACCATCAACTGGGACGGTTCGGTCGCCCCCTGCTGCTGCGTGTACGAAAAATCCACGGATTTCGGGAACATCATGGAAGAACCGTTTCATAAAATATGGAACAACGAAACGTTCCGGTCCGCCCGGGCCTGTTTTCGCCGGGGAAAAGAAAGGGAGGGACCTCAGAATATCTGTCACGTTTGCCGGGTGTTCCGGACGGCCCCCCGGAGAATATAACGATGCAAACCCAAGATCGTTCTCCGGAATCTCCTCCCGGGCAACCACGCCTCTTTTCCCCGTTTTTTCTCCTGTTCTGTTTTCTGACCTTCCTGGCGGGCCTGCTCGCGGACCCACGCCTTCTGGCCCGCCTGTTTTCATCCCATGCAAGGTTCAGCGACGACATCGTTCAAGCCGTCCAAACCCTGCGCCTCTTCCTGGCGGGGGCTGGGGGCCTTGGCGCCGTCGTGGGAATCCTCCTCTACCGTTACCGTCCCGCGGGCTATCGGATCCTGAACAATGCGCTCCTCAACACGCTGCTTTTCGTGTGCACACTGGGCGTCTCGCTTGTCATGGCAGAGGGCATCCTGCGGTGGGTAGATCCCTGGGGGGTCAGCCAGTTCCGCGAAGCCCGGCTCTATTTCGCCCGTGCGACCGTCACCAGCGAACAGGAACATCTCGGTTACGTTCACAAACCGTCTTTCCAGGGTACGATTGTAGGGGTTCCCGTAAAGATCAACCCCCGGGGGCTGAGGGACCGGGACCTTCCGTACGAAAACACCGGTTCCATGTTCCGCATCCTCTGTCTGGGCGACTCCGTGACCTTCGGCTGGGGAATTCCGGAGAAAGATACGTTCGTCCAAAGACTCGAAACCCTGTTGAACCGGGACGAGACCCCGGAACGTTTTCAGGTGATCAACGCCGGAGTGGGCGGGCACAACACACGCCAGGAAGCGGCCCTCTACGCCGCAGAAACGCAGAAATACGGAGCCGACCTGGTCCTCCTCTTCTTCACGATCAACGACGCGGCCCTGCCCCTGCCGATCCAGCAGGCCACCCCCGTGGACCCGTCCAACCGGTTGGGAAACCTCACTCGCGTCCTGGGGGAGGTCTTCAAGAGGGTCTTCGCCACCTTGTACGGCTTCATGCGGTATATGACCCTTCCCAAGGTCGATTACCTGGCCGACTACCGTGCCGGTTCGGATCAAAACTGGCGGCAGTGCATGGAAGCCATAGGGTCCATCCGTGACCTGGCCCATAAAAACGGTTCGGAATTCGCTCTCTTCGTGATACCTGCAATGCAGGATCTCCAGGGAGAGTACCCTTACGGCATGATTCACAAGCGGTTGGCGGACTTCTGCAAAAAAGAGGGCGTACCGCTGTTCGATCTGCTAGACGATTTCCGGGGAAAAGAGAACATGGAAGTGCGGATCAGCATCTTCGACGGACACCCCAACCGGTTCGCGCACGACCTGATCGCACGGGCCGTGGAGGTGCGCCTGGCCGAAGCGGGGCTGATCCCGGTCCCCCGGGAAACGGAGCGGCTGAACCCGAACGCACCCGGCCGCCGCCCTTGAGGGGGCCGGCAGGACCTGATAGGGTCGATATTTTGCTTTCCGTCATCGTGCAGACCTACAATGAAATGCGGCCCATCGGCACCCGGCCCGGCGGTTCTCATCGAGGGACGACAAAGAAAGGCCGGGGTCTTGTGAAAACAGAACATGGAACCCACCGGTGAAAGATCCATTCACAGGGACCACCCTCCCGCTGGCGGTCGTGGGCGGCCTCAACCTGATCATCGGGTTGCTGTTCCAGGCCGTGGTGGTGGGCTCCTACGGGGCCAGCGGCGACCTGGACGCCTTCTTCATGGCCAACGCCCTCCCGGGGTTTCTCAACAACTGGCTTCTCTGGGGGGCGGCGAACATCGTCCTGGTCCCCCTGCTCTGTTCCCGGGGAGCGGAGACCGATCCACTGGAAACCCGGCGGATCGTCAACACCTTTATTACCGCCCTGGGCCTGATGAGCCTGGCGACCGCCGTCCTTTTCTTTCTGCTCGCCCCGTACGTGGTTCCGGTCCTGGCCCCGGGCTTCGACCCCGGACAGGTGAGGCTCTGCATCCGGATCCTGCAGCTGCTCTCCGTAACGGTCTTCTTCAGCGCCGTGGTCTCCCTGTTGCGCGGCATCCTGAACGCCGAACGGATCTTCCTCGTGCCCTATGCATTCGTCACCGTCTACCACCTGTTTCTCATCGGGTTCGTCCTGACCTGGAAAGGGAAGATGGGCATCTGGGCCCTGGCCGCGGGCACGGTTCTGGCCTCGGTGATCCTCTGTCTCCTGCACTTCATTCCCTTGAGGAAGGTCCGTTTCCGCTTCCGGATCCAGCTGGAGTGGTCCCTGCTTCGAGGGCCCCTGAAGCTCTTCTTCGCCTACATGCTGGTGGGGATGGCTTCACAGATCAATTTCGTGGCGGACAGGTACTTTGCTTCCCGGCTCCCGGAGGGAAGCATCGTCATCCTCTCCCTGGCCCAGAAATTCCAGGTCCCCATCATCTTTCTGTTCGCCTTTGCCGTGAGTGTCCCCGCACTCACGTTCCTCTCCAGCACCGTGGAAAACCGGGAGAAGTTCTGCGGAGAACTCCGGAACAGCATCCGTCATCTGACGGTGCTCGTACTCCCCTTTCTCGCCCTGCTGCTCGCCCTGCGCCTGCCCCTGGCCCGGCTCTGGTTGCAGCACGGCGCCTTTACGCACGCGGATGTCCTGCAGGTGGGCACGGTCCTGCTATGGCTTTCCTTCGCGTTCCTGGTGAACGCCTACAGCTCCCTGCAGCTCAACGGTTTCTTTGTATTGAAGAGCACCGCCCTGGTGATCGTCGTAGTCTTTGCGGAATCGGCCCTGAACATCCTCTTGAACCACCTCCTGGTGGGCCCCATGGGTCTCAACGGGATCGCCCTGGCCACCGGCCTCTCCACGGCCCCCGCGAACATCCTCCTGTGGGGCGTCCTGCGCTCCCGCCTGAAGGGGCTGGGGTTCCGGAGCCGGGGGGAGGTTGTCCGCCTGGTTCTCTACGGTGCGGCCTGCTTTCCGCTGGTCTTTCTCTGCGGAGTCCTGTTCTCGCAAATCGGCATCTTTCCGAATCGGGCCCCGCTCCTGTATATTGTGTTGGTGACCGCTGTTTCGCTTCCCGGCTTCCTGGCCCTGGGGCTCCTCTTCCGGATCGAGGAGATCCTCGCTTTGACGGCCTTCCTGAAGAACCGGCTGCGAGGGGATCCGGCATCCGGGTGAAACGAGGACAGGAGGAATACCGGGCTGTTTCATTCCTGAAATCCACCCGGAAATTGAATCGAAAGAACAAGGAAAGGAACGGTTGAATCCCCGGCGATGAACACCCCATCCCGGGGGAAACCCTGCGAGACCGAGATGAGACCCGTTAACGAAGACAAGATCCACAACACCCTGACGAAGATGACCCGGTTCGGCGAGCTGGTCTACCGGCACAGCGCTTCTTTCCTCCGGCACGCCACCCCTGCCAAGGCGCTGAACCTGGCAAACGTCTACCGGGAAAGGCGCGGGATCCGAAGCCGGGTGACCTGTTACCCTTTCGAAATCGTCATCGACATCACCAACCGCTGCAACCTTCGCTGCCCGCTCTGTGCAACGGGACAGCACCTCAACGATCGGGCTCCCGGGGAGATCGATTTCGAGGATTTCAAGCGCGTCATCGACGAACTGGCTCCCTATCTGTTCAAGGCGCGCCTGCACAGCTGGGGCGAACCCATGCTGCACCGGAACCTGTACGATATGATCTCGTACCTCACGGAGCGAAACATCGGCTCCGAAATCAGCTCGAACCTGATGGCGTTCCGCAAGACAGACGCGCTTCGCCTGGTGGATTCGGGCTTGGAAATGCTCATCATCTCCATGGACGGCACGACCCAGGAGGTGTATGAAACCTATCGGAAAGGGGCCCGGCTGGAAACGGTCAAGGATAACCTGCGAACGGTTGTGGAAGCGAAGCGTTCCCGGAAAACCCGCTATCCGATTATCGAGATCCAGTTCCTGCTCATGAAGCACAACATCCATCAGGCCGAAGAGATCAAACACCTCGCCCGGGAACTGGGGGCCGACCGCTGCAGGACCTTCCCCATCGTGCTGAACATACGCAACGAGGAACAGAGAGAGAAGTGGCTCCCCGAGGAAGAGGAGCTGTGCCGGTACAACCTGGACAGCCTGGAAGACCGCTTCTACGCCCTGAACCGGGCCTGTCCCTGGCTCTGGCAGAGTGCGGTCATCAACTGGGACGGCAGCGTGAGCCCCTGCTGCGTGTACGAGGGGGGAAAGACGGAAATGGGCGGCAACGTGTTCCGGGACGGGTTCCGGTCGGTGTGGAACGGGAGGAACTACCGCATCGCAAGAGAGACCTTCGCTCAGACCCGGAAGGAACCGCTGGGCCCGGGGGAATTCAACATCTGCAGGTTCTGTCGCGGCAAACCCCGTTCCTTCCGCCCGGATCAGAACGGCATCTATTGAACGACGGCCCCCGGCCGGTTCCGGCCCCTGCACCCGGACGGCGGCGGCGCCTCGAGACCCGAAGGAAACCGATGCTCGTTGAACAGACCCAGAAGTTGAAACGCAGACTCCGGGACGGCTTTGCCCATTCCCGGCCCCGGCATGTCCTGAACACCCTTGCGAATGAATTCGACCGGAAGGGGCAGCGGATCTCCCTCCTGTCCCATCCCCGCATTCTCCAGGTGGAGGTCACCAACCGCTGCAACCTGAACTGCCTGTTCTGCTCCCGGTACTACCAGTCCCTGAAGCTGGGAGATTTTCCCGATTCCCTGGTTCCCGCCGTGGAGGAGATCAGCGAAAAGGTCCTGGAAACGGTACTGTTCGGGTACGGGGAACCGCTCATCTCCCCGGCGTTCTACACGCTTCTCCAGCGGGTCCGCTCTTCCCGGATCAGCTTCATCACCAACGGTCTCTCCCTCACCGAATCCACCCTGGAACGGGTCCTGAAAAGCGCACGCCGCCCGATCTACAACATCGCCTTCTCCATCGACGGCGCGCGCCCGGAAACCTACAACCGGATCCGGGAACGTTCGGATTTCCACACCGTCTGGAAGAACCTGGAACATGTGGTGAAGACCAGCCGTGAACTGCCGAACCCGTTCGAGGCCTGGGTGGATTTCGTAGGGATCCGGAGCAATATCGCCGAACTGCCCGACCTGGTGCGGATGGCGGCGGAAGCGGGGGTATCACGGGTGAACGTATTTCACCTGGTGGTCTGGAACGACCGGTTCCGGGAGGAATCCCTGCTGGGGACCCCGGACCTGAACCGAAAGTACTTCGAAGCCGCCCGGGAGGCCGCAACCGGGACGGGCATCACCCTGGACCTGCCCGTGGTACTGGGAGAACAAACCGGCGGGCACGAAAAGCCGGGGGATCTCCCCCGGTGCCTGCAGCCGTGGTCCTACACGTACATCCGCTACGACGGAACGGTGCATGTCTGCTGCCACTCCGAGGCCTTTATCATGGGCAACCTGCACAACCAACCCTTCCGGGAGATCTGGAACGGGGAAAAGTACAAGAGGTTCCGGCGCATCGTCAACCGGACCCTGCCCCCGGACTGCCTGAAATGTGAGATGCGCTTCCGGCACAGCCCGAGTCCGGATGACGAACAGGTGTACCTGAAGGGGAAGCCCCGGGATATGTAGGGATCCCTGGGGGAATGACAGAAAGCCACGTACACCTCCCGGTTTGGAAACCTCAGAGGGGAGGAGACTCACCCCTCACCCGTCCCGCGGGTGCACGGATTCCCCGTTGTCTCTTTCAGGCGTCGAGGAGAGCCGCAGGAGGTTTCTCGCCAGGCCCCACGCGTCCAGGAGGATACCGGTCAGCTCCGCGCGGGTCCTCCACCGCAACCCCTGTCGGAGGAGGTACCCGGGCCGGAGGTAGAAGGCGCGGTAGGCCCGCCCCCTCCACCGGAACAGGTCCGTCGGGTCCAGGTCGCAGAACGTCCTGGAGGGGAAGGTCTCGGACGGGTCCAGAACCGGGGCCGTCGTCCCCGAGGAGGCATCCGATTCCAGGAGGTGGCCCAGCGCGCTTCCGTGGCGGGGCATGAACAGGTTGAAGGAGCAGTAGTCCGGGTTCAGGACACAGGCCAGGGCAACGGTTTCCCGGATACCCTGCTCGGTCTCCCCTGGCAGACCCAATACAAAATGGGCACCGGTCCGGATTCCCAGGCGCCGGCACGCGCGGAAGATCTCCAGGGCCTTTTCCCGGTGGAGTTCCTTGCCCATGTGTTTCCCCACCACAGGGTTGGCCGTTTCCAGGCCCATCTGGACCAGATGGCATCCGGCCCGGTGCATGGACTCCAGCAGCGGTACATCCAGGGAATCGAGCCTCGCGTAGCAGTTCCAGTTCATGGAAACGCCCGGGCGAGCCAGCAGGCCGCAAAACTCCCTCGCGTGTCCCGGCGGCGCCCCGAAGCTCATGTCCTTGACGAAAGGCTGGCGGAACCCCAGGCCCCGGATATGCTCCAGTTCCCGGGAAACGTCGCCCATGTCCCGCCTAACGAAACCCAGGGAACCGGAGTTGCAGAACTTGCAGCGGAAGGGGCATCCGTAGGCGGTGAGGATCGAGGCGAACGGATGGCAGCGGTGATAGGGGTACCGGTACTTCTTCAGGGGAAACCGCTCGGGCCGGGGAACGCCGTAGGAGCGGGGGCTCCGGCCGTGAGCGTTTCGGGGGGGGGCGGCTGAACC
>CAYTRL010000194.1:0-10902 GCA_964439795.1 uncultured Thermodesulfobacteriota bacterium
TTCCCTGCCCGTGTCGTTCAGGGTGTACAGGGCATCTTCCGTGTCCACCGTCCCGGAGGTGAGGGGTACGATGATGATTTCTCCCTCGATCTCCCGTGCCACCACATCTTCCGAAGCCGCGTACACCGCATCCAGTTCAATCGTCTTGCTCATCCATGCTCTCCGTTCGCAAAGGAATTACAGGTTTCTCGATGTGTCTGGTTTTTCAGAATTTGCCTGAACAGCATACAAGCAAAAGCGGACACAGCCAAGATTGAATTTTTGCATGAAAAGATGCAACGTATGAAAGGAACATTTTGCTTCGCGGCTGTCGTTCCAGGAGGGATGAAGCCGCTGTTCGTTTTTCCGGAGGAAGGCGGTTTGGATAAGAGAAAGGTCACGGAATTCCCCCGGATCCCGCTGGCCGGGTCGATCGATCTCACCTGGCGCTGCAACAACCACTGCAGGCACTGCTGGGTGTGGCTCGCCCCGGATGCCCCGGAGGCCGCGGACGAGCTTTCCCTGGACGAGATCCGGCGGGTCGTGGAGGAAGCCCGGGGCATGGGCTGCCGCCGATGGTCCCTGTCCGGTGGCGAGCCGATGCTCCGCCAAGATTTTCTTGAAATATTTCATTACGTTACAAGTAAATGCGTATCTTACACTTTAAATACGAACGGCACCCTGATCACCCCGGAGATCGCCCGGGCGCTCTGTAAAAAAGGCGTCAAGCTGGTGGCCCTCTACGGGGCGTCTTCCAGGGTTCACGATCACATCACCCGCAGGCCGGGATCCTTCGATGCCGCCATGCAGGGCATCTCGTATCTCCGGGAGGCCGGCGCCGGTTTCACGGTTCAGCTCGTACCCATGCGGGACAACTACCATGAATGGGATCAGATGATCCGTCTGGCCGAAACCTTGAGCCCGCACCACCGGGCCGGCGCGGCCTGGCTCTACCTTTCCGGAAGCCGCGACACCGGGATCAACCGGGAAATCCTTCGGCAGCGGTTGGACCCGGCAACCGCTGTCCGCCTGGACCCGCCGTCTTCAGAGCCGGAAGGGCCGTGCCCGGAGGAAGAAGTCTGTCCCGGCAATGTTCAAGAGCCGGACGACCGTCTCTTTGCCACCTGCATCCAAAAGAAGCGCGATTTTCACATTGACCCCTACGGACAGGTGAGTTTCTGTTCCTTCATACGGGACCCCTCTCTCCGGTACAACCTGAAAAAGGGGAGCGTGGAGGAGTGCTGGGACCGGTTCATCCCGTCCCTGGCCGACCGGGTCCGCGGCGGGTCGGAGTATCGGGAAAACTGCGGGTCCTGCGAGAAGAGGAAAGACTGCCGGTGGTGCGCGGTGTACGGCTGGCTGGAACAGGGCCGGTTCCCGGGCCGGGTGGACTACCTCTGCGAGATGGCCGCCGAGTCTGAAAAATATCGCTGGGGCCGGGAGAGGACCCACTGCCGTTTTTTCGAGATCGGCGGTATGACGATCCGGGTGGAATCGGACCTGCCGATCCGGGCCGACACGTTCCATCCGAAGTTCAACGCATTTTCCGCCGCCGGGCCCGGCCGCGACACGGTGACGCTAAAGCACTGTTTTTCACTCCCGGACCTTGCCGGGAAAAACCTGGGGGAAGAGGTGTACCGCAGGCAACCCTGGGCCATTTACCGCGGGAACGGTTCCTGGGTCTACCTGGGCATCTCTCCGGTTTCCGGGGACTCCACCCTCTACCGGGTGGCGGAGTTCAACGCGGACTATTCCCGGGGAACCATCTACCACCCCGACGCCGAGACCTTTCGGAAGGGGGGGCTGCAATCCCTGACGCTCTTTGCCACCGACCAGGTTCTGCTGGCACCGCTCCTGGCGGACAGGGAGGGCCTGATCCTCCACGCGGCCGGGGCCGTTCTGGAAGGCGCGGGTCTGCTGTTCGCCGGACACTCGGATGCCGGAAAATCCACCATCACTTCCTTGCTCAAGGGACACACCGAGATCCTGTGTGACGACCGGATGATCGTGAGAAGCATGGATGAGGGGCTCCGTGTGTTCGGCACATGGAGCCACGGCGACGTGCCCGATGTGTCGTCCTCCCAGGCCCCCCTGCAGGCCATCCTGTTCCTGGAACAGAGTTTCGAAAACCGGCTCGTCCCGCTGGATGGTGCAGGTGATATCGTCAAAAGACTGCTCAACGTCCTGGTCCGTGCCCACGAGACCCGGGACTGGTGGGAGAAGACCATGCAGTTGGTCGAGCGGATCGGCCGAGAGGTTCCCTGCTACAGGTTGTGTTTCGACCGGAGCGGCCGGGTCGTTCCTCTCCTGAAAGAAGCCTTCCGGGAGCGACGCCACGAGCGTTCGGGGCCGGGAGAAGAAGCGGGTTCCGGATGAGTGAATCTTCCCTGGCGAACCGGCCCCTCTCCGAGTTCCTGCTTTTCGAAAAAACGCGGGACAAACGGATCCCTTTGATCTTTGACCTGGAGATCACCGCCCGGTGCCCCAACAACTGCAGGCACTGCTACATCAACCTGCCGGCAGGGGATGCCGCTGCCAGGGGCAGGGAACTGACCCTTCCGGAGGTGGAGCGGATCGCGGAGGAAGCGGTTTCCCTGGGGGCGCTGTGGTGCCTCATCACCGGTGGGGAACCGCTGCTCCGGGAGGACTTCCCCGACATCTACCTGTGTCTGAAGAAAAAGGGCCTTCTGGTTTCTGTGTTCACCTCCGCCACCGCGGTGACGGCCGCCCATGCTTCCCTGTTCCGGAAGTACCCGCCCCGGGACCTGGAGATCACGGTCTACGGCGCCACTCCGGAAACCTACGAGAAGGTCACCCGGCGACCCGGCTCCTTTGCCGCCTTTCGCCGGGGGCTGGACCTGCTTTCCCGGGCGGGGCTGCCCGTACGTCTCAAGGCCGCCGCGCTTCGGTCCAACGCGCACGAAATGACGGAGATCGCCCGGTTCTGTCGAGAGTTGACCCGAGACTACTTCCGGTTCGACCCGTTCCTCACACTCCGGCACGACCGGGACCCGGGCCGAAACCGGGAGATTCTGGCCGAGAGGCTGCCGCTGGATGAGATCCTCCGGCTGGAGCGGGCGGACCCGGAGCGGATGGGATCTCTGGAGAGAAATTGCGACAAGCTCCTTCTGCCCGAGGATCAGGGGACCGGATGCCGCCATATCTTTCGTTGCGGGGCCGGGGTGAAGGGCTTTACCTTGGGTTGGGAAGGGGACTTCCGGCTCTGTTCGTCGCTCACCCAATCGGACTGCGTGTACGACCTGCGGGAGGGAAGCCTTGCGGAAGCCTGGGAGCGGTTCGTGCCCCGAGTCCTGGCCATGCAGTCGAACCGGGAAGAATATCTGGCAGAGTGCGGCCCGTGCCGCCTGGTGAACCTGTGCATGTGGTGCCCGGCGAACGCCTGGCTGGAGTGCGGGGAACTGGACCGGCCGGTGGAATCGTTCTGCCGTATGGCCCACGGGCGGGAAGAGAAGCTCTTCAGAAAGAACGGACCCTGAAATGAGTTTTTTCTACGGACACCGGATGAACGTTTGGGGTCAGCGTTTGTTGTTTAGGTGCTACTGAGGGGTTCGGATTTCCGGCTGAAAAAGGCAGGGAACGGGAACAAGTCAGGAAGCACCGATATCGCTGCATAGAGAACAACCCACAACGGTTACCTGACATCCATTGTTGTTCAGAGCAGGAGCCGTTGATTGATCGGAGAACTTGCAGGCCGCCAGCACGGCCTCCTCCGATGTTTTTCTCTCCAGTACGATCAGTTTGCAGGGTTTCCAGATCTTTTTCATCTTGATCTCCCTTATCCATTTTTGCCGGGGCCTGCCCCGGTAAACAGCCTGTTATCAGATGTTTTTTTGGATCCGTTTCTTTCTTACCTCGATCCGCTTCTGCTTGTCAATGATTTCCCCGACCCAACCATCAAATAAATAGAGGTTTTTTCCGTGCCCGGCCTCTCCCGCAACGGTTTGCAGTTCAACCGTGCAGGTTGGGGAACATGAGGTCCTTTCTCTGGGTAGCGGGTTGAAGCCGTTGCAGTTTCGGTGGAAGGATCCGGATCAAATCCACACAGCGTAACCGGAAGTGGAGGATGACAATAACAGAATAAAAACAGAATTGTTGGATAAGATATTCGGATCTCGTTTACAAAAGGCACGGAAAATACTTTAAAGTTTCTTGTAAATGTTTTGTATCCAACCACTTGTAATTATTGAAATATTACTACAAAAGAATGCACTCATCTTTTTTCGAAAGCTTTCTCTTCCTGAACCCCCGTCTTAGTACGCGCAGTCATGAATACAGTCACGAATTCTAGCCCGCATCCATGTGGAGATTGCGAGCGAAGCGTGGCAACCCCCCGGCAAAGAAAGATCGTTATTTTTATATGCCCGGGCATGGCCTTTGTCAGCACGGGATGATATCATGAAAGTTTTATTCCGTCGGGGATTTGGAATGTTCCCTGCGGTTCCTGTTTTCCGTATGAGCCACATCCGGAGAGAGCAGCGTTGG
This sequence comes from uncultured Thermodesulfobacteriota bacterium, assembly GCA_964439795.1. Taxonomy (GTDB): domain Bacteria; phylum Desulfobacterota; class DSWW01; order DSWW01; family DSWW01; genus CAYTRL01. The sequence goes on from CAYTRL010000194.1 coordinate 4,483, forward strand.
ACCGTCCCGTCATCCGGGTCCTGGGCGCCCGGCAAAACAACCTGAAGAACCTGGATCTCGAAATCCCCCTGTACCGCTTTACCGTGGTCACCGGCGTGAGCGGATCGGGAAAATCCAGTCTGGCCTTCGACACCCTCTACGCCGAGGGCCAGCGCCGGTACGTGGAGACCTTTTCCGCCTATGCCCGCCAGTTCCTGGAGCGGCTGGACCGGCCCAGTATCGATCGGATCGAGGGGATCCCCCCGGCCATCGCCATCCGTCAGGTGAACTCCATCAAGACCGCGCGTTCCACGGTGGCCACCCTTACCGAGCTTGCCGAGTACATTAAACTGCTGTTCGCCAAGATCGCTGAACTCCACTGCGGGTCGTGCGGACGCAGGGTACGCCGTGACTCCCCTCAGGAGATCGGCCGCCGGCTGGTGAAGCGGGAGAGCGGGGCACGGGCCGTCATCACCTTTCCGGTGTATGAATCGGGCTCCCTTCCGTTGAAGGAGGTGAAAGCCGGGCTGGAACGTTCCGGGTATCACCGGATCTATCACGAGGGCCGGGTTCATGATGTTTCTGAAACTCTGCTGGCGGAACGGATCCCGGGATCGTTCCAGGTGGTCTCGGACCGGCTGGTGCTGAAGCCGGACGGGGTCCGGCGGCTGGTGGACTCCCTGGAGTCCGCCTTCCGCATGGGAAAGGGAAGGATCGCGGTCTTCCTCCATCCCGGCACTTCCGGGGAGAAAGAACTGCCTTTCAGCAACGAGTTTCACTGCCCCTGGTGCGACATCTCCTACCGGGACCCGGTGTCCAACCTGTTCTCGTTCAATACGCCCCTGGGAGCGTGCGATACCTGTCACGGGTTCGGACGAACGATCGGCGTGGACCAGGACCTGGTCGTCCCGGACCGGACGCTCAGCCTGAAACAGGGCGCCATCAAGCCCTGGACCACCGACGCCTATTCCGAGGCCCAGCGCGACCTGATCCGGTTTTGCAAAAAAGAGCGGATTCCGGTGGACGCTCCGTACCAGGAACTCCGGCCGGAGCACCAGAAGTTGATCCTGGAGGGGGGCAAGGGGTTTTACGGTGTCCGGGGGTTTTTCGACTGGCTGGAGAGCCGGACCTACAAGATGCACATTCGGGTCCTGCTCTCCCGGTACCGAAGCTACGACACATGCAAGGACTGTGAAGGCACGCGGTTCCGGAAGGACGTGCTTCAGTACACGGTCCACGGAAAGACCATCGCCGGGATCTATGCCCTGAGCGTGAAAGAGGCCCTGGGGTTTTTCCACTCCATCACCCTGCCGGCCTTCCAGCGTGAAGTGGCGGCTCCCCTTCTGAATGAGATCCGCTCCCGGCTGGAGTGCCTGCAGCAGATCGGGTTGGGGTATCTCACCCTGGACCGCCAGTCCCGGACCCTTTCAGGTGGAGAGGTCGAGCGGGCTCACCTGACCACCGCCCTGGGATCCTCCCTGGTGAACACGCTCTACATCCTGGACGAGCCGAGCATCGGCCTGCACGCAAGGGACACCCAGAGACTGCTGGAAATCCTGCGGGAGATCCGCGACCGGGGAAACACGGTGGTGGTGGTGGAGCACGACCCCGAAATCATACTGTCTGCCGACAACCTGCTGGACTTGGGGCCGTCCGCAGGGAACGACGGCGGCCAGAAGGTTTTCATGGGCCGGCCCGCGGGGGTGGTCCGCTGTGCCGGGTCGTTTACGGGACAGACCCTGCTGGGGAGGGACGGGGCCGGGGCGTTCCGGACGGTGACCCGGAAAGGGGGCGAAGGGAACCCGCTGGTCATACGGGGTGCGTCCCACCGGAACCTGAAGGACATCACCGTGGAGATCCCGCTGAACCGGCTGGTGTGTATCTCGGGCGTCAGCGGGTCCGGGAAGTCCACGCTGATGCGGGAGGTTCTTTACAAGGGGCTCGCCAAGATCCTGGGAAAGGGAACCGAAAGGCCGGGAACGTTCCGGGGCATGGAAGGTCACGAACGGATCGAGGAGATCATCCTCGTAGACCCCGCCCCGCTGGGAAGCACCCCCCGCGCGAATCCGGTTACCTACGTCAAGGCGTTCGACGGCATCCGGGCTCAGTTCGCCACCACACCCATGGCGCGGCTTCGCGGGTTCACGGCCGGCACCTTCTCGTTCAACGCCGGAACGGGCCGCTGTGAGACCTGCCAGGGCGAGGGTTTCGAGCGGGTGGAGATGCAGTTTCTCGCCGACGTGTTCGTGGCCTGCCCGGACTGCGGGGGTGCGAGATACCGGAAAGAGGTCCTCGAGGTCACTTACCGCGGCAGGAACATCCGCGAGGTCCTGGAGATGACGGTGGAGGAGGGGGCCCGGTTTTTCCAGGAGGCGCCCCGGGTAGCCAAGCCCCTGGCGGTCCTTTCCGGGCTCGGACTGGGATACCTGCGGCTGGGTCAGCCCCTGAATACCCTTTCCGGCGGGGAGGCCCAGCGGCTGAAGCTTTCGGCGCACATCCTGAAGAGCCGGAAGGCGCATACGCTGTTTCTCTTCGACGAGCCCACCACCGGCCTGCACCTGCATGACATCCGTTATCTTCTGAAGACTTTTGAAGGGCTGTTGATGAAGGGACACTCCCTGGTGGTGGTGGAACACAACCTGGAGGTCCTGCGGCATGCCCAGCGCATCCTGGACCTGGGACCCGAGGGAGGGGATGAAGGGGGGGCCGTGGTGGCGCAGGGGTCCCCCGAGCAGATCATGGAGGCGTCCGGTTCCCGGACCGGGTTCGCCCTGAAGGAGTACCTGCAGGCGTTCGATGGGGCGTCGGGGCTGCAAACAGCGGGAGGGCCCGGGGCCGGGGAGGGTCTCGAACCGGAAGAGATCAAGCCGAAACGCTTCAACGAGCGGACTTCCCGCGAAATCCTGGTGGAAGGGGCCCGGGAGCACAACCTGAAGGACATTTCCCTGAAGATCCCGCGGGACCAGATCGTGGTGATCACGGGCCCCAGCGGTTCAGGCAAGTCTACCCTGGCCTTTGACATCCTGTTCGCCGAGGGACAGAGGCGTTTCCTGGAAAGTCTTTCTGCATACGCCCGCCAGTACATCCAGCCCATGGCCAAGCCCGACGTGGATCGGATCCGCGGGGTCCCCCCCACCGTGGCGGTGGAGCAGAAGTTATCCCGCGGCGGCAGGCGATCCACTGTGGCCACGATCACGGAGACCTACCATTACATGCGGTTGCTCTTCGCCAAGATCGGAACGCCTCACTGCACCGGATGCGGCAAGCCGCTTGCGGCACAGGGGCCGGAGGGGATCCATGACGATATTCTGAAACAGTTCCGGACCCGGCCTCTGGCCCTGCTGGCCCCCCTGATCCAGGGAAAGAAGGGACATCACCGGGAGCTGTTCCGGCGGCTGGTGAAGATGGGTTACACCAAGGTGCGACTGGATGGAGACATCCTGGAGATCCGGAACATCTTCGCCCTGGACCGGTACAAGGAGCACGACCTGGATGTGATCGTGGCTGAGATCGACCCCCGGAGGGCCTCGGACGCCTATCTCCGGGAGAAGATCGAGGAGGCCCTGCGTATCGGCAGGGGCTCCCTGTGGGCTGCTCCGTTGGGCCGGGGCAAAGACCGCTACTACAGCAAGCTGCTGTTCTGCAACCGCTGCGCTATCGGGTTCCCCGAACCCGACCCGCGTTTCTTTTCCTTTAACAGCCGGTACGGAGCCTGTCCCCGATGCGACGGTCTGGGCGTGGTGTACCGCGAGGGGAACAAGAAAAAGGGCAACGGAAGAAAGATCACGGAAGAACCGGACCCCTGTCCCGAATGTGGAGGAACCCGTCTCCGGGAACAGGCGTTGTACATCAAGGTGGGGGGAAGAAACATCGCGGAGTGCACGGCCATGCCGCCGGGGGAGCTGAACCGGTTTTTTCAGGGCCTGGTGCTGACGGACCGTCAGGAGCAGATCGCCCGCTCCATCTTCCAGGAGCTGGAGGAGCGCCTCACGCTCATGGAGGAGATCGGTCTCGGGTACCTGGGCCTGGACCGGGCGGCCGACACCCTGAGCCAGGGGGAGGCCCGCCGGGTACGCCTGGTGGCGCAGTTGACTGCTCACATGCGAGGGCTCTGCTATATCCTGGACGAGCCCACCATCGGCCTGCATCCGCGGGACAACGAAAGGTTGCTCAAGATCCTGTTCATGCTTCGGGACCGGGGTAACTCCATCGTGATCGTGGAACACGACGAAGAGACCATCCGTCGGGCCGACTACGTGGTGGATCTTGGGCCCGGCGCGGGGCGGAACGGGGGGGAGCTGGTGGTGGCGGGTTCCCTGTCCGACCTGTTTTTCTGCGGAGAGTCGCTGACCACCCGCTACCTGTCCCGGAAAAAGTCGCGGTCCATGCTGGAAACCCGCCGCCCGCTCCAGGGGGTACGCTTCGGGCGGATCGTGGGCGCAGCGGAAAACAACCTCAAGAACCTCGACGTGAAAATCCCGCTGGGGCGGCTCACCCTGGTGACCGGTGTGTCCGGCTCCGGGAAGAGCACCCTGATCCGCGAAGTGTTGCACAAGGGGCTCCGGCGCCAGATCCTCGGGAGCCGGGCCCGGGCAGGCCGGTGCAGGCGGCTCAGCGGGTGGAAGGTGATCCACCGGGTTCTGGAGGTAGACTCCTCCCCCATTGGAAAAACCACACGTTCGGTGCCGGCCACCTACGTGGGCATCCTGGAGCATATCCGGAAGGTGTTTTCCCTGCTGCCCGAGTCCAGGGCCCGGGGGTATTCCGCCCGGCGGTTTTCCTTCAACCTGAAAGCCGGACGCTGCCACAAGTGCGAGGGAAAGGGCCGGATCCGCATGGAGATGAACTTTCTGCCGGACGTGTTCGTGCTCTGCGACGTGTGCGGCGGGCGGCGGTACAACGAGGAAACCCTGGCCGTGGCCTACCGGGGAAAGACCATCTCCGACGTGCTGGAGATGACCGTGTCCGAGGCGCGGGAGTTCTTCTCTGACCATCCGGCGCTGGTCGGTTCACTGAGCGTGATGGAGGACATCGGTCTGGGGTATCTGGCACTGGGACAGCCCTCCAACACCCTCTCAGGCGGGGAGACCCAGCGGCTCAAGCTGTCCGAGGAGCTCTGCAAGGGATCCTCGCGCACAACCCTGTACATCCTGGACGAGCCCACCACGGGGCTGCATCTTTCGGACATCCAGTCCCTGATGAACGTTACCCACCGGCTGGTGGATCAGGGCAACACCGTGATCATCATCGAACACAACCTGGAGGTGATCCGACAGGTCGACTACCTGATCGACCTGGGACCCGAAGGCGGCCAGCAGGGCGGCCGGGTCCTGGTGGCCGGCCCGCCGGACGAACTGCTTCTCGATCCTGACCCGGCCTCCCATACCCTTCCGTGTCTGAAGGAGTATCTGGAGGAAAACGGCAAAGGCAGGAGAAAATAATGGAAGATTCCGGGACGAAAGAGGTCGTGGAACACCTGCTGACGCTGGGGGATACCATGTTGTGCGTGGACAGCCGGCACCCGGAGGTCCGTGTCCCGGACGCCCACCGTGGCAAGAGCGATCTCAGGCTCGTCGTCAACCTCGGATTTCGGCATCCCATCCACGTTCTTCCGGAGGGAGTGCAGGCGGATCTCCTGTTCGGGGGGCTTCTGCACCACTGCTGGATCCCCTACGAGGCCCTGTGGGGTGCCTATCATCCCGACACGGAAGAGGGGACGGTCTGGCCCGAACGGATGCCCGGTGAACTCCTGAACCTTTTGGACTTGAACACCGTCCCCGGAAAGCGGACCGACCCGCCCCACGAACCTTCTCTTGTTCAGGGACGAAAGAGGCCGGTTGGTGTAGTCGGAAAGCAAAGGGCCTCTTCCCCCCGGGGAGCTTCTCAGAACAAGTCCGGCCCTGGGAAAGATAAAATCCGTGATAAAAAGAAATCTACGCTGCGTGTGATCAATGGAGGAAAGAGCAAACCCCCCGTCCCGTGAAGAGAGTGCTTCTGAGCGCTGTTGAGAATCCGTTTCCCGCCGGTAAACCTGTCCTGTCTGTAGAAACTCTGGAATCTAAGCGTCTCATTTTCAGTGCCAAAATTGAAGCGCTAAGGCTTGAGAGAGGCTTTTGCTTCCTTTTCTTTTCAATCGTTTCAGGTTCTTATCCGGGTCCGACCCCAACATCCTCCATTGAATCGACTCACCGATTTCATTATTCTATTGATAGATCTCTGTGTGTATGTAGTGGTTTCCGGCATTAAAGGCTTCGGCAGGTTTTTGAAAAGACCATTTAAGCAGCATGCCAACAGCCCGTTGAAAAAATCCAAGTTGTCGTCATCCCGGCGAAAGCCGGGATCCAGGGGTGGCCAGGGAGGGATGCCACAGAACCTCCTCTCCTCTCCCCTGGATTCCGGATCACGGGGGTTTAAGGATCAAGTCCGGAATGACGGAAAACA
>CAYTRL010000195.1:0-10839 GCA_964439795.1 uncultured Thermodesulfobacteriota bacterium
GCCCGCCGCCGCCCGGGCCTCGCGCAGGAACCGCTCCACCATGTCCCGGTGCACCGCCGATTCCGGGGGCAACAATTTCAGTGCAGCGCGGTTCTTGAGCAGTTCATGCTCCGCCAGGTAGACCTCGGCCATCCCGCCCCGGTTCAGCAGGGTGAGGATCCGATACTTGCCCAGTTTTCTTCCTGCCAGGTTTCCGTCCACAGGCTTCTACCCTCAAGGATGTCGTTTCCGGTTCTCCACGGGAATGAAGAGGAAGTCCCCTGATACATGGCCCGCGTGAAGGTTGGCCGCGTAACGGGGGGTCTGCTCCAGCCCCAGCTTCCTGGAGATGTGAGAGACGATGGTCTTCATGCGGTCGTGGAGCCGGCTCCCCTCCATCACCTCCTCGTTGGAGCCGAGCACGTCCAGCAGGGCGCCGGCAAACACGGAATGCCCCCCTATGGCTGTGTCCAGAACCGGCTTCAGGTTCCCGGAGCTCATCACGGTACGGGACCGCCCTTCCGAGATCCTGGCAAGCCGGTCCTGCCGCAGGACGCCGTCCTCAACGGAAACGGGCCGCGCGATGATGGAGCCGGTGAGAATACCGGCGTAGCAGGTATCGGCGATGATCAGTGTGTGCCGGGCGGCCATGTTGTTCAGGATGTCCGTCACCGAATAGTTGGCAATGGCGTTCACGTAGTTTTCCGGGTCCGCATCCACGGGCAGCCAGTATCCACGCTTGTTCTTCGCGTCCAGTTCCCCGTGCCCGGCGTAGTAGACCAGCAGGCTGTCCTCCTCGGTGAGGTTCTTACGGTAGTCGTCCAGTGCCGACAGGATCTCCCCGCGCGTGGCGTCGGTCAGCACCCGGACTTCGAACCCGTAATGATCCCGGAGCAGGGCCGCGATCGCCTGCACATCGTTCACGGCGGAACCGAGCTTCGGCAGCTTCTGGTAGTTGTCGTTGCCGATGAGCAGAGCGTGGTAGCGGCCGAAGGAGCCTTGCCCGTCCTCCCGCCGGCCAGAGGCTTTGCGCGGGGCGGTCCCCCGGGTGTGGATCGTGAACCGGACCGTGTCGGTTTTCCCCTGGGAGTCCCGGGCCACGATCACCACGTCCATGCTGCCCGAGGGAGCCGCGGGCACCCATGCCTGAAACAAGCCGCCGGGCTCCACCTGTTCCTGCTTCCCGTTCACAAGAAGACCGGCCACTCCGGCGGGCGCATCGATCATCCCCAGGACCCTGTGTTTTTTGGCCCCGGTGCCCAGGGGAACCATACGCAGGCCCCGGGTATTCAGCACACGGGGCTGGATGATTTCGATCCTGGGTCCCGGCAGGACATCCAGGCGTTTCTGGAGCTCGGCCAGCCGGTTCCGGTACTCCCCCACCTTTCGGTCCAGCCGGGCTACCTCCAGGTTCAGCCGTTCGGATTCCTGCTTGCGTGAGGTGAGAGCGTTCTCACGCCGGAGGATCTCCTGCTGCAGGGGGCCCAGGCCGGTCTCTGCTGCGCCCGGGGCCTCCGCCTTCCGGTTTTTGAGCTCCGAGCGCGCCTTCGCCAATGCCCGGCGCTCTGCTTCGATCTCTTTTCGGCTCGTCTCGAGATCCCGGCGCGCACGGTCCCCCTCACCCCGGGTTTCCTGCAGCTGTCTGCGAAGGGTCTCGATTTGGCGCTCCCGGGTGTCCAGCTCCTTGCGGAGGGTATCCAGCTCCTCCCTTTGCCTCCGCAGCAGATCGCTCTGATCCAGGGAGATGTCTTCCTGCAGGCCGGTGGCCTCCCGGTACAGGTTCAGGGCCTTGACAGGGTCCCTGGGCACCCCGAGCCCCTGCTCGTACAGGTACCCAAGGTTCATCCGGGCACGGGGGTGCCCCTGTGCCGCGGCCCGGCCGAACCACACGGCAGCCAGATCGTACTGGGGCTCACCCCCCAGCCCTTTTTCATAAATCTCACCCACATAGGTCTGGGCCACCGGGTCCCCCTGCTCTGCCTGCGCCAGCCAGACCTTCAGGGCGGTCTGGTAGTCCGCCCGGTCCTGCGCCACGTACTCCCCCCCGCGGATCTCGCAGTCGATGGCCGTGGTTTTCACGGGCCTTCGCGCGCTCAGGTAGGTCATCTTTCCCAGCTTTCGTACCTGTCCGGGAAGGAGACAGTCCACGATCAGGTAATCATCCGGGTTCTGTCGGAGGGGTTCCCCCACGGCCGGGGAATGCGAACCCCCTGCTCCGGAATCCGCCGGGGTGCCCTTCAAAGAGCTCCCGCATCCTGCCGCGAACACCACAACGAGCCACAGGGCTGTCCAGAGAAACAGCGGGCCCGATCCACGGCGGTTTCGACGGATGAAGTGTCGATAAACGAAGAAATCCGGCTCATCTTTCATTGCGGTCATGATTCTCCCCCAACCACCGTCAAAACTCGTACCGTGCGCCCGCCGTAATCTGGTGCAGGTCCACATAGGCCATGCCCAGCAGGACCGTGTAATCCACGAAGGCCATGATCCCGTGTGGGAAAACCGCCGACAGGCCGGCCGACAGGTTCACGTAATCCCGGTCCGGCTCTTCCGTGGGGATGATAATCTTGTTCTCTTCCACGGCCTCGGGATAGTTCGTTCCGTTAACGAACTTGGCAAGGATCGACCGGGCATCGTTCAGGAACTCATGGTCCCACTCCGCGCGTAAAAACGGCAGGAAGACACCCACCCCTGTGTTGATCGCATAGGTGGCTTGCCCCCCCAGGCCCGTGGCCAGGGATTCCAGGTCCTGCGGGTCATAGGCCAGCGCCAGACCGTACCCGGGCAGGGTGTTGGGGTTTTGCAGGGACTCGGGATATCCGCCGATCCGGGAGTGGAAGTAGTCCAGGCGCAGGAACGGCCCGAACGAGAAACCGCCGATGGAAAAATCGTAACCGGTTCCCAGGCTGAACGAGAGTTCATCGGCATCCGTGGCGCCTTCAAACCGTTGATCCACCTGGGTGACCCCCCCCATCCCGTCCGGTACCGAGTAGAAGACCCTTCGGGTGGAGCGGTAGTCCTTGTGGCCGTAGGTTCCTATCCCCTGCACGTAAAAGTCACCCAGGTTGTAGTTCGCGTAGAGGGAAAGACCAAGCCCGTCCGCATCCACATCCCCCGAGCTTCGGAACATATCCGCGCTTGTCCAATAGTAGCCGAATGCCAGGCCCAAGACGAGATCGTTCCACAGCCGGTAGTCCGCACCCGCCGTGACCCCCCCGTTCGTAAGGTCAAAGCCCGGCTCGTACGAGGTCGTATCCCTGTCACCGATGGAAAACACCCCGTTCAGGAATACCCCGAGCCTGCCGGAGATCCAACGGGACCGGCGGTCCGCGCCGGACGCGTCAACAACCGTCACCGGACCTGCGAACATAAGCGGCCCGGGATAGTCTTCCGGGATCCTGCCGGCCAGTCCCTGCCCCCCCTTGCCCATGAGGGCCGCCATCCGTCCCGACACGGCGGCCATCTGCAGGGTGGACAGGTCCACCGACAACGTGCCCATGGTGTCCACCTGGGACCCGTCCATCCAGCTCAATGCGTTTATCTGCTTAGGGCTCAGTACCGGACGGGCCGTCTGCCGATGGAGGCTCACCTCAAGACATCGTTCCGTCAAGTCCCGCTCGATCGGGTTCAGCAGACCCTGCTGCTTCAGCTTGTCCAATACCGGGGTAAGCCGCTCCACCGTTTTGGACATCTCCATGGTCGGCACAACCGGAAACTCCACCGCCGACACCCCTGAAGCATAAATCAGAAGTAACGCCCAGGCGAAGAACAGGATCCAAGTCGACCCTGTATTTATTGATCCGGTCTTCCGGCCGTTAAATAGCATGGGATGTCCCCCCTTTCCCTAGCGGTTTTTCGTTCACCTGGATCATATCAAAAACCCGCCGCGGAATGACAACCATCTTTCAGCCCATTACAGGAAAAAAACCGTTGACGTTCCGCAACCAGCGCCCGGCTTTCCGCCCTGTGTCTTCCAAACGATCTGCTGCAAAGATCTTCGAAAAACACGGTCTTGTTCGAGGGCAAGGACATTCCCGGGCATCCCTCCCGCAGACCCTGGAGATTGCTCATCTTTTTCCTGCTGAAGGGGCTAAAGTCGAACACCCATTCATCCGATTCCTATCTTACATTTTCAAGAAGCAGAGCCAAAAACGGCCCGCATTACTCCCCGCACCAGGATCCCGCATCCGACGCCGTTTCCAGAAAAAGGCACGCAAACCTGACTCTCTCACAAGAGGGTACCGACAAACGGAATGTTGTTGTCATGCCGATATTCATCACAACGACCGTCGTACGTCCATAAGAAGCAAGGGGCAAAAAAAATGAAAGGTTCCGGAAGAGCCGTGAACAGGCAGGCGATCTTCGTCGTGACATGCGTTCTGGCCGTGGCAACCGGCATCGGGCCGTTGATGGCCGAGCCGCTGCCTGAAGTAATGGTCCAGGTGGAGGAGCGTTCGCCCACCGGGGTCCTGGAGGAAACCCTGATCTTCCAGGCGGAGGGGAGCACATCCACGGAGAACGTCCCGGTGTTCAGTCTGCAGCAGATCCTGGAGGTCGCCCTCGAACAAAACCCCGATATCGCCGCCTCCGGGGAACTCACCCGTGCCTACGAGGCCCGGTACAAGCAGGAACGGGGGGCCTATTTCCCGCAGTTGAACGCCACCGTGCAGTATCACCGGTACTGGATGGATCTGGCCTCCTGGGCCACGTTGTTCGACACCGAGGACATGTTTCCCCCGGACGAGAACTATCCCGCCGCCACCGTGGTTCTGTCCCAGTACATCTACGATTTCGGGAAGATCCCGGGGCGTGTGAACAGCCGCCGCCACCAGTTCCAGGCCAGCGAGAAGGCCCACATTCAGACCATGACGTCCGTGGTCCTGGAGACCCAGCAGGCCTTCTACGAGGTGCTCAAACAACAGGGGTTCGTGGCCGTGGAGGAGAAATCCGTTGACATCTATTCGGAACACCTGAAACGGGCCCGGGACTACCTGGATGCGGGCATCCGCCCGGAAATCGACGTGACCCGGGCCCGGGTGGCCCTGTCCAAGGCCCAACGGCTCCTGCTCAAGGCACGGTACGCCACCAGCCTCGCCCGCATCGAGCTCGAGAATGTGGCGGGTGGTCCCCTGAGCGACGGGCCGTACAAGCTGGCCTGCATCTCCGACTTCGTGCCCGAGCGGGCTCTCCCCGACGGGCTGATCCAGGAAGCGCAGGGCCAGCGGCCCGAGATTGCCCGGGTACAGGAAGAGATCGAGGCGGCCCGGGCAGCCACCAAGAGCGCCTGGGGCGGTTATTTTCCCTCGATCCGCGCGGATGCGACCTTCGACTGGGAAGATGCGGATATCTCCTTCTACAACCATGCCTGGATCCTCGGGGTCCGGATGGACTGGAACCTCTTCTCCGGGCTCAGCACCTACGAGGCAGTGAAGGAAGGAAAGGCCATGCAGCAGAGCCTCCGGTCCCGGCTACGGCAGGAGGAGCTCCAGGTGGTTATGGAGGTCAGCCAGGCCGCCACCCGTGTCAACGAGAGCGTGGACGACATCCGGACCTCCACCACGGTCCTGGAGGAAGCCCGGCAGAACATGGAGCTGGCCCGGGCCCGCTACAACAACGGGCTGGGGGATTACCTGGAGTTCAGCGACGCCGAGCTCACCTGGCGCACGGCCGGCTACGACCTGGTAAAAGCCCGGTACAGTTACCTGCAGAACCGGGCGGAGCTGGACCATGCCGTGGGCCGGACCGCGGTCATCCTGCAGAACGCCCCCGCACAGGATCAAACCGCCTCCACCGGGGACGAGGACCGGGCGGCAAGGCGGGCGCGGGCGAAGGGACTGGCCCGCCGTTAGCCCGATCCAGGGAAAACACGGAAACCACAGGCGGCGGAAGCCACCGGAGGATCCAATGAGCGAAGCACCGGGAAGCCCGGAAACGGAAATCAAGGTTGTGGGCATTGAAAAGACCTATGTCATGGGGGAGGTCAAGGTACCGGTCCTCAAGGGGATCGACGCTGAGATCTACCGCGGTCAACTCACCGTGATCCTGGGGGCGTCCGGTTCCGGCAAGAGCACGCTCATGAACATGATCGGCGGGATCGACCGGCCCTCCAAGGGAGAGATCTGGTTCGGGGATCGGGAGATCTCCAAGCTCGACGACAAAAAGCTCACCGTCTTCCGGCGGGAGAGCGTGGGCTTTGTCTTCCAGTTCTACAACCTGGTCCCCACCCTCACGGCCCGGGAGAACGTGCAGGTATCCACCGAGATCGCCGAGAACCCCATGGACCCGGTGGAAGCCCTCAAGAAGGTGGGCCTGGGGGAACGCGTGGACCACTTCCCGGCACAGATGTCCGGCGGGCAGCAACAGCGCGTGGCCATCGCCCGGGCGCTGGCCAAAAGGCCCCGCCTGATGCTCTGCGACGAACCCACCGGCGCCCTGGACCACGAGACGAGCATCGTGGTGCTCGACCTGCTCCAGCGCCTGAACCGGGAAACAGGCACTACCATCCTGATGATCACCCACGCACCCGAGATCTCACAGATGGCTCAGCGCGTCCTGGAGATCCGGGACGGCGTGATCGAACGGGCGGAACAAAACGAGACCCCCCGCAGCCCCGAGGAGATTCAGTGGTGACGGTCCTCAGCCGAAAGCTGCGCCGTGATCTTTCCCGAACCCGCGGGCTCCTGCTGGCCATCATTTCCATCATCGCCGTGGGCACCGGGTCGTTCGTGGGGATGCTCGGCACGTACAAAAACCTGGCCATCGCCCGGGACCACTACTATTCCACGTGCCGGATGGCCGATTTCTGGGTGGACCTGAAAAAGGCCCCGGTGGAGGATGTCCGCCGGCTCTGCCGGATCCCGGGGATCTCCGAGATCCGCGAACGGATCGCCCTGCCCGTGATCGTGGACCTGGAGGGGGTAAACGAACCGATCAGCGGGCAGGCGGTCTCCATGCCCCCGGAGAAAGGGCCGGTGATCAACGGGATCGTGATACGTTCCGGCTGCTACTTCACCCCGGGCAGCCTGAACCAGGTCATCGTTTCCGAGAAGTTCGCCCAGGAACGTCATATCCGTCCGGGCAGCTTCATCCACCTGGTACTCAACGGACAGCGTAAGAAGCTGTACGTGGTGGGCACGGCCATCAGCGCGGAACATGTCTACCTGTGCCCCCCCGGGGGCATGGTGGAAGAGCCGAGCAGCTACGGCCTGTTCTACCTGAAACGCGAGTACGCGGAAAACGCGTTCGGCTTCCACGGCGCCTGCAACCAGGTGTGCGGCCTGCTCACTCCGCAGGGTCAGGAATATGTGCACTCCATCCTGATGGAGCTCAACGAGCGCCTGGCCCCCTACGGCGTGTTCGCCACCACACCCCGGAGCGAGCAGTTCTCCAACCTGACCCTGGACTCGGAGATGAGCGGCCTGCAGACCATGGCCACCATGCTCCCCATCCTCTTCCTCGGCGTGGCCGCGCTGATCCTGAACGTCCTGATGACCCGCCTGGCGGAGCAGCAGCGAACCATCGTGGGCACCCTGAAGGCCCTGGGGTACGGGAACGGGCAGGTGTTCTTCCACTTTCTCCAGTACGGACTCGTCGTTGGCCTGGTGGGCGGCCTGGCAGGCTGCCTCCTGGGCTACTGGATCTCGGGCGCCATGACGGTCATGTACGTCCAGTACTTCGTGTTTCCCAAGCTGATCAACTACTTCTTCGTGAACCTTTCCACGATCTCCGTGTTCATCTCGCTGGGGTTCGCGGTGCTGGGGACCCTGCGCGGGGTCAAGCACGTGGTACAGCTGAACCCGGCCGAGGCCATGCGTGAGTCCATGCCCGCCAAGGGCGGAAACATCCTGCTGGAACGCTGGAACCTCTTCTGGAAAAGCCTGAATTTCCGGTGGCAGGTGGTCCTGCGCAACATGTTCCGGAACAAGGTTCGCACCAGCATCGCCGTGTTTGCGGCGGCCATGGGGTGCGCCCTGATGGTGCTGGCGTTCGGGTTCGTGAACTCCATGGACGCCTGGACCGACTTTCAGTTCACCAAGGTCATGCTGAGCGACTACAACCTGAACCTCAAGGACGAGACAGACAGTGGCGCGGTCCTGGAGGCCCGGCGGCTGCCGGGGGTCACCCACGCGGAAGGAATCTTCTCGGTTTCATGCACTTTTTCCAGCCGGAACCACCACAAGAAGGGGACGATCCTGGGAATCGACCGGGACGCCCGACTCACCATCCCTCGCGACAAGAAAGGAAACGCGGTCCCCGTCCCCTCGTTCGGACTCCTGATGTGCCGCCGGATGGCCGAGACCCACCTGCATGTCCGGGAGGGGGACACCGTGACGTTCACCCCGGTCAAGGGGATCCGGGAGCCCCACGAGGTGCCCGTGGTGAGAATCATCGACAGCATGGTGGGCCTGGGGGTGTACGCCGACTTCGACTACCTGAACCGCCTCCTGAGCCAGAGCGGGACGGTTTCCGAGGTCCAGATCAAGGCAAAACAGACTTCCGAGGAGAAAACGGCCTTTCTGTCCAAGGTGAAGCAGTTTCCGCGCCTGCAATCCCTGGACAATGTTGAGCATGACAAGGTCCTGATGGAGCAGCAGATGACCGGTTCCATGCAGGGCATGGCCATGGTCATGATCCTGTTCGCTTCTGTGATCTTCTTCGGGTCGATCCTGAACGGGACGCTGATCTCCATCTCCGAGCGGCAGCGGGAGATCGCCACCTACCGGGTGCTGGGCTACACGCCTGCGGAGATCGGTTCTATTTTTCTGATAGAAAACGTTCTAACAAATATGCTGGGCGCCGTCCTGGGCCTGCTCCTGGGTTACTGGATGCTCTTTGCCATGATGTCCCAGTATCAGAACGACGCGTACAGCTTTCCATCCGTTCTCTACCCGTCCAGCCTGATCTACTCCATCGTTCTTTCCCTGGTGTTCGTGCTCACGGCCCATTATTTCGTGAAACGCACCATCCGGAAACAGAACTGGGAGGAAGCATTGAGCATGAAGGAGTGAAATCCGCACGGAGAACACATATGCGTTGGAATTGTTTGAAAAGGAGAGAGGCATGAAAAGAAAAATCAGCCGGAAGAAATGGATAATCATCGGTGTGGTGGTCCTGCTGGTCGTGATGACGGTGGGCTACTACTCCATGGGCGGGGCGGTCCCCGTCCAGATGGCCCAGGCCGAGCAGGGCCGCATCAACGCCTACGTGGAGGAGCGTGCCCGCACCACCCTCCCGCGTGTGTACCGCCTCACCATGCCGCTGGAAGGCCGCATCGAGCCGATCACCCTGGAGGCGGGCACTCCGGTCAAAAAGGGCCAGGTGGTGGCCATGATGGACCTGTCCGACCTGAAGACCATGATGGAGGAGGTTCAGGACATGGTGACGGCCATGGACCAGACCGTGGCCGCTTCCCGGGAGAAGATCAAGGCCAGCCAGGCCGAAATGGACTACGCGAAGTGGCTGCTGGAGGCCCAGGAAAAGCTCTATCAAAAGAAGCAGATCAGCCAGAACCTGCTCCGGGAGGCGAAAAAATCGTACATCGAGGCCCAGGTGGGCAACCGGTCGGACCGGTTTGCGTACCACGCCATGACGGCCATGGGAGCGGCCGTGGATCTGTTTCCCGTTTACGTGAAACGCCGCCTGGAGCACGCCGTGCTCACCAGCCCCATCGACGGCGTGGTCCTGGAGCGATACGTGGAGAACGAACGCGTGCTGGAACCGGGGATGCCTCTCCTGGACATCGGTGACCTGAGCCAGCTGGAAGTGACGGCGGATATCCTGTCGGACGAGGCAGGGAAGATCCGGGCCGGAGACTCGGTACAGATCTACGGGGAGAGTATCGGCGCTCAGCCCATCAGCGGGACGGTCAAGCGCGTCAACCCGCAGGGGTTCACCAAGGTGTCTTCCCTGGGGGTGGAGCAGCAGCGCGTTGCGGTGAAGATCGCCCTGCACCCGGGAGACCTGAAGCAGCTCAAGGACCGGGGCCGGGAGTTGGGGGCCGAGTACCGGGTCCAGGTGCGCGTGATCACCGATACCCGGGACGATGTGATCAAGATCCCCCGCACCGCCCTGTTTCGCGGGACCGGAGATGCGTGGGAAGCTTACCTGGTGAAGAAGGGAAAGACCCGGCTGGTGAAGGTGAAGGTGGGGATCACCAACGACAAGGAGGCGGAGATCCTCGAGGGGCTCGCCAAGGGGGATACGGTGGTGGTGGCTCCCGATGCTTCCCTGACTTCCGGGGCCAAGGTGAAAAAGAGCTGATCCGGCGAACAGGAATAGAGAAAGGGCACACCTTCCCGCCATTCCTGCGAAAGAGGGCATCGATAATCTGGGTGTACATGCTTTTCCGTCATTCCGGACTTGATCCTTAGACCCCCCTGATCCGGAATCCAGTATTTTCAGGCACTTCTGGATGCCGGCTTTCGCCGGCATGACAGGAAAATGCCATTTGTTGACTCTTCCTAAAGCCCGAATCCAATAAGTCAAATAATTAATAAATACAAGTCATCCCAGTCCGGATTCAACCTCTCGATCAGTTCCAGTTTCCAGGCTCGTTTCCATTCCTTCAATCTCTTCTCCCGCTGAATCGCCGACTCCATAGTCTCATGGCATTCGTACCAAACGAGACGATGGACACCATAGCGCTTAGTAAACCCTTCTACTAAATTGTTTCTGTGTTCCCATATCCTTTTGACAAGATCCGAAGTCACACCGACATAGAGCGTACCATTTCTCTTGTTCGCCAAAATATAAACGGCGGGTTGCTTATCCACTCCCCCACCTCTCTCCTGAATTCCGGGTTCGGGGGGTATAAGGGTTCAGGGGGGTATAAGGGTTCAGGGGGGTATTAGGGTCAGGCCC
>CAYTRL010000196.1:0-10838 GCA_964439795.1 uncultured Thermodesulfobacteriota bacterium
CAAGAAGGCCATGATTGCTTTGGCACCGGCAGCAACATGCACAGGCATCCGTTGCCCCAGGGTCGCGGAAACCCTCACAAGCTGCGGCCCTTCCGCTGTGCAGGATAAGATGGTGGTGTCTCCATCCCACACTTCGAGGCCTACGCCTTCTTTCAGTTGGTTGCGGAGATTGTGGATATGTGGCCTGGCAAGGGAAACCATACGCGTTTCCAGGGAAAGCGCAACAGCCCGTCCAATTTGTATCGCTGATCTTCCGAGTTGATATTTCCTTGTCTCTGCGTCTTGTTCCAGGAAACCATGCCTCACCAACACCTTCAGCAGACGGCTGACAGTGGACTTGTGGAGTCCAAGTTTTTCACTCAACGCAAGGGTACCCAATTTTTCGTTCATAGGTGTGAAGGCAAGCAGAATGTCTAGGGCTTTCTCCACAGAAACGTGAGTGCTGGGTTTCGAATTCACTCGCTCTGTCCCCCTGATTAATGTTGCGATATATGCAACAATAAAAACAATATGTGCAACAACACCATTTGTACCCGAAGGGAGCGAAACATGTCAAGAGAATTTTCAAGCACTTCTGGATTCTTGCGGGGGGCTGCCCCGGGCCCGGATCAGGGGCGGGACCACAACAACTTGGACTTTTACAGCTTGCTAGGATACGTCCGGTTCGATCTTGAGGGAGCGGAGTTTTCGGAAGAGGGTGCTCGGATTGATCCCAAGTTCTTTGGCGGTTACAGTCCGGTTTCCACCGTGTCTACGCAGAGCGTCCCGGATGTGCATGGTTTCCAGTTCTTTCAGGGTGAGACCGGAGCTGCTTCCGGGGGAACTTCTCTCTTCCAGCCCCACCCGGCGGCGGAGCAGGGAAGGTAGGTGCTGTATTTCGATCAGGCCGCTGTGGCAGAGAACGTAGGCATGCTCGATGATGTTCTCCAGTTCCCGGATATTCCCCGGGAAATTGTGCTCCATGAGGATCGAAAGCACTTCCCCCGTGACACCGGAGATATCCTTGTTCTGGATGCGGTTGTACTTTGTGATGAAGTGGTCCACCAGGAGCGGGATGTCCTCCCGGCGGTCTTGCAGGGGCGGCAGCTCGATACGGAACACGTTGATCCTGTAGTAGAGATCCTCGCGGAAGGCGCCTTCCCGAATCTGTTCGGACAGGCCCTTGTTGGTGGCGGCCAGGATGCGGAGGTTCACGTTGACAGGGGTCACGGATCCCAGCGGCTCGAAAACGCGTTCCTGGAGGACGCGCAGCAGGCGGGACTGCATGGCCGGCGAGATGTCAGCAATCTCGTCCAGAAAGAGGGTGCCCCCCTCAGCGGCCGCGAAACGGCCGGGCTTGTCCTTTCTTGCATCGGTGAAGGCGCCGGCCTTGTAGCCGAAAAGCTCCGATTCCAGGAGGGTGTCGGGAAGGGCGCCGCAGTTCACCGCCACGAACGGTCGATCCTTTCGGGGGGAGAGGTTGTGCACGGCGCGGGCCACCAGTTCCTTTCCGGTTCCGCTCTGTCCCTCGATCAACACGGTGCTGTCGCTGTCCGCGATCTCCTGGAGGATATCGAACAGCCGGAGCATAGACCGGCTCCGGCCGATGATGTCCGCGAAGGTGTATCTTTCTTCCAACTCCTTGCGCAACTCCTCCACCATGCTCAGATCCCGAAAGGTCTCCACCCCGCCGATCACCTTTCCGTCGTTGTCTTTCAAGATCGCGGTAGAGATGCTGATGGGGATGCGGCGACCCAGGACGTCTACGATGTACAGGGCCTTGTTTACCATGGGCTGACCGGTGGTGAGGGTCTTCCTGAGGGCGCAGTCCGCTTCGCAGATGCTGGAACGGAACACGTCGCAGCAAAACTGACCGATCGCGTCCACTCGGGACACACCGGTGATCTTCTCCGCCGCCCGATTGAACGATGTGATGCGCCAATCCGGATCCACGGTGAAGACGCCATCGGCGATGGAATCCAGGATGACGTCCCTGGGAGGGTTCATTGGGTCGGGGTTCATGTGCTGTTCACAATTGCAGGGTTTTTCTTCAATCTTCTCGGTGGTTCCTAAAAGGCCGTTGACAAAATCCAAGTTGTTGTCATCCCGGCGAACGCCGGGATCCAGGGGTGGCCAGAGGGGGGGTGCCACAGAACCTCCCTATCCTCACCCCTGGATTCCGGATCAAGTCCGGAATGACGGAAAATATTGAAATCCTTGTTTTTCAACAGGTGCTTACTATTCGGGCCGTAATAAACAATCGTAACGTATTTTATGGGAAATACGAAATCCTTCCCCCTGGCCGTAAGGGAGGAAAGGGAACATTTGGATGTGCGCCCATCCCGGTCCCGGACGTTGGATTGCGGCATCCACATAATGAGATGATGGAGGGATCCCGGGTGTTTCAATCCCAGAAATGAAGGGCCCGCTCCTGGTTTTTACGCAGGATCGCTTCCAGTTCCAGGCGTTTCGCCTCCAGTCCGTCACGATCCAGGTCGGGGGGGACGTAAAAAGGATCTCCCCAGATCCACACCACCCGGCTGAACGGTTTGGGTAGGATCGTCCGGTCCCAGGTTTTCAGAACCCATTTCCGCCTGGCCGCGAAAGACACAGGGATGATGGGCCGACCCGTTCGCTGGGCGGCGAGGATCGGTCCGATCTTTAAAACATAGATCGGACCGCGGGGAGCGTCTCCCACGATCAGGCCCCAATGCCCGTTGTTCACATGATGCACGATCTGCTCCAAGGCGGTTGTGCCGCCGTCGCGGCTCCCTCCTCGAACCGGAATTCCGCCCAACCGGCGGACGATAGCCGCGGCCACGGAACCGGCGTTGCTACGGGACGCCATCACCGCCACCCCCAGTTTCCGGGTCACCCAGAGGCCGTAGAGTACGCTGCAATGCCAGGGGACGGCGATCCCCTTCCGGTGCTGGGCGTTCAGACGGTCGAATATGTCCTGGTTGATGGTGGTGACGGGCATCATGCGGAAGAACGGTCCGCTCAGGAGGCGGTACAGCCAGCCGATAAGCCACATCAGCAGGCGGAAGTAAAGCTTTTGCTGCCGTTTACGGAAGGGAGGGTCCGATGGTTCCATGTACTCTTCCGTTTCCTGTTCTTCCCGCGGACTCCGCGGGACCGGAGAGGATGTCACTCCAGGATGCAGGGAACACCGATCACAAACGAGTTACTTGACGAACAGCACCTCACTCATCCCCTTGCCGGAAATCTGTTCCTGGAGCTCAGGCCTGTCGGCTTCCTCGTCGAGTTGCACGCGGATCTCGTAGCGGCTCAGGAACCGGAAGATGATGGGGCGGTGGAAAAAGGTCTTGGCGAGAAACCGGAGGGTACGGTTGAGATCGGAAAACACATCAAAACGGTCCAGGACACTTTCTGCCTCCACCCGTGCGTCCAGGCGGAAACCGGGGTCCGTGACCTTGAGTTCCATGTGCCAGGGCACCTCGTATCCGCTTTCCGGGTCTTTCCGGTACCGGAAAAGCTTTCGTTCCACGTTTCCGGTGGCGTAGAGGATCTGCTGGTTGTCGGTGACCAGGAGCCAGGGAACGCGCTGGTCACCGTATTTTTCCGGGGTGACGAATTCGATGTAGTTCACGCTCAGCTCTTTTCCGAACGCACGCAGGCTGTACCAGTTCACCGCCTGGTCGGTGGGCATCAGGTTCACGTAACAGTGGTCGGAATACAGGAACCCCTTCAGCGGAATGGGGTCGGGGGAATCCGGGAGGAGCAGGGTCCCCTGGACCCGGGCCCGCGTATTGGACATGACGAAATCATAGAAGCGATCCCTCTCTTCTCCGAAATAGACCCGGCCGTTCCCGGGCCTCCAACCGGGAACAAGATCGTGTATCGAGAGGGTCACGGTTACCTTCGGGTCCTGGATGTGCAAGGTGTAGTCCGGAAAAGCTCCCTTCAGGGTATCGTTTCCCGCCCGGACCTCGCACCGTTCCGTGGAAACGTGGAATTCATCTTTGTCGAAGAGGTGCTGAACGAAGATCCGCTGGAAATCGGGCAGGATCACCGTGAGGGAAATTCCGTATTTCTTGATGGGGCCGAACTTGAGGATGTAGATGCCGATCATGATCATGTGCCCGCTCTCGCACTGGCACAGGAAGAACTTCTGTTCGTTGTAAACCTTGCCGGGCAGGGGATGGAAGGCAAGGTCTTTTTCTTCCAGGCCCCGGTTCAGATCCCGGGGCGAAGCGGACATGCTGGAAAAGGGGAAGAGCGGTTCCGCTCCGCGAACCGGAGCAGGAGAGAGCAGGAGAAGGAAACCCAGGAGTGCGATCATAAAAGCGCCCCCCGGGACTCGGGGGTGTCGGTGCCTGGATTCCGGCAGATTTTTTGGGACGGGTCTTGATTTCACTTGATTCGTAATCTCCCGCATTATGTCCCCTCTGCATGGGGAGCGGAGGGCGTGGAGCCGAATGCTGAACGCTGATAGCTGAAAGCCCATATCGACTTCACGTTCGCACGCATGAAAACTCTCTTGAGGTGCCTTGAATTCGTTACCCTATTTATCTGTATTCAGCGGTTGCAGACCACGCGGTAGCCGTTTTCTTCCACCAGGGTGCAGATCCGGGCAAGATCATCTTCCGAGAGGGGGTCCCGGCGGATGAAGTCCGAGAACCTTCCGAGCTTTTCGTACTTGGTCTTGATCAACGGGTTGTAGGGCATCAAATGAACCGGATCATCATAGCCCGCCTTGCGGGCGAAATCCAGGATCCCGCGCACCGCCTCCGGGTCCGTATTGAACCCCGGAACCAGGGGGATGCGCAGAAGGATGCGGCCGGGCCCGGCCATCCGGACGATCCGTGAAAAATTGTCAAGAATCCGCTCGTTGGACACACCCGTGGCCTCTCGGTGCGATGCGGGATCAGGGTGTTTGATGTCATACAGGAAGAGGTCCAGCCGGGGGAGCAGGGAGTCCAGAAGATCCCGGGGGAAGAAGCCGCAGGTCTCCAGAGCCGTGTGGATCCCCCGCTCACGAAACCGGTCCAGGAGTTCCAGCAGAAAGTCCGTCTGCAGGGTAGGCTCTCCACCGGTAAGGGTGACACCGCCTCCGGACTCTTCGAAAAACGCACGGTCTTTTTCCACCGTTTCCAGGACCTCTTCCGCGGAGACGCTGCGTCCGATAAGCTCCCTCGCCCCCTCCGGACAAGCCTCCGCGCACCGGCCGCAGCGGACGCAACGTGCGTTGTCTCGAAGGACATCGTTCGGGGTGAGATGGACGGCTTCTTCCCGGCAGGTATCCACGCAGGTACCGCACCGGCTGCATCGTTCCCGGAAAAAGGAGATCTCGGGCCGGGACAGCTGGGATTCCGGGTTCTGGCACCAGAAACAATGCAGAGGGCAGCCCTTGAAGAAAACGGTGGTCCGGATCCCGGGACCGTCGTAGATGGAGAAGGTCTGTATGTCGAAGATGATCCCCGGCAACGATGCGTCCTCCAGATTGTGGAAAGGGTTGAAGCTGCCTGCAAGAGGCCCCGGCAGGGGATCAAAGCCCGGCGTGTTCCGTCCGGGTGATGATCTCTTCCTGGATCTCCCGGCCCAGTTCAGTGAAGTATGCACTGTATCCGCCTACCTTTACCAGCAGCCCGCCATGAGACTCCGGTTCCAGCTGCGCGGCGCGCAACAGTTCGGCCGAGGCCACGGTGGGTTGCAGCTGAGGGCCGCCCAGCCGGAAGAACGTCCGGATCAGGTGGGCCCATTTCCTGCGGGCCTCCTCGGTGCGGCCGATGGCGGAGGGATGAAGACGGATGTTCACCGAGCACCCGAGCACGTTCCGGAAATCCATGGCCGCCACGGACTGGAGCACGCCGGTGACCCCGCTCTGTTCCACGTTGTAGGGGTTGCAGCTGGAGGCATAGGGCGTGGCGGCCCGGCGGCCGTCGGGGGTGGCCGCGGAAAGACGGCCGTCGATCGTGTGAGAGGTCATGGAGTTGATCACCGCTCCCCAGGGCGCGTTCCGGAAGGCCCGGTGCCGGGTGGAAGCCTCGAAAAGCCTTGCGGTCACCACTCGGGCCAGTTCATCCGTTTCCCGGTTCGCGTTCCCCCAGCGCCCCTTCACGTTCCGGATCATCCGTTCGACCTCCGGATGGCCGGAAAAATTATCGTCCATGGCCTGGCGAAGCTGCGCAAAGGTCAACCGCTTTTCCTGGAAGACGAGTTGCTTGATGACGAGCAGGGCGTCCACCACATTGGCCACGCTGTTGATCATGTTGATCAGGGACATGTCGTACACGGCCCCCCCACGGGTCACGTCCCGCCGCGTATCCAGGCACCCCTGGATGAAGGCGGAAACAAACGGGGCGGGCAGGAAATCTGCGAAGACCCGGTCCCGCAGGTTGGATGCCTCCACGATCTTTTCCATGCTGTATTCCGCCTGGGCATAAAACGCGTCCAGGAACTGTTCAAACCCTGCAAAGGTGTCCGGGTCGCCGGTGGATGGGCCGGCGTTTCGTACCGGCCCCGCCAGGGTCTGCAGGTCCCCGCCGCGGAGCGTGATGTCCAGCACCCGGCACAGCATGAGCCCCGAGATGCTCAGCCCCCCGGTCTTGCCAGGGCAGATCACGTCCGTGCACCCGGTTACGGCATAGTTCCGCGCGTCCGATGCTTCCACACCGCGCCCCATCAGCGCTTCCGTCTGTATCTCGTCGTTCATGACGGAGATGTTGGATGCCCCGCGGTACAGCGCATCGGCCAAGGCAAGATGAAGCTTCTCCGGCGTGTTCCGGTGAAGGCGAAGGACCACATTGGTGACAGCGCGACTCCGTTCCGCCGCCGCCAGTAGCAGGTAGGTAAGCTCGTTGGTGGCATCCTCCCCCTGCGGGGTAAGCCCGCCAAGGGTTACCGGTTCCGACCCCTCGAAGCGGAGGTAGAAGTTCCCCAGAAGGTTGGATTCCGGACGGATATTGTGCGACATGATCTTCAGAAGGAGTTCCTGAAAGAGTTCCCCTGCCTCTGCAGGGGACAGGCTGCCCGAGGAACGGTCCTGCTCGTAGTAGGGATAAAGCATCTGGTCCAGTCTGCCCACGGACTGGACGTTGGTGGGATTGGCGATGTCCAGGGCGCACTTGACCGTCCAGACGGCCTGCAGGGCCTGACGAAAGTTCCCGGCAGGGCGGAAGGGAGCGTGATCGCAGTTATCCAGAAGTTCGGTGAGTTCGCGCACCCGGGCGGGGTCGGTTTCCCGGTCACGTTGATCGCGCACCTTTTGGGCGAGTCCGCGTGCAAAGAGGATGACGCCGTCCAGTGCGATTTCCATCGATTCCAGGGTGTCCCGTTCCGTCTCCGGGCGATCTTCGCTTTCCCGCCGGCGGGTACGGACGTCCTCCCGCATGGCGAGCAACCCCTGGTCCAGTACACGCTGGAAGTCCGGGATGAGGTGCCCCTGGTAGGTGCATACGGCCGCGGTGGGGGAGACGACCATCACCTGCCTGGATGGCGTCATGGCCATGGCCCACATGAACTCGCGGACGTCACGAGAGAAGAGCCGAGCTTTCCGGAGCTCCTTTTCGACGCGTTCCGCTGCCGTTTTTCCTTTCCAGAACGGGATGAGGAGCCGGCGGAGGGTCCTCTGGTCCCGGCGTGTCAAGAAGAACGGGTTGACGGGTCTTTTTGAGAGTGTCTTGATGCTCAGATCGAGCGGAACGGGTCCCGCCGTGTTCCCCCTGCTCGATGCAAGCAGGGAGCCGAGCTTCCCGCGGAAGAGCGCGTAGACGAGGAACCTGGCGAAGCGGCGGATCCGGAAGAGGACCAGGGAAAGGACGCTCGACTCCACGGCCAGCACATCGTTGAACAACCCGCGTTCGATGTCCAAAGGGGTCCCCAGGAAGTTTTCGCACCAGGTGCCCGCGATGCGGTCGTCCGGGTCGAGGTAGATCGTCATGTTTGCAAACACATGCTTCATCGAAAGGGCGGCACGCACGCCCGGAGAACGATATTCCAGGGAGGGATCGCGCCATCTTTCCGTGAAGTACAGGGCGCGCTCGATGGAGATCCTTGGCTTTCCGCTCTGGTAGCGGTTCCGGATCCTGTCAATCCTGTTTTGTGGGTCCGATGGAAGGCTCATGAGGGATCCTCCGGGGGGGGACGAGCTTGATCAACCCCGGGGAATCCGTTACCCCGGCGTCAAGATCCCCGGCGTCCAGGAGCTGTTTCAACAGCTCGCTGTCGCGTTTCATCCTCGTCTCTACCAGAGAGACGGCCAGGGGCCCGTTGCCCGACTCCAGGGCGTCCACCACCTTTCGGTTGAGATCCCGGATCGGGTCCGAAACCGCATCGAAACGGTTGTAGAGCCAGCGGAGCTGTACAAAGACGTCTTTGATGGAGTTGAGCATGTAAACGAAAAGGCGGTTTCCGGTGGCCCGGGCGATCTCGTGGTAGAAGAGGAAATCCCACTCGCCGGAGACCGGCTTTCCGGCGTCCTGATCCGGGCACTGTTCCACGATGTCCCGCAGGGTTTTTACGGATCCGGGGCCGATCTGTTCCGCCGCAAGTTCGATCAACTTCACGGAAAAGATTCGTCTCACCTCCTCGATGGCCCGGATCAGGTCCAGGTCAACGTTGACACCCTCGGAAAGGATGAACCGGACGAAATCCAGTGTAGCCATCGACCGATAGTCTTCCGCGTAGATCCCGTCACCGGGACGGATGCTGACCAGTCCCATATTTTCCATCTTCCGGAGAGATTCCCGCAGGGAGGTCCGGGTGATGGAAAGGCGCTGGGAAAGTTCTCGCTCAGGGGGGAGCCTTTCTCCGGCCGCTATCTCTCCGGAGACGATCAACCGCGTGAGCTGTACGGTTACAGCGTTGGACAGCCTGGTTTTTTTTATGGGTTCCAGCGTAGCCATGGACAGGACTCCCAGGGGAAAGCAGGGCTGTTTTATAGAGGGAATTGGAGCATTGGTCCAACCAGTGTACCTTTGTATTCTGTCACCGGTTGCTCTTCCTGTCAAGTAACTGGGGTCAGGTCTTCATTTTACATTTTTCGTTTATCCGAACGAGTTGTCCGGCTCGGCAACCACGAGAAAAATGTAGAATGAAGACCTGACCCCCTCATTCGGGGGTGGACAATCCGTAAAAAATATGGCAAAAAAAAGAGTTTCCAAGGAAGGGACGTCGGTTTTTCCTTTGTGTTCGGGGAACCTGTCAACCCAGGATCATTCCATGAATCGACAATGGGCCCAGGCAGGCGTTGAAAACTCCGGTTTGTTGTCGTCCCGTCTCCGGATCGTAGTCCGGGGCAGGCTTCGGCCGGGGTCCGGAAGTGAACAAAAGTACCGGATTAAGGGTCAAATCCGGAATGACGGAAAACACGGAACCCTTGATTTTTAGGCAGCCATCAGGTGAGAGACGGGGTTCGTCGCTAAAAGAATTGTGGTTCTGAAAAGAAGGGGGAGAGATGATTGCCATCGAGAACCTGACCAAGTACTACGGCAGCGTATGTGCCGTGGACCACATCAGTTTGAACATCCACAAGGGAGAGATCCTGGGGCTTCTGGGACCCAACGGCGCCGGGAAATCTTCCACGTTGCGGATGCTCACCTGTTTCATGCCGCCCTCCGAGGGAAACATTACCGTGAAGGGCTTCAACATCTACGATGACGAGCTGGAGATCAAGCGGTTGATCGGGTACCTGCCGGAATCCGCACCCCTGTACCAGGACATGCTGGTGTATGACTACCTGTGTTTCGTGGCACAGGTCCGGGGTGTGGAAACGGCCAGGCGCGAGGAGCGGATCCGCGAACTCTGCCGGCAGTGCGGCCTTCGAGACGTGATGCACAAATCGGTGCACGAGATATCCCGGGGATACAAACAACGGGTGGGCCTGGCGCACGCCATGCTCGGCGATCCCGAGATCCTGGTGCTGGACGAGCCCACGGCAGGGCTGGATCCGAACCAGATCGTGGAGATCCGGGACATCATCCGGGAGATCGGGAAGGAGAAGACCGTCATCCTGTCCACCCACATCCTGAGCGAGGCCGAGGCGACCTGCGACCGGGTGGTGATCATCCACAACGGATCGATCGTGGCGGACGGAGCCACGGAGGAACTGAAACAGGAAGCCGACAGCGCCTACGACATCCACCTCTCCCTGCAGTCTGCTGATTTTGATGTCGTGAAAAGCGCCCTGTCGGAGGTGCCCGAGGTCCGGGAGGTTTCCCGGAAGGAAACGGGAACACCGACCCTGGACCTTCGGTTGTCCTGTCAGGCGGGAGCGGACGTGCGGCCGGCGGTGTACGGGATCATCAAACAGCAAGCCTGGGTGCTTCTGGAGTTCACCCGGGAGAGTCGGACCCTGGAGACCCTCTTCCGGGAAGTGACAAAGGAGAACTGACATGGCCGGTGCGCGGCAGGTGTTCCAGAAAGATTTCAAGGTGTACTTTGTTTCCCCGATCGCCTACATCGTGATCTCCATTTTTCTGATTCTGTGTGGGTGGTTCTTTTTCTCCACCTTTTTTCTGTTCGATCAGGCGGAAATGCGAAACTTCTTCACCCTGCTTCCGGTGATCTTCTCCTTTGTGATTCCGGCGGTCACCATGCGCCTGTTTTCAGAGGAACGGAACACGGGGTCCTACGAACTGCTGCTCACCCTGCCGCTTTCGGGGAGAGATGTGGTGCTGGGAAAGTTTCTGAGCGCGTTGGCCTTTGTGACGATCATGCTGTTGCCCACGCTGTCGTACGCCGTGTTCGTTTCCCTGTACGGGGACCTGGACTGGGGCCCCGTGATGGGCGGATACCTGGGCGCCCTCCTGCTGGGGGCCGCTTTTTCCAGCATCGGGCTGTTCGCCTCCTCCCTGACCCGGAACCAGATCATCGCCTTTATCATCGGCATGGCCATA
>CAYTRL010000197.1:0-10823 GCA_964439795.1 uncultured Thermodesulfobacteriota bacterium
ATTTGGAGAGATTTCGAGAACTATTTCTGCCTCTTTGCCGCATAATCCGGGATAATATTGAAATCATCCATTTGTAGCTTTTCATCACAAACCTCCTTCGGGATCCTGAAAGAAAAGGGCGCTGCTCAGAAATCGAACACGGTTCGGTACGCCTGCTTGGGCTCGTAACGCTCGTCGAAGAGCAGGGGCCAGTCCGGCCGTTCGTCCGGGTGGGTGTTGAGCCAGGAGGTGGGGTCGCTCAATCCCCAGAACACCACCGCTGAAATCCTGTGGCTGCTGTCCCGGAAGGTCCGGAAGAATTCATCATACCGTTCCGCCTGTGTCTGTTCCATGGAGGGGGCGAATGCGTCGTGCACGGGCACCAGGGCCGGGATGGCCCACCGGACAATCGAGTAGGTGGACATGTCCAGTTCGGTGATTTGAACGTCGAGTCCCAAAGCGGAAAAGTGCTCCACAACCTCCACCAGATCTGCGGCCGGCGGGTAGTCGTGGGACCAGTGTCCCTGGATCCCGATGCCGTGCAGCGGGGCGCCCCTGTCCAGAAGGTCCTGGATGATCGCGTAGAAGTTGCTTTTTTTTCGGCTCAGCTCGGCCAGCGGGCCCACGATGTTGTTTTCGTTCACGTAGAGCCTGGCATCGGGGTCGGCCTCGTGGGCGAACCGGAGCGCCCGTTCCACGTAGGACGGCCCGATGATGTCATACCACCCGTGCCGCTTGTAGATGTCGGAGATGGGACTCGGGTCGGAGCCGAGGCTGAAAAAGATGTCCGCCGTGGGTTCGTTCACCACATCCCAGTAGCGGATCTTTCCCCTGTACCGTGAAACGACCGTCTGAATATGGTCCTTCATCCTCCGGATGAGCTCTTCGGGGGAGACCGCCTCCCCTCCCTCCTGGAACACCCACTCCGGGTCCACGGTACCGAACAGGAGGGGATGCCCCCGGACCGGGATGCCTCTCTCCCGGGCATATGCCACGCGCCGGTCCGCCGGTTCGAAGTCGTACGTCCCCGGTTCCGGTTCGATCACGTCCCAGTAGAAGTGGTTCACCGTCACGATCGAACAGTGCCTCTCCACCACCCGGGACGGGTGGGCGATATCCGCGTCCTGGATCATGGACCCCACGAGAAAGTGGTTTCGGTAGCTATCCTTCAGACCGGGTTCCTGAGCGACTGCTTCCCCCTGGGCCGTGGGAGATGCGGACCCCGAGCATCCCGCGATAGACCAGTAGAGCGAAAGGCAGATCCAGAACAACGATTTCAGGGCAAGCCTCATGGTCGGTTTCCATCTCCGGCGGGGTGATCCGTGTACCGTCCGTACAACAAAACAATTATATCGCAGGTGTCCGGCCGTGGGAAAGCAGGGTTTGGGAATGCACCGAGGGAAAAAGCAGATCTGAAGGGGGGGCAGGGTATATGGAGCCATAGGGAGGCGTGGATTCGCGCGTTTGAGGATGACGATTATCTTATCTTTGCAGTATGTTTCGAGGCCTTGGGCAATGAATCCAATAGTGGAGATTGCGAGCGAAGCGAAGCAACCCCCCGGCCCCGCGAGTCTTTTTTTCCCGGGGGGTTGCCACGTCGCCTACGGCTCCTCGCAACATTCGCCGTTATAAGGCTGACTGGCTCCATTTATCGACGCCCTATGGCGCCGGCGGGTCCATACAACCTTTGGGGGAAGCATTTTCGATGGTGGGACGGTGGGACGTCTCCGGCCCCTCAACTCTGCGCAAACTTGCGGGCCAGATCGTTGTCGATCACGTACACGCACACTTCCTGGGCGCCCTGCTCCGTGTACCGGTGGTTGTTGCATAGGTTCCGGATCAGGAACCGGACATCGTTCTGGATCTTCCGGTCGTAGGTCCGGAACTCTTCGTCGTGGAAGGCCTTGATGGCCCGCCGGAAGTTCTCGTTTTCCAGGAACGGGTCCAGCACCTTTTCCTTCAGGTTGTGAACGTACCGCTCGTGGAGGGCAGCGTAGAGGTTCGTTTCTTCCACCGGCTTTCCGTCCAGCCGGATCTCCTGCGTGAGGGTTCTGGATGCGTACTCCTTCTGCACATCTTTCCGGAACGCGTGCCGTTTGTCCTGGTCCGGCCCGGGCCCAAGCAGGCGTTTTTCGATCCCTTCCAAGAACGGTTCCGTGATCTCCAGCCGGTCTCCGGTATAGGTGCAGACCGAGATCGATCCCGGGTCGAAGTTGACGGCCCACAGGTAGTTTTGGATGTCCCGGGAGATCTCCTCCTCGTTGTAGCCGTACAGGGATTCTTTGACCTGCTGGAGGATCGAGTAGTCGTACATGCGGGTCAGGGAGTCAAGGAACGCTTTGGGCACGGCCTCCTTGGTCTCCTTGTCCACCTTCCGCGTGAAGAAATCGTACAGAGCGGACATGGTGATGAGCTTGTCCTCCCGGGCGCACTGGGAGAGGAAGTCGTTGAAGATCCGGATGGAATCCCGGCCGGAGAACCCTTTGACCCCTTCTTTCTCGGCCTCCCGGATGATCCGCCGCCTGCGCTTGGCCGTGAAACGCTTCACGTCCTCTTCCAGGAGCCTCGGCGGAATGTGCCCGGTGTAGATCTCCATCTTGAGCAGCTGCAGGTTCTCATCGCAGTAAAGGCTGTATTTCTTCGGTTCCTCGATCCACTCGTTCATGGCTTCGGAGGTGAGGTTGAGCCTCGTGGAGATGATGACCCGGGCGAAGTTGTGCAGTACCCGGGGCAGGAAGCGGTCCTCGATCTGTTTGCCGAAGATGTCCCGGTAGATGTCCACTTCCGTGTTCAGATCCATCACATAGGAGAGGTGGATGTACGCGACCCGGTCCGAGAACGATGGGAACTCCTCCACGTTCTTCTTGTCCTCGGGGTTCATGAGCGCCAGGAACAGGGAGTCTACGCTCTCCTCGGTGTCCTCCACTTTGTGGACGCCCTCGCTGATGATGTTGTGCAGGTCGGTCAACCGCTGCACGTTGTGCCCCTTGATGTCCATGAGGGCGTAGACGCCGTTGTTGGTCCTGGCGTACCGGGAGTGGATGTACTTCACCCGGTGGCTCTCCCCCAGGAGTTCGTCCAGCCGTTTCTGGAGAACGTCGTGAACCAGCACGTTGTTCTTCAGCGGTTTGTCGCCCGGGCTGAACACCGTAACCCCCTGGCCCAGGCGCCGGTTGAAGGCAACATGCCGCACGTGAAGCATGCGCAGGACGGCGCGTGGATCTTTCAGCTTCGCAAAGAGGGCGTTGTAGAGAGAGCTGCATACGGTGCACGGGTCGTTCCGGAACACCCACTCGTATCCTTTGTCTGCGAACAGTTGTTCAGCGAACGGATCGTTCCGGAACAGGTCCGACAAAAAGGCCCGCCGGGTGGGCTTTGGAATCAACAGGATCGGGTGATCGTGGCTGGGACAGGGGACCTCCAGGATGTCTCCGTTCAGGCCCCCTCCGGCCCGGGAACCCCCATCGTCCGGGGTCCCGGGGCTGTCAGGTGATTTCCCCGGGCCCGGGCCCCGGGTTGCGTCCTCTCCCGCCGGGGAGCCGGCAAACAGGGGGATACCGCCGTCTTCGGAAAGGGCGCTGTTCAACCCCGCGGCCCCCCGGAGCAACCGCCTGTCCAGGCGCCAGATGACTTCGAAACAGGCGCCTTCCTCGGTGCGGGTGTATTCCTCAAACCGGCGCAGCATATTGTTCAGGAAGGTACTCTTGCCGCAGCCGTGAGGGCCCTGGAAGATGTAGATCTTGTTCTGCTGTGCCCCGGACCGGAGCGCTTCGATGTTGCTGATCATACGGTTGGCGAACAGCCGGTCGGCGAAGAACGGGGAGTCCGCACCCTCCACGAACAGAGCGCTGCAGTCGTAATGCCGGTAGTGGATCGACTCGGGGTCCCCCTCGTACTCATCGATCCCGGCCTCCACGTACCGGAGGATCATGTCGTGGAACACCTGGAAGATATTCCTGATGATGTGGTTGGGTTTGTCGGCGATCCGCTTCAGGAAGGTTTCGAACGGTACGGGCGGCCGGAGCAGCAGTTCCCGCCCGCCGCCGTTGAGGTGCGACAGTGCCTTTTCGAGGTTTTCCATGAGTTACCCCCCCGTTGTTAACCCGCCGTCAGACTGTTGAAAAGTCACCATCTGCTGCGTTCCGCTTATCCTTCGTCCGTCAACGTACTTCAGAGGTACGCCTCCTTCCTCAGAATTGCGCGCGCCTTGCATCTGGCACCTTTTGAACAGCCTGATTACACAGGCGGATTCATCAACCCCCTACATCGTGCTCCGTTTGAGCTTCCGGTTCTCCATGGTGTACAGCACCCGCTGCCACGACCAGGTCTGCTGTTCGCTTTCCCCGGCCGGATGGGGGAACGGGAACAGCTTGACGTCCGGCGGTTTTTTCGTTGTTGACGGCGTCGCCTCGCTGGTCTCCAGCTTTACCGTGCCTCCCCACAGGTATTCGAGGCCCAGCATGGTGTTGGCGATGTAATCCCTCACCAGGGGCCTCTCCTCGAACCGGTGGGACAGGTAGAGGCAGGTGTCCGTGCTCTTCTCCGGGTCGATGGTGATGTGGGGCGGGTGGTACAGATTGTCCAGGAGCATCTTCCGGTAATCCCGGGCCCGCCGACTCTTCACGTAGTATTCCCACACCCTCTTCTGCTGGTTCAGGCGCCTGCCGGCCACGAAAAGCTTGTGCGTGTTGATGAAATCCTGGTCCACGAAGGTGTTCACAAAGAGAAAGTCGGACAGGACCTCACGCACGTGAAAGATCAGGCGCCGTCCGTCCCCGGCCCGGGTGTCGTAGTGTTTCCGGTGGTCCAGGTCCTGCAGACGCCGGAACGCCAGAGAGGCCTTCCCCTTATCTCCCATCTCTTCGATGTAGCGGAACAGGCGCATGCCCAGGGCATACGGGTTGATGCCCACGCGGGGCAGCGAGGTGACCCAGGCATTGACCCGGGCAAAGTCCACCTCGTGGCCCCGGATCCGGTCGTCCTGGAGGAAGAGGGTCTCATGCCAGTAGCTGGCCCACCCCTCGTTCAGGATCTTGGTCCGTATCTGGGGCTGAAAGAACATCGACGTGTTCCGCACGATCTGCAGGAGCGTTTTCATCCACCGGTTTTCGTCTTTCTTGAGAAATCCGGAATGCTCGGTCAAAAACTCGATCAGGTCGATGCTCCGTTTCTTCCGGGACGCCTGGTGCCCTTCATACACGGCCTCGAACTCCGGGTAGGTCCGCGCCACCTCCTCGAAAAAGAGCTTTCCCCCCCGCTCGCCGTGTTCCCGCATGCACGCGTTGTACCGTTCCAGCTCACTCACGTAGTCGGCGATCTTCACCTTCTTTACGTCCTGCAGAAACAGGTCGAAGTAGAAATCCAACCGGTCCGGCCCGGCCCCGGACGGACGGTCCCGGTCGCACATCTCGTCGTAGTACCCCACCAGGTTGTCGATTCCCCGGGCGAACTCGATCACATAATCCACCCACCGCCCCTTCTCCGACCGGAGCCGGGAGATCACGCGCTTGTCGGAAAGGGCCTGGCCTGCGAAATCGTACTCCCAGGTGTCCTGGAAAAAGAGGTTGTTCTGGAAGAAGTCGATGTGCGCCAGCACGTGATAGAAGATCATGACGTTCAGCCAGTCGGGGTTGTTGTCGTTGTAGAAAGAGATGGGCGGGCGGGTATTGATCACGGTCTCATACGGGTTGTTCGGATACAGTTCGTACTTCCCCCTTTCCCGGAGCACCTGCACGTCGTGCACCCAGTAGTCGTACAGGGTGGGGATCATCAGCTTGGGCGAGAGATCCAGCAGGTCCCGGTTGGTCACGATGTATTCCAGGGATTCGTCCTGGAACACGAGCCCCGCATTCCGGGCCCGCTCCTTGCAGCCCTCCATGATCCCCTTGGTATGCTGATTGATCAGTTCCATGAGTTGTGTCCTCCCGAGGTCCCTTGCCGTGGCCCCGTTTCAGGAAAGGAGCCGCCGGATGCCTTCCAGGAGCCTGGGTTCGTCGGCCTCAGGCTCCATGACATCCAACCGGAGCAGGTCGGACTTTTCCTTAAGCAGCCCGGACTGGGTCACATACTGTTCCACCTGGGTGTCCTTGCCGGTTCCCATGCTGTTCCGGGCAACGGTGATCCCCACCCGGTTGGCATACTCCAGCATCTTCTTCAACTCGGGGACCGCCTCCTCGCCCTGGCTGTCCCAGTCGTCTCCGTCGGTGCCGTGAAAAATGTACAGGTTGTAGTCCCGGACCAGGCTCTCCCGCTTCACCACCTCGTTGACGTAGCGGAAAGCGGAAGCCACCTTGGTTCCCCCGGCCACCCGGGAGTTGTAGTAGGTGTGGAAGTCCGGGACCTCCGTGGCTTCCGTATCGTGGAGGATGAACCGGGTTTCCACCTGTTTCTCGTACTGGTACAGCAGCCAGCTGTAGATCAGTACATGCTGGGCCACCACCAGCTCGGTGGGCTTGCCGGCCATGGATCCCGAGTAGTCCCGGAGAAAGAAGACCATGGCCTGGGATTCATAGTCTTTTTCTCGAGAGAGGATCCTGTAAACCTTGTCGTGCGGGGAGACCAGGAGGTCGGCGGGGTCCAGGTCGTCCAGGTCGGGAAGCCTTCCCAGACCGATGTTGGTTTCCACGATCCTCCGCAGGGTGGCCTTCTTGTCCAGGAACTGCCCGAAACCGCGGTTCCGGTCGGTCATGTCGTAGGTGTAGCGCGTCAGGGAGCGTTTCTTGCCCTTGTCCTTGAGGTTGGGAAGGCTGAACTTTTCGGTCAGGATCCTGCCCAGATCGTAGGCGCTGGACTCCACATCGTGTTCCCCCCCCTGTCCCTCTCCCGCCCCGGTCCCGTCCCCGTCCGGAGCATGGACCGGCTCTTCACCGATCACCTCTCCCTCTTCTCCCTCCCCGCTCCCCCCGGCAGGTTCTTCCGCGGACTCGGGGGAGAAGGACATGTCATGGATGAACTTCTCCTCCACGGTGGTGGGGACCACCACGATCTTGTCCTTTCCCCCTTTGCCGGGCCGTACCAGGCGCCCGACCTGGATCTTCCGGGGAAACCCGTCCTGTTCTCTCTGCCGGTCCCGCTCCAGCAACTCATCCAGGGAACGGACGTGGATGGCGGACGAGGCCTGGGGCGCGGCCATGTTCTGCAGGTGAGTCAGGTCGTCGTATGCATAAGGCAGCAGTTTGAAGTGTTTCGATTTCATGATCCGGTACCCCCTTTTTTAAGGTTCGCCGGACTAGGTTTCGTCATCCTGTGTGCAGAAATATTCGATCGTCTTCTGCGCGCAGGTCTCGCAATAGTGAAGCTTCTGCAGCATGGTCTCGATCATCCGGTTGTACAACTTCTGGTTCTCTTCATTGGTCCGGTTGGCCAGGGCCCCGATGAGGCTCCCCGCGCCGGCGATGTCCGACTTGAGGCGCACATCGGTCACCGCCTTGACCAGTTCCAGGTTGTCCATGAAATCATAGTTGGGGTCCGCCGAGATCTTCTGCCCGTAAATCTTCCGGATGGAGGTCCGGAAGGTCTGGCGCTGCTCCTGGGTTTTCAGCCCCAGCCGCTCCTCCACGCTGTTGATGAACCGTTCGTCGATCTTGATGGCGCGCAGTTCCTTGGACTGGGGATCCCGGTACTTCCACATCTTGTCCGGGCCCAGGTTCTCCGCGTCGATGCCGATGATCATGTTCACATAGTTCATCACATCCTTCCGGATGGCGTACGGTTCGTCCATGTAGGCGTTGAACATCTCGGTCATGATCCGTTCACGGTAGAGGCCCTTGGACGTCTTCAGATCCTCCAGGTACTTGGCGCGGTCGTTGGCGTCCACCACGTAGTCCAGGACAACCCGCTCCATGGCCCGGAAGATGTCGTGGGCGAACATGCAGCGGCCTTCCTGGGTCTCGGAGCTTTCCAGGGTCAACTGGATGATCCGCCCCAGGTTTCGCTGTCCCAGGCCCTTCTGTCCGAACCGGCGGGTGACGTCCGGATCCTGGTTCAGGGTGTCCACCACCTCGGCCAGGGTCTTGATGCTCTTCTCCCCGGCCACCTCCCCCGCGGCCAGCTTCATCATCTCCACTGTGGTCAGCTTCTCGGCCCGGGGCAGGCGGGAGAGGACCACCGCGGCGGACACGGCATGGTTCAGGTTCGGGTCCTGGTGCAGGGACTCGTTGGTCAGGGTGGTCTTGGTCTCGCTTCCGATGGCATAGGACGTGAGTTGCTCCTGGAGCCGGTAGTTGGTGTTGTGGGAAAAGTAGCAGATGCGGCACCGGTCCACGATGGGCGCCTCCTCCTTCTCGGAGAGAAAGCGGTTGAACTCCGCGTTGTTGCTGGTGGCGATGATCAGGGTGTCGATGGGCCACTTGTACCCGTCCATCTCGATGGTGCGGTTCTGGATCACGCCCAGGTAGACCTGGACCAGGTCCTTCTTGTTCTTGTAGATCTCGTCGCTGAAGTGGATTCCCCCGCCGGCCACCCGTGCCAGGGCCCCGCGCCGGAGGTCGAACCGGTAGGGGTTGTTGGTGTCCGTGATGTGGAGCAGCCGCTGGATTGATTCCTCGCCCAGCAGGTCCACGGCAGACGACGTGATCTTGTCCTTGGCCGGGTACTTGCCGGTGACCGTACCCAGGCTCTCTATCAGGGGGACGGGCGCCAGGCGGACGAACTCCAGCATCTTGTGGGTGTCCCCGCCGGCAAACGACCGGATCTGGTTCCAGATGTAGGCGGAACAGGCCCCCAGGGGCCGGTAGCCTTCGTAGAGGGTCTCGATCTGCGCGTCGGAAAAACCGACCTGCTCGGCCAGGTACCGCTTGTTCTCGTCCCGGTCCTCGAACAGGTTCATCCCCAGGATCATCGGGTCCTCGTAGGTCTGGGACTCGACGGTCCGGATGCGGCCGTATCCTTCCAGTTGGTCCATGTTCTGGAACTGGAATGTGTATCTGCGGTTTTCCGGACGGGAGAGGAAGTTCCGGTATTTCTCGCAGAGGAACTCCACGAAAAAGGTCTTCCCGTTACCCGGTTCCCCCACGAGCACGAACGCCATCTCGCTGGATGAGCCGTTGGCGGCCGCGTCCTTCACGTAGGAAACAAAGCTGTTGATCTCGTCGTACAGCCCGATCAGGTGCTTTTTCCCGGCGCGAAAGATGCGGAAGTCGTAGGTGGTCTTTCCGTTCACCACGGTTTTCTGGATCTCTTCTTCCAGGATCATCCTGGCTACGGCTCGGAAGGCGTTCTCGAACCGCCGATGGCCGTCCTTGACGGCTGCCAGATGAAACGGAAGCGTCTGGTCAGTGTTGTCCGTCATGGTCTGCTCCCTTCGCATGGCCCGGGTCCGGGTCCGGCCGGGGGCGGCGGGGCCCGTGCCCGGTGACCGGCTGGGGTTCAGGAATTTCCCGATCCTGTCATCAGGGTCTTTCCCCCTACCTGAAGTATCGGACCAAACCTGAAAAGGCTTTAGTAAGAGGCTCCACAGCTTCCGGAGGGCGCGGGCCAACGATTGATGACCCATCCTGAGAATGCGTGGTGCGGATTCCATGCCCTGTCTGTGCGCCTCCATCTATTGGATGGTCCGGGAACCTCCGCCGTTGCAGATGTGCCGGCAAATCGAGTAAGATGGCGAACCGGCCAAGCGGCGGTCCTGCTGCATAACAGAGAAAAACCCATTGGATCGGAAAAAGAGGAGAGAGAAGATGGTAAAGCTGGGCATCATCGGGGGGTCGGGCCTGGACGATCCGGACATCCTGTCACAGGTGGAGGAGAAGACCGTCACCACGCCTTTCGGGGAACCTTCCAGTGCCGTCACCTGCGGCAGGATCGAGGGTGTAGAGGTGGCCATCCTGGCGCGGCACGGCAAGAAGCACACGATCTACCCGTCCGCGGTGAACTTCCGGGCCAACATCTGGGCCCTGAAGTCCCTGGGATGCTCCCACATCCTGGCCGCCACCGCCTGCGGCTCGCTGCGGGAGGAGATCGAGCCCGGACACCTGGTCTTTCTGGACCAGTTCATCGACCGCACCACCAAGCGGGCGAGCACCTTCTACGACACGGACCGGGTCTGCCATATCCCCATGGGCGATCCGTTCTGCCCCGAGCTGCGCAAGCTCCTTATCGAGCGGGCCGCGAGCCAGGGCATCAAGCACCACCCCACCGGCACCATGGTGACCATCGAGGGCCCCCGGTTCTCCACCAGGGCCGAATCCCACCTGTTCCGGAGCTGGGGGTGCCACGTGATCAACATGACCACCGTGCCCGAGGTGACCCTGGCGCGGGAGGCCGGGCTCTGCTACGCCAGCATGGCCATGTCCACGGACTACGACTGCTGGCACGAGTCGGAGGAGCACGTGACCATCGAGATGATCCTGGAGATCATGAAGCAGAACGCGGAGAACGTGATCCGCCTGATACTGGACGTGATCCCCCGCGTCGGGGACGCGGAATGCGCCTGCCGGGAGTATATCAAGACCTCGGTGATCGGGGGGTGAGCGGGCCGGGATGCGCTATTCTTCCCGGGTGAACCGTACATCCGGCTGCCCGGAGGCCCAGGTTCCGTCCAGGTTGCCCTGCCGGTCCGGGATACCCCGCAGGGTCTGGTTGAAGAAGGCGATTGCGTACCGAACAAGGATTTCATGCTGGCGGGGAACGTTCTCGGGAGGAATCACCAACGGTTCGGGCATGGTGAAGTCGCAGGCCTCCAGGGATCCGCCCACATCTCGGATCATGTGGAACAGGTCCTCTGTGAAATGGCGCAGGGGCCCCCAGGTGAAGTCCTCCGGACGAATGCCCCCGAGATCCGAGGGATCGAAGCCGAGCAGGGAAAGGATCAACCCCACGTTCACGTCGCTGGATTCCGGGAGGTCGCG
>CAYTRL010000198.1:0-10808 GCA_964439795.1 uncultured Thermodesulfobacteriota bacterium
CGTGTTGTCATGGTTTGTCTGCCAGACCAATGTACGAGAAGTAGACCGAGCCAGGTACTACGTGGAGCAAAAGGGGTTCAACGTCTACCTCCCCATGATGGAGATACTGAGGACCGCGGGTTCCAGAAAAGCCCTCTCGAGGAAACCCCTCTTTCCGAGCTACCTGTTTGTCCGGTTCGAATCGGAAGAGCAGATCCCCTTTGTCCGGTGGACCCGGGGCGTGCGGAAGCTCCTGCCGGAGAGCATCCAGCCGGTTCCCGTGGAGAATCGGGTGGTGGAGACCTTTCGAGAGCTGGAGCAGAGAGACGGCATCATCCGGAAGAAGACGTTTGAAAAAAACGACCGGGTCAGGATCCTTCGGGGACCCTTCAAGGAATTGTCAGGCATCTTTGAAGCGTGGGCCTCCGACAACGGACGTGTCAGGGTCCTGCTTGAGTTCGTGAATTACCAGGCGCGACTCGAACTTCACCAGTCCCTGGTGGAGAAGGTCGCCTGAGGGCCTTTCGGAAAACAGAAGGCGGATTTCGTCGTCGATAAAAAGGTCCTGAAAACAAGAGGTTCCAACAATCCCGATGGGGTTGATCGGGCGGAGCCTACCCGAAATTCGAAAGCTCGCCTTTCCATGAAGCCTTCCGACACTCATCCGCGGATCACCAATTTTCTCACCATCGACGTGGAGGATTATTTTCAGGTCCACGCCTTTTCCCGTACCATCCGAACGGATCAGTGGGGATCGTTCGAACTCAGGGTTGAAAAGAATACGGAGAGGATCCTGCAGCTTCTGGCGCGTGAAGGGACGGAGGCGACCTTCTTCGTGCTCGGATGGATCGCGGAACGCGCCCCGGACCTCGTGCGGAAGATCCATGAGGCCGGCCACGAAGTGGCCTCCCACGGGTATGGACACCAGCACATCGGCCGGCAGACGCCGGAGGGTTTTCGACAGGACATCCGCCGGAGCAAAAAGATCCTGGAGCAGATCACAGGCAAGCCGGTGCTGGGGTACCGGGCACCCACCTACTCCATTACGAACCGGACTCTCTGGGCCCTGACTATCCTGGCCGAGGAAGGATATCGATACGACTCGAGCATCTTTCCCATTCGCCACGACCAGTACGGGATCCCCTCCGCTCCCAGGGAGCCGTTCCGGATCCTGCTGGAAAACGGGAACGCAACCTGTTTCGAGGACTTGAAGATAAGACCGGTGCAACTCCCGCTGGAAGGGTGCGAACCTGCGGCACCCGGAGAGATCCTGGAAATCCCCGTGGCCACCTTCCGGATGCTGGGGGTGAACATCCCGGTGGCAGGCGGTGGATACTTTCGGATCTTTCCTTACAGGTTCGTGAAA
Source organism: uncultured Thermodesulfobacteriota bacterium (assembly GCA_964439795.1). Taxonomy (GTDB): domain Bacteria; phylum Desulfobacterota; class DSWW01; order DSWW01; family DSWW01; genus CAYTRL01. The sequence continues at coordinate 1,346 of CAYTRL010000198.1, forward strand.
TGGGGGTTGAAGAGGGTGAGTCGGGAGGGCAGGGCCTTCGTGTTCTACCTGCATCCCTGGGAGATTGACCCGGACCAGCCCAGGATTCCTCACCTGCCGTTGAGATCCCGCTTCCGGCACTATACCCACCTGGACAAGACGGAACAACGACTGCAATCCCTGGTACGGGATTTCCCCTTCACGAGGATTTCCTCGCTGTTCCCCGATTGATAGGGCCTTCCCGGACGATGTCCTGCACCATCCAGACCGTCCGGCAGGTTGACAAGAGGGAGTCAAGGCAGAACAAGTTGATCGTGGCAAAGAACTTGCAAGATCCCAATGCGTAAAGGAGATGGAGCGGGAAAAAACGGAAAATCCCCCCGGCCATCTTCACCCCATCTTGTTGAAATGAAAGGGCAATCGTGAAGAGAAGGGGAAACGGGTCGTCATCAATGGGGTTACCTGATTCATCAGTTAATTACAATCCTGTACTTTTGTTGGCCCGGGGAAAGAAAAACGGCGCAGCGGGATCAACGGAACACATGCAGGAAAAAAGAGAGGAGGCACCGTGATGTTCAAGAAACTACTGCTTCTCATTGTGATGCTCTGCTGCACGAGTCCGCTGGCCCACGCGGCCACGGTGACCCTGGCATGGGACGCAAACACGGAGAGCGACCTGGCCGGATACAAGCTGTATTACGGGGATATGCCCCGCGCCCAGGAGGACTATTCCCAGTCCGTAACCATCGGGAATAAGGACGCCAGCACGTGGGAACTCTCTCTGGAGCCGGGTGTTTACTATTTTGCCATCACCGCTTATGACTCCAGCGGGAACGAGAGCGCGCCTTCCACTGAGTTGATGACGGAAGTTGTGTCGATCGATCCGCCCGGCAAGCCAGGCCAGCCCCGGCTCCTTCCCTGAGAGAGGGCCAGCCGACCCGCGGGCAGTGACCCAAACCATGCACGGCTCACGGGTCCGAATATTTCATGCTTCACCTTCTTTTCGGGAGTATACGCGCGTCCATTCGGAGGGGCATTCACGTGATGCCCTCCATGTGGATGTTCATGAATGAAGGCACCCCATGATCACACCTGTCTGAAATGTGATCCTTTTCTAACACGTCATGTCTCCTGGTTGACCCTCATTCTGGTCTCAACGAATGTCCATCTCAAGACGCTCCCCCTTGCCTCCCCGCCCCCATGCGGCAGGAGGAAATCCGTTGAGGAATCAAGAGGGACAGTGTCTCTTGTGTTCTTCTCACCCCCGCTCGTCCCTAAAAACCAAGACCGGGACCGCCGCACATTGAGTGAAATCAGCATCAAACGGCGGAACCACGGAACCCAGGAAGAAAGGTGAAAACCGTTCCATGCATTTGACCGTCAGGAGCCTGTCTCACGGGGATGAAAACGCCTGGGATGCGTTCGTTCGCGAACACCCCGGGGCGAACCTGTACCATCTGTCTGCCTGGAAGAAGGTCCTTGAGAGTGCATATGGTCATCGTACCTACTTCCTGATCGCCTGGGAAAAACGGGACCCCGCATCCCACTCATCAGGCACGGACCCCGGGGCGGAGGAAACCGTTGCCGGGGTGCTCCCCCTGGTTCACATGAAGCACCTTTTTTTCGGCAACCGCCTGACTTCGCTTCCCTTCTTCGATCTTGGCGGCATCCTCTCCCGTGATGAGGAGGCGGAAAAGGTGCTTATTTCGGAGGCTGTCCGGCTCGGCATCGGCCTGAAGGCCGATTGTATCGAACTGCGTCATACGCAAGCCCATGCTTGTCTGGAACCGGACAGTGGCTGGGATCCCGGCGAACAGGAAGGGAGGGGCAAGAACTGCCGCATGTGGACGTCTTCACAAAAGGTCCGCATGCTTCTGGGTTTGCCGTCCTCCCCCGACGAGTTGATGAAGTCATTCAAGGCCAAGCTGCGGAGCCAGATCCGAAAACCCCAAAAAGAGGGGCTGACGGCGGAGGTCGGGGGGGAAGAACTTCTCGATGACTTCTACCAGGTCTTTGTGGTGAACATGAGGGCCCTGGGTTCTCCCGTACACGCAAAGCGCCTCATGTTCCACGTGATGGAGACCTTTCGTGAACAGGCCCGGATCGTCATCTGCCGAAAGGATGCGGTTCCCGTGGCATGCAGCTTTGTGCTGGCGTTCGGGGACACCTTGTACAATCCGTGGGCCTCGGCGCTCCGAGCCTACAACCGGTTCAGCCCGAACATGCTCCTCTACTGGAGCATGATGGAGCATGCCATCGAGAACGGGCTGTCGCGATTTGATTTTGGGCGGTCAACACCCGGGGAGGGAACCTTCAAGTTCAAGGAGCAGTGGGGAGCCCTCCCGGAACCGCTGAACTGGCAGTTTGTGTTTCTGGGGGCAAAGGAAAGGGAGGAGAGCATCTCCGAGAATTCCCTCATGCAGAAGGCGGGCCGGTACTGGAGTCGGCTGCCCATACCGGTTACCCGGGTGGTGGGCCCGATGATACGGAAACACATCGGCCTTTAGCAACCGGATGAAATCAGCCTGTTTCTCAATGGGCCGGGTGCAGGTTGCTGTTGTTCCATCTTCACGGGCAGCCGTGCCAGGCAAAGGAGGAGCACGGGATTTTGGCGTTCCCGAGGATCCAGAGAACACTGCCTCCGGCGGTGGCTCCCATCCGTCCTTCCGATATCCTGGGGGGGGTGGCGGGGCTCCTTCGCAGGGATCGTGAGCGGTTCGCCCAGGAGATCAGAAACCACTTCGGGGTTCGTCACTGCTTCCTGCTGTCCTCGGGAAAAGCCGCACTCACCGTCGTGCTGCAGGCCCTGCATGATATCCATCCCGAGCGCAGACAGGTTCTCATCCCGTCCTATACCTGTTTTTCCGTACCGTCGGCCGTCGCCCGGGCGGGTCTCCAGGTGACGCTTTGCGATATGCAACCAGACTGCCTGGACTTCCATGGGCGTCCCCGCCCTCCCCGCCAGGCCCCCGGGGCCTGCGACCGGGGGGGCCGCGCCCCGAGGGCACGGGGGATCGGATGTTTCCGGCTGTGAAAACGGTCGGGGAACAGAGAAAAACAGAAAGGGACGGATCCTTGCCGTCATCCCCACCCATCTGTTCGGATGTCAGGCGGAAGTGGAAGGGGTTCGCCCGGCGGGGGGCGGACCGCCGCCGTACATCATTGAGGATGCCGCTCAGGCCATGGGCGCGGAGCGGAACGGACGCAAGGCGGGCACACGGGGTGACGTGGGGATCTTCAGCCTGGGCCGGGGGAAGGTGCTTTCAACGGTGGAAGGGGGTGTGATCCTGACGAACCGGACCGAGATCGCGCAGCGGATCGAGATGCGGATAGGCGCCTTGACGGAATACAAACCCCTTGGCCTTCTGAAACTGATTGCTTACGCCAACATTCTCTGGGTCTTTTCCCGGCCTTCCTTGTTCTGGATCCCGAAGCTCTTTCCTTTTCTCCGGTTGGGGGAGACGCTCTACGATCCAGAGTTTTCTGTCCATCGGATGTCTTATTTTCAGGCGGGGATGTTGAGGGACTGGAAGAGACGGTTGGCGAAATGCAGGGAGAAACGCTCGGAGAACGTTCAGCGATGGACGGCGCTGCTCAAGAATACACCCTGGAAGACCTTCGCTTCCGGCAAGGGGGAAGGGCTTATCCGTTTTCCCGTACTATCCGGATCTTCGAATGAAAGGAGAGAAATCCTGGAAGCGGCTTCCCGGAACGGTCTGGGGTTCATGCCCGGATACCCCGATTCCATCGACGGGATCGTGGAACGGCATGTACGCGATCCGGGAGAAGCGTTTCCTGAAGGAAAAAAGTTTGCGAACCGTCTCTTTACGCTCCCCACACACCCGTACCTTTCCCGCGGGGATTGCAGGAGGATCGAGGCCTGCCTGCTGCACGCGGCGAAGCGAAGCGGACGGGAAGAAGGGGAGGCGGAATTCCCGCGCCAACGCCGGTAGACACCCCGGGCATGGAACCGTCTCTACGGATGCTCAACAAACGGAAACGTTCAAGGGACTACGGCCGGAGGATGAGCAAGATTTGACCCTGGGCGGGGACGCGTACCCGCCCCCTGATTTCGGGAACATCCGTGCCGTGCGGTGCGTCGAAAGGTGGGGAGATGACAACGATCCATGGTCGGCCAAAGGGGCAAGGGTGAACCCGTTGGACGGAGAGAAGAAACATGCGAAAAAGAGCGTACCGGATTGCCTCAGCCTTGCTGTTCGTGATGGTTCTTTATCCCTGTGGGTGCAAAGAAAAGGTGGAGGATCAGGCCCGGCAGGCAAGAAGCGTGCAGCCACGAGAAACAGGGAGTGAAACCTTGGATGAACACGTGCAAGGGACGGCGAACCGGTCCGGGAAGCAACACGACGCTCCGCAGGACACGAGCGCTCCCTCCGAACCCGTGAAATTGATCTTTATCCATCATTCGGTAGGCGGGAACTGGCTTGCCCATGAGAACGGCGGTCTCGTCGGGAAACTGAACGAGAATAACTATTATGTCAACGACATCACGTATGGTTGGGAGCCGCCGCAGTTGTCCGAGGGGCTCGTAGCGAAGGGGAAGCGGAAGGCCATGGCCCTTCTCGGCCTGGACGGGAAAGGGATGTACCGGATCGGGGATCGAACAGACATCGGATCCTGGTATGAATGGTTCCGCGGCCCGGAAAGTCGCCAGATCATGCAAGCCGTGTACAAGGAAAACAACGAGAGCGAAGCGTTTGGGGACCACAAAAACAGCCTGGAAAACCCCGGAGCGCAACGAGAGAACGAACTCATCATGTTCAAGTCCTGTTTTCCCAATTCGAAGCTGAAAGGAGCGCCGGATTCGCCCGCAACCACGGGGGAACGGTTTCCCACGGGTTTCTCCGCGGGTTCTGAAGAGCACACCGTTGCGAACTGCAAACGGGTCTACAATGAATTGCTGCGGTATTTCAAGCAGAGGCCTGACAAGTTCTTTGTCGTCATCACGCCGCCGCCGGAAGTGGACCTGCCGCAGAACGGCAAAGCGGCCAGGGAATTCAGCAACTGGCTCGTGCACGACTGGCTCAAGGAGAACGACTACGATCTGAACAATGTCTTCGTATTTGATCTTTACAACGTATTGACCTCCGGGGAGAGTTGGTCGAAAAACGACGCGGGGGAAAAAACGGGAAACCACCACCGTTTCTGGCAGGGAGCGGAACAGCATCAGGTCCAGGAACCGGGGAACACCCTGGTGTACCCCCGGGATGGAAAAGAGGACAACCATCCCTCCAGAGAAGGGTCCCTGAAGGCAACCGAGGAGTTTCTGCCCCTGTTGAACCTGCACTACAATCGATGGCAGGCCTCGAAGGGGGCGGCCGTTCCATAACGTTCCGCGGATCACCGCTCTGTATTCCCGGTGGAAACGTGTGGGTCCCTGTTTCATGCGGGGAGGAAAGAGGGGGAACATGCAAACAATCTTTTTCATCCTTGTCTTGCTCGTTTTTCATGCATACATCGGCTATCCGATCTCTCTCCGGCTGATCGTCCTGGTCAGAAAGAAGACGGTCAGGAAGGAGGCGTTTTTCCCTTCCGTGACCATGATTGTTGCGGCTCACAATGAGGAAGGCAGGATCCGGCAGAAACTGGAGAATACCATCGAACAGGATTATCCGAAGGAGAAACTGCAAGTCATCGTTGCCTCCGACGGATCGGATGACCGGACGAACGACATCGTGAAAGAATACGAACCGCACGGGGTCCAATTGTTGGAAATCAACCAGAGAAGAGGAAAGGAGAATGCACAGAAGGAAGCCCTCGGTCTGGCTTCCGGAGACGTCGTGGTGTTCTCCGACGTTGCTACCCGACTGGACAAACAGGGGCTCAGGACCCTCGCCGCGAACTTTCATGATCCCGAAATAGGATGTGTGAGCAGCAAGGACAAGGTCATCACTCCCGAAGGGGCCGTCAGCGGAGAGAATTTCTATGTCCGCTATGAGATGATGTTGCGGGAGCTGGAATCCCAGGCAAACTCCATCGTAGGTCTGAGCGGTTCTTTTTTTGCGGCAAGAAAAGAAGTGTGTCACGACTTCTCCGCCGAAATGCAGAGCGATTTCCGAACCCTGCTGAATACCATCAAAATGGGAAAACGAGGCGTGTCGGATCCGGAGACCTACGGGTATTACCAGGACATCGCCGATGAGAAGAAGGAATTTGACAGGAAGGTGCGGACGGTGTTGAGAGGTATGACCGTCTATTTTCAACATGCGGAACTGCTGAACGTTTTCCGGTATCGCCTCTTTTCCTATCAGTATTTCTGTCATAAACTCCTGCGATGGCTGGTCCCCATCTTTCTCATCATGCTCCTTGTTACCAATGCATGCCTGCTCTTCGAATCGTCTGTTTTTCTCTTGTTGTTTGTCGCACAGGTTGTATTCTATCTGACTGCCTATTATGGGTGGCGGTCCACGGGAAAAGGGGGGAACCTGTTTGTGAAGATCCCGATGTACTTTACCGTGGTGAACCTTTCCATTCTGACCGCCTGGTACAAATTCCTGCGGGGAGAGCGGTTGATCATGTGGACACCCTCAAAGAGATGATTCGGTACTGCGGGGAACCCTTCTTTTTCCCCCCATTTCGCAGGCAGGGAATACCGACCGAAGGAAAGCCGGGATCTTTTCCGAAACGGATCCGTTTTTCCGGAAGGGAAAACGCTTTCCTTGTCCTGCTCCATAAACCGGCCGGAGAATTACATTTTTGGGACGTGTGAATACCATTTTTGTTGCAACCGATGAAAGCGGGGAGTCCGGGGGGCCAGGTGTGCCCCCATGTTCCGTTCAGAAAGCAGAAAGCGGGCAAGATGAACCGGATCCGGTTGGGGACGTTTTCCACGGTGGAAAGGTCCGATAACCCTATTACAATCAAGAGGTTATTGAAAAACAGAACGCATATCTGTCCCCGCGGTTCAAAAAACGCTGTTTTTACCAGGGGGAAGACGGGGCCGGTTATGCGGGGACACGGCTCGTTTCCCGGGAATGGAAAGTCAAGTAAACTGGTATATGAATTGCAAGGCCAATCCCTGAAGTGAAGCGGGGCTTCCGTATTGCGACAACCCATAGTGAATGCATCCTTTTTCAGGAGGAGATTTCAATGAAGAAACTATTTTTCTTTCTCGTGATTTTCTGTTCCCCGGGAGTCCTGGCGTTGCCCGCTCAGGCAGATATCCTGTACGTGGACAGCGGAAGTCCTGAAGCCGGCAGCGATTGGAACGGGGTGAATGGAAGTTCCTACAAAGGCTCCCCGGGCGACGGACTTGGATATTCCACGCTTCAGGCCGCTGTGGCGGCCATGGGGCAGGGAGATGTTCTCTATCTGCGAGGGGGGACCTATACGGAAAACTATGGCGTGTATACGGCAATGCAATTCCCTTTCAATATTGATGGTACCGGCTGGGGAGAGGGACAGTATCAGAAAATTGCTTCGTATCCGGGCGAGTGGGCCATTCTGGATGCAAGCGCCAGCGGCAAAACGGCTTGTGCCGGGTATTATGGCCTCGGGTCCACAAATGGAGGCGATTATCGGACCCCCAAATACTGGATCGTTGAACGACTGGAAATCACAGGGGGGAAGCGTGCCGGATTGGCGATTGACCGGGGGCCCTACATTGTCAGGTATTGCTATATACATGACAACCTGGAGTCAACCTCGGGTGAAAACCCCGGCGGGCTGCGGACCTATCATCCCATGAACTGCATCATCGAGTACAATTATTTCAAGAACAACGGCGCTCCCTCGGGCTGGAACGCGGGGAATATTGTGCTTTTCAGTGATTACCACAACCACGATAATCGATCGGATTTCAACATCAACGATTGCAACCACAGCAATGAGATCCGCTACAATCTCATTGACACAGCCATCGTGGGGATCAAGGACAAGGGCTGGCAGCCGTTGGCGTCCGGATCCGGTGCGACCCTGATCACGGATTTATCCAACAAGGAGAAAGGGAACAAGGCTCATCACAATATCTTCCGGGACGTGGATTATGCCCTGGTGACGGACCAGGATTTCTCCCAAGTGTATAACAACATAAGTGATGGAGGGATGATCCAGGATACCTTGATCCGAGCCGGGTATACCGGGGACACCATGGCGACTTTCTATACGACGACCTATAATAATACCGTCCTGAACTCCTTCATCAACAGTGCCATCGCATACAAGGAGAACTACCCGAATATTGATCTGGGCTGGCAGGCCTTGAACAATGTTGTGAGCGGGTTCGGAACAAGTTACAATTCACCTTCCATCGGACTCGCCACGAGACAATGCAGTAATCCGGAGTACTGCAGCGGAATCTCAAGCCAGACGGAGGCCACGTATACGTGGGCGAACACGGAAATCAACCGGAATTTTATTCATGATCCAAAGCATTCCTCCTATCACGTCGGGCTCCCCCATTCCGTGTATACGAGTGAGGAGACACGGTGGATTACCACCGATGCGTTTAACGATTTCCAGGGTGCTACGAACTATACGAACAGTTCCGCCGGCCTGTTCAAGGGAACGTCCGGTGCGGACAAATACAAAACCAACACTTCGGTCTCCCTGGGAGGCGGAAAAACGGTTGCCAATGGGGGGGGAGGCTCCCATCCGTATCTGAGCCATTCCTTGCCTGCATACGTGGGGGCCACAGGCCCCGCCGATTCCGGATCGGCCTGGCGGCCCGGCGATTCCCCGGATGATGCGGGATGGGTCAACTATGTCCTGGAAGTGGTGGGAGACCCGGGGTCGGGGTCCGAACTGCCCGGAGATGATGTGCCTCCGAACATGGTACAGAATCTGAGGGTCCAACCATGAACGGATCGATGATCCACCGGGACAGCCGGTATCATCGAAAGAATGCAAATCCGAAGAAACGCGGCGCCCCCCGGGAAGGAGGGCGCCGCGTCCGGTAACGGCGGGCCGACCGGCCGGTCCTTCCTTGTACCAGCCGTTTCCGTTTACACGTTTTTCCCCTCGATCTGGAATGCCAAACCCCGCAACAGCGTGACCTTTCTTTCTGGAAAATTTGAGTCGAACGGATCGCAGAACAAAGACATGTGCCTTCTTCTGGAACGACCACAGTTTTTTTGATCTCCCACCGCTTGTATTTCAACAAATGCAGGAAAGATTGCGGTGCAGGCATCTGCGGTTGAATGACCCGTGGCCTGTACAGCCCATCCGGGTGGAAAGTGAAGGGCACGCGGGGGTTCACCGCCTTTCCTTTGCATCCTTTCCTTGGATAGAATCCGGGGACCCGAGAAGGACGTGCTGGTTCTGATCCGGGTTCCCTGGGATGGTATCGATGCTGAATTGCTATGAAAATGTAAAAATAAGTGCGGAATATCCTTCCACCGCAAACCTCATTATCCTGTGCATTGTACTGTTGGCTTCCATCGGATGGTTGAAGCGAGATGAACGTGCCGGGGTTTTTCTGGGCAAGGTACAATCGGACCAGTTGAAAGGCATCGCAATCCTCCTGGTC